>DYPL01000002.1 GCA_020719945.1 Turneriella parva
ACCCCCGGCGCAGGAAGAAGACTATTCCCTTTGCGTTCAGTACGAGCCCCATAGCAAGGGCGATTCGCTTGTCATTTCTTTTTGTCCGCGCTGTGTGTGTCCAGTACTTCCTCTAATATTTTTAATTTCTTATGAAAAATATCAATTGAAGTCGAAGTCGGCTTCTTGCAGGCCGTCCCGGCTGAGCGATACCCAATGAACTTTTGAAGGGCCGCGCACCAAGCCGAGATTACCGATGTACGACCATGATATGGGGGACGTTTTGGTGGCCTGCAGCGTGATGCTTGTGGATGTAAGCGACAACTGTATCAGCTCATTGGTTCCAGCTGCCAGGTAGGCCAGATTATTCTCTACGGCTATCCCGCCTTCGCGCACGATTGTCGGCAGGCCTGTGAGGGTTGCCGTTATATGGCCACTGGTGTCTACAAGGTTGGCGAAACCAGTGCCGTCATAAGTGGTGCCTGTAACGAGAAACCTGTCCACGGCTTCCACATAGACGGCCTGATAAACATAATACCGTATGCCGGTCTTGAGAGTTGTGGGCGTTGTTGTCAGCTGGTTGGTTGCAGGATCCAGCACGGCCATGATCAGATCGGCGTAAAGCTCGCCGGGGACATAGCGCTGCCAGATCAACAAGACTTTCTGATGCGAAGCCGCCAGCATAGGCCACCACTCGCGCGCATTGGGGGCCACTTGTACTGCGTCTGTGTGCGTTCTATCGCCGCTGCTATTGTAGACGGTGGCATAGACACCGTTTCCGGTGCCAAGATTGTCTACGCCGCCGCCAAGCACCCAGTCTTCGGAATAAAATACAACAAAATGGTTGTCGGTAGCCGCGACATGTCCAGAATGCCCCCCGTCCAGAACGTCATTGGGATAGGCCTTGACCGCATTTAAGGCGGCGTCATAAACGCCATAGCGCTGAGCCAGCACGTTGGATGCGGCGATTCCATCCTCGAAGGTGACCATTATGTTGCCATTTTGCGTGCGCGCTATTGACGCAGGCTCCTGCGCCTCCGGCGCCGAAATGAAGTTGGAGGCCGTCTGGAGATTCACGTCGCCCGCACTCCACTTGGCGCGATAGACGTCATGAGGCCACGAACCGTTCTGGTTCGGTCCAGCCGGAGGCATACCGGCGGACGAGAACATCACCCAATAGCTGCCGTCGTCGTTCTTGACGGCTTCGATGCCGTGCATATACGCACGCAAATCCTCTGGCTCCGGCGATGGCTCCGTCGAAGGTGGAGTCGATTGTCGAGTGGAGCCCGTACACCCAACCAGGACTTGAGAAGAAAACAGGATAAAAAAAGCGACTTTAGAGTTCATACGATAACCTCAACTTTTATTTTTTTTTCGAGTCTGATAATTATTTACCTGCAAATCCTGTCAATTTTTTTTAACGAAATCTGGAAATTTTGCATATTCTGAAAAAGCACCCCTAAAGTTGGAATACGAATTCAGTGCAATAGGAAAGGTAGTCTATGATACAAAGAAAACGTTACAGCAGGGAATTTCGCGACGCAATACGCAACGAAATTGCACCCCGTGAACTCCCACTGGAGAATCATATCTTGGGATGCTTTCTCCAGTGACTTTTTTTGAAAAATTAAAGGGACAAATAAAATAATGGAGTACAGTTTTAGGGGTGCGGAAGGGAAATCTCAAAGGGCAAAGCACAAGGCAGAAAAAAACTCAACCATCAAAAACTGTAAAACAGTTGCATCCCTTTAATTGGTTGAGATTTCAGAAAGAGTATATATAATGGCCACTGGAACTTCCCGTTCCAGTATCTGTTAAACTCCATACACTTGCCGTTCCGGTTTCGGAGCGGCTTTTTTTTGGTTACTTTCCCAAATTTAATATATAATGTCAATAGAATTTATGAGCATATGTTCATAAATAGGAAGACATTAAATTCAGTTTAAGGAGACAGATATGACAGCAATTACAGTAAGGGACAACACGGGAGAAGTTCTTAGGGTTCCACTTTTTGGCCAAACCAATAAAATCGCGTTTATAGACCAAGATCAAAACATAATTCTGGAGAATAATCCAACGGACAATGGCAAAGATCTGGCAAGTTACATGGTAAGCCGTGGGACACATCGCGTTGTAACGGGACACATGAGCCGCAACGCATGGGAGGTATTGCATGCAGCCGGCGTGCGCGTGTATTATTCGGAGCTTCGAAGAATGCAGGATATTCTGGAGGCATTGAGGAGCGGAGAATTAATCGAAATCAATGAGTCCAATTCTGCGCAGTATCTTCGAAAGCCGCGCGGTAGAAACCAGGGCAAAAGAGAACTGCAGCACTAAAGAATTTCTGCCTGCGCCATCCATTTAAATCCTGTAAGGGTTTCTCTATAATGTACGCCAAATCTTTTTGCGACTTTTTGTGCAAGAGGAGTGGAAACAATAGTGCAGATTATCAGGGTTCTCCGGATTGGGTGCCGAAAGGTCGGGGAAATTTCCATCGGGTTCAAATTCCTCCTGAACAGGAACAGTCGTCGTGAATCCTGCTTTGGAAAAAGCTTTCTCGAAATATTTTCCTGCGCAGTTTGCGCTATGGCCAGGGCCAGCCTTGCTATTGTGGTTTTGTTTATTCGGTATGGTCCATCTCCCATGATGGCACAGACACCAGCTGTTCCAAATTCAAGCGATTGTTCTGTTGTTGACATGGTTAAATTATCGCGCGCGTATTTTATCAGCTTATATCACATAATCATTGGCTTCCGGATGTCGCGCGCGCGAACCAACCTTCACTACGCTGCGGTGAAAAACAACGCTGTGAGGTGGGACAGATTCGGTGAGCCAGACATTGCCACCAATCACACTGTTATGGCCGATAATGGTGTTGCCGCCAAGAATGGTGGCTCCGGAGTAAATGACAACGTTATCTTCTATGGTTGGGTGGCGCTTGGTTTTCCCCAGCTCCTTTTTAACGCTGAGAGCACCCAGAGTAACGCCTTGGTAAATTTTTACGTTGTCGCCAATAGTAGTCGTTTCACCAACGACAATGCCCGTGCCGTGATCCATGAAAAATGCCCGGCCAATGGTGGCTCCGGGATGAATATCTATTCCGGTTTTCTCGTGGGCATACTCTGTCATAATGCGGGGAAAAACCCCAACGCCGAGCCGATAAAATACGTGGGCTATCCGGTGTACGGCAATGGCAAGAAAACCGGGATAAGCCAGTATTACTTCATGAACAGATTCAGCAGCGGGATCGCCAAGATAGCCTGCCTCTGCATCCTGCCAGAGCATTTCGTAAATCTGTGGCAGCTCCTCAAAGAATTGATGCACTGTGTTCCGGGGGTCGCCTTGAGACATGCTTTTTTGCGAAAAGGGCAGTAAGGCCTCGTATAGCTGTTCGCGCAAAAGACCAATCTCGCGTTCCACCTGCTGGGGGGATCCGTAAGATGTTTGCGATAATATGCCTTGAAAAAGTACGTGCAGAACCGATTTCAAAAAATCGACAACTCCTGCGTTACCTGCAAAAACGCAAGCTGTGTCCTGCCCTTTTGCGAATATTTTAAGGGACAGGGTTTGATCAGCAGTTAACGGCGGTTGATTCATAAATTCTCAGCGCGTGAGAAAATGCGTGAGCTCCGCTGCAATCCTGTCAATCGCAAATTCTACGTAATCAGAGTCACGTATTCGCTTTTGGTATTCAAAGATTTTTTGTTCGTACGAATCATAGGAGCGTTTCCCGAGATCCGTGTTTTTGGGCATATTTCGCCTGCCCTTGTTTGCCAGTCTTCTTGCCATTGTTACTTCCCTGTAACTGTAATTTTTCCGAGCCATCCATGGCTCGTTATTCTGAACGGACAGAGTTACACACCCGCCAGAATTTTGGTACGCTCTGCCTGCGTGCACAGAACCAGCTGTACAATACAGACCACCGCCTACTTAGGTTTAATATCGGATACCTATATGGAATTAACAGCATTTTTTTCTCCCGAACCACTTTTGTGTCAGGCCCAGTACGGAAAAAAATCGAGAACGTTCAAATCCTCCGACAAAAGAATCAGCGATATGTGAACGTTAAAAATTCGTTTTTCCCGTATAAACCAGCGGTCTCGGGCGCTCTTATAGCGGTTCAGTTGCCGCATTCTAACGACGGGATATCCCGCGCGGTAATATCCGGCGCGAACGCGCTTTACCTCAACCATAAAAAAATGCGTCTCCTGCTGGATTTCCTTTTTGGCAAGAATATCAATCTCTATGCCAAAGGCAGTAAAATTGCGTGCGAGAACGGTGTATCCGTTTTGCTGCAAATAGCGGACGGCCTTTTCCTCGCCATGCGTTCCATATTTCCGTTTGTTTTGTTGATTATTATTTCCTTCCATATTAGTATAATGTGGAGGAAATAATAAAAGTTAAGCAAAGAGAGATATTTTTTTTTCAGCCGGAGAAATCGACAGTTTCTATGAATGGAGGTCGTCGGGTAAGCCTATTCTCTGAATTTCAATAATGGATCGCGCGCTTTTTCACCGGCAAATATCAGCAATGCAGAAAGAATATAGTTCCAGCGTTCCTGTCCGGCAATAAATACAGGCAGGTCGGGAGTATACAGCAACAGTTCTGTCTGCGAGGCCAGCCATTCAAGGGTTTCTTTATTCAGCTTAAAATATTCCGCTTTGGCAAGAGCTGCCAGAATTTTGCGAAAAGATTCTTTTTGTATGCTTATGGGCGACTCCATGAGCTTGCGCAGGTTCAGTCCTGAATCAGACAGCACAACTGTTTCTCTTAAAAGAAAGCGATACGATTCGTTTAGTTCGTAGGTAAAGCGAAGCCTTTCCAGCAAAAAAGAAAATGAAATGGCCTGCCCTTTTTCAAGATGCCAGAACCGTGGCAGGGCTTCTGCGTATTGAATTGCGAGTCCATACACGATATTTTCGCGGGACCGAAAATAATAGTACAAATTTCCGGGAGAAATGCCAAGTTTTTCGCAAACATGGTTGGTGCTCACCGCTGCCGTCCCCTGGGCATTAAACATAGATAGTGCAGTCAAAAGAATTTTATCGCGGGTATTTGTTTTGCCTGTCTGTTTTTCCACAATCAATTCCGGTATAAAGAGAAGTTAAATGCATTATCGGAAGAAACATAATTCTGTACAGGAAACTTTTTAGCGGCAAAGTACAAATAGCCGGCTGTGGCCACCATGGCTGCATTATCCGTAGAAAACTGTTTGGGTGGAATAAACAGAGTGTAGCCGACTTTGGCCGCACTCTGCTCCAGCTTTTCGCGAAGCATACCATTGGCGGAAACACCGCCCGATACTACTACACTCCGTATGCCCGAAATGTCTACTGCGTGCTTAATATTTCTGTCAATGCTTTCTATTACTCGTTCTTGGAATGCCCATGCAAGGTGTTCGGCTGAATATTCATTTTTTTGTTTTTCAAGAAGATACAATAGCGCTGTCTTCAATCCGCTAAAAGAAAAACGGACCTCATTGCGTGGCAGGTCGCGCAGGGGAATGGGCAGTGGATTTTCAGTGCTTTGATTATCTTTTTTTGATAGAAAAGACCGGGCGAGTTTTTCTATTTGCGGACCCCCGGGGTAGGGAAGATTCAGTAAAGAAGCGGCTTTATCGAGAGCTTCGCCGGCTGCATCGTCCATGGTATTCCCAATCAATGAAATCGATCCAATATCATCAACGCGGTATATGGCGCTGTTACCGCCAGATATAAGGACACCAAGAAAGGGGAAAAAGGGAAGATTGGCATTTAAGTATACGGCCAGTATATGCGCCTCAAGGTGATGTACGGGAATCAGGGGCCTGCCTGTTATGTCTTGCACGGCAAGAGCAGTCTGGTAGCCAACCAGAAGGGAACCGGTGAGGCCGGGCTTCACTGTTACGGCAATGTAATCGAGATCGTGTGGGGCTATAGCAGCTTCAGAAAGCGCAAGCTTAAGAAGAAATGGAATTTTATCGTAGTGAGAACGGGACGCAAGTTCAGGAATTACACCTCCGTACAAATTATGAAGGTCAATTTGAGAAAAAAGTGGTTGGCTTAAAATCTCACGACCATCGCGCACAATGGCAATGGCCGTTTCATCGCAGCTCGTTTCAATACCCAATCCAAGTACAGACACCGGTAACTTAGGAGAGATTGCCATTTGACTGTAAACATGATTTTTCTTTCTCTCATGATTCCCTGCGAAAATCTATCCTATGAAGAGATTCCTGCTCGTCGCGCAGCTCCTTTTGGCGATGGCCTGTTCTTCTGCGAATAAGCAGAACAAGGCATTGGGAACCTGTAGCGGCCCTGTTTTTATGGATGACAATACAGTTCAGTTAAGAATTGAAGAGGCCGGATCGCCAGAAAAAATTCCCGACACAATGCGCCGAGAGCAAAGCTGTACCCGGGCAGAGAAAAAAATACCGCTTGCTTTTTCGGAGACATACCCCGACAAAAAAAATATTAAAACCGAAGCCAAAGTCTATAGAAAAGTATATCTTGAGGACGGTGGATGCGCTCTGCTTGTGCTGTATTCTGCACCCGGGCTTAAATCGCAAATGGAGACAAAATGAATAAAGTGAATTTTCCCAAAACAGAAAAAATTGAACTTCCGGGAGGGGCTGTGGCAGGTGGCGATTCGCCCTTTTTCCTGATCGCCGGCCCCTGCGTTATGGAGAGTGAAGAACTCCTCGAAATCACTGCATCTCATCTTTCGGAGATTCGCAAAAAATATAATATTCCCATCGTTTTTAAGTCCTCTTTTGATAAGGCAAACCGCAGCTCTATTCACTCGTACCGGGGCCCCGGGATCGAAAAGGGTCTGGCAATGCTCAAGGCGGTAAAAGATAAATATTCTTTTCCTGTTTTGACCGATGTGCACTGGCCAGAGGAAGCGGCTCCTGCTGCGGAAGTTGCCGACATATTGCAGATTCCCGCTTTTTTATCCCGCCAGACGGATCTCATTATGGCGGCAGCGCAGACTGGTAACTGGGTCAATATTAAAAAGGGGCAGTTTATGGCTCCACTCGATGCCATCCACGCGGTAGAGAAAGTGCGCGAAACCGGCAACGAGAAAGTGATGATAACGGAGCGCGGCTATACATTTGGCTATAACAACCTTGTCGTCGATATGCGTGGAATTGAGCTGATGCGCCAGGCAGGGATTCACGTTATTTTTGACGCAACGCATTCAACGCAGTTGCCTGGCGGGGGCGAACAATCCGGAGGACAAAGGGAAATGGCATTTCCACTCGCTCGTGCAGCAGCGGCTGTGGGCATCGACGGGCTGTTCATGGAAGTTCATCCTAATCCACCCATGGCAAAGAGCGATAGTTCCAACCAGTACTATCTTGACAGTCTCGATGAAACCTTGAAAGTACTCCTTGCCATTGATTCTATTGCAAAAGGAAGAGTATGAAAAAGCTGATTACTGTAGCCGTCTTCTCTGCATTATTTCTCCAGTGTGCTTCTGCGCCCCGGTTGTCAGACGCGGAGATTTGTCGCCTTGTACCCAAATCCGGACGCGGAACTGTTTTTGTCGTCGAATCAACGGGACGGCCAGATTCAAAAGAGGGCTCCTATGTGCGCTTGGTAACAGAAGCAGAAGAAAATGCCCTGTTATGTGCGCAGCATGTTCCCCCTGAAGTAATAGAGAGCAAGGAAACTTTTTCTCTGCGCCGCCATCGTGAGGGAGAAAGACTTTCCGGAATACAAACAGAAGCTGGCACTGCCCGCGTTCTGGAGCGCAAGACGACCAAAGAGAACTATTCCATACTAACGATTGAGATTGTTCTGCGATAAAGTTCTATAATAGAGGAAGGCCCGCCCCTCGACCCTTCGGCTGCGCTCTGGGCCAGATAAGCAACTACGCCCAACTTTGTACTAGGCTAAACTCCGGTACGGCATCCTTTTGAAAATTTCTTTACGGAACCACACAATAAATATCCGAAAAGAACGAACGTTATTTCCGTTACACCGTCAAATAATCAGGATTGTGCGGAAAACTGCTTGACCGGAAATCCAATTCTGTCAAGTATAGTTTGGATGGCCAAAGGATAACCTCAGGCAACCACAACCGTAGAATTACTTAAGGAGAAACTATGAAAAAATTTATTGGTATTGCAGTGCTTTCTGTTGCTGCTATTACGCTCAGCGCTTGCACTTCACCCGCTCAAAAATCCCAGCTTCAAGGCAAGGTAGAAAACTACCAGACTGAAGGCTTTATCGACACTGCTACTCTGCAGGTTAAAGGTCTCGGAGCACCAGCTTCCGATGCTAAAGGCTTTGTAAAAAGAAGAACTCAGTCTAAAGAGGCTGCTCTCCTTTCTGCCCAAAAGCGTGTTATCGAAATGTGCGTTGGCGCAAAAATCAGTGCTGCATCCGGTTCTGATTCTGGAGAGTCTACTGGTGTCGCAATTACCAAAGAACTCGAAGGTGTAATGAAAGGCGGACAGATTGTTCAGGAAAGCTATGACGGCGATGATAACTGCGAACTTGTATATCGCGTTTACTCCAAAAACATCCAGAAGCAGTGCGAAGCCCTTGCTTCCAGCAAAGACTTCCGTTAATTCAGCGAAGACACTACAAGATGAAAAGGCTCCTGCGGGGGCCTTTTTTTTGGGTTTTCAATCTATGCTTGCACACATGGCTGACTTATGTCTCAAGAAAAGCAGTCACTCGGCCAGGCGCTCGTTCGCGATGGAGTTATTACCGAGAAACAATATGACGATGCTGTAGCAGTCGTAAAATCCAGAGGAGAGGGTCAGGTTGGATCCGTATTGCTGGAGAGTGGATTGATCAGTGAGCTGAAACTGCTCGAATACCTTACGATGAACCATGGGCGGCCCAAGCTTGGGGAGCTTTTGGTGGCGATGAACGTTGTTAAAAAAGAAGTCATTGCAGCAGCATTAAAAAAGCAGCAGGAAACCGGCGAAAAGCTGGGCATGGTGCTCATCAACGGAGGCTACATCGACAAAGCTACTCTCATAAAATACCTGACACTTCAGGCAAAAACTCTGCTTACTAGAATGGAGAATGATATTTCGGAAGATAAAGAATTTATCAAACGAAACAATTATTGAATCCTTATCACTTCATTGACAGCATGATGGGAGCAGACAAATCGGCAGAATGAATGAATCCCTGATAGACAAAGAAGGAACAGCCGAAGAGGCCGTCAAACTGGGCCTTTTCCCGTATGAGTACGATCGCATTTGCGAAAAGTTGGGGCGTACTCCCACCTTCACCGAACTGGCCATGTTTTCTGGCATGTGGTCAGAGCATTGTTCCTATAAAAATTCCATCTTACTTCTTAAGACCCTGTATTCCAAGTCTGACAGGCTTTTGGCCAAACCGGGCGAAGAAAATGCCGGGGCCCTGCGACTGAACGATAAGCAGGCTGTCGTATTCAAAATAGAATCGCACAATCACCCATCGGCTGTAGAACCATACCAAGGAGCCGCAACCGGAGTGGGCGGCATTATGCGGGATATATTTACCATGGGCGCACGCCCTCTCGTATCGCTCAATTCACTGCGTTTTGGCCACCCCGAAAAAAGTCGCAATAGATACCTGCTTCGCCAGGTGGTAAAAGGAATCGGAGACTACGGAAATTCGCTTGGAATTCCGGTCGCCGGGGGGGAACTGTTTTTTCACGAATCTTTTTCTAAGAATCCCCTCGTCAATGCCATGACGGTGGGCATAGCCTCTGTAGAATCGATGGCATCGGCGCGAGCCAGGGGACCCGGAAATCTCGTCGTGTATGTAGGAGCAAGGACGGGGCGCGATGGAATACATGGAGCAAGCTTTGCCTCCAAAGAATTATCGAACGAATCGGCAGAGGAGCGCAGCGCCGTTCAAGTTGGCGATCCATTTATGGAAAAGCTCGTCATGGAGGCAACGCTGGAAGTAATCCAGAAAAAACTCGTAGTATCTATTCAGGATATGGGAGCGGCAGGGCTGGTAAGCTCCTCGAGCGAAATGGCAGCATCCGGCGGAGTCGGAATTGATCTGCATACGGACAGAATTCCTGCTCGAGAGGCCAATATGCAGCCGTTTGAATTTCTTCTTTCAGAAAGCCAGGAGAGAATGCTCATTGTAGTGGAGCCGACTAAATATGCCGAGTTAAAGGCTGTCTTTACAAAATGGGAGCTCGAGGCGGCGGAAATTGGAGCGGTGACGGATACCGGTCTGCTTCAAATTTTTCATCTGGGAGAGCTTTATGCATCCGTACCGGCTTCTCTGCTCGCCAAAGATGCCCCCCGCTACGAAAGAGAAGTAAAAGAGCCTGTTCTTCCCCAGGCAGAAAATCATGAAATAAGAGACTTTGCCAATGCTCTTTCTCAAAAGAATGAGGCGTCTGCAAAGGATATTCTTACGGCGATTCTTTCCCATGTTAATATTGCCTCAAAGAAACCATTATTTAGACAATATGATACAGATATCGGATTAATGAGAAAAATCGGGCCGGGACAGAATTCCGGTGTATACCGCGTACCAGACAGTAATCAGGCTCTTTCTGTAACAGTGGACGGAAACAGTTTTTACATATCTATTTCTCCGTATGAGGGCGTGTTGCATACGGTGGCAGAGGCTCGCAGAAATATCATCTCCAGCGGTGCGACTCCCATAGGTATAACAAATGGTCTCAATTATGCCAATCCTTTCCGGCCAGAAAATTATTATTTCTTTGAAAGTACCATACGTGCTATGTCTCATGCTGCCGAGACATTTAAGCTCCCCATTACTGGAGGAAATGTCTCCTTCTACAATGAATCCGAAGATGGTCCAGTTTTACCAACACCAATGATTGGCATGGTGGGTCTTATAGAAAATCACGAAGATGCTCTGCCTGCAACAGCAAGTCCTATCACAGCATTGTATCTTGTTGGTCAATTTCTGCCCGTGCTCTCTGCTTCTCAGTATGCGTGGATTCTGCGCGAATCGCAGGGGGGGCCATTGCCACAAATCGACCTCGCAGAGGAAGAAAAGTCAGGCGAGTTAATTCTTCGAGCAAATGCTCTAAAGCTATTGCAGGGGGCTACAGATCTTTCTAACGGGGGAGCGATGATTGCCGCGTTGCGCATGATCTTTGGCGGGCGCGAAGTGCTGCGAAACTCTCTGGGTTTAACGCTCCATGGTTCTTTTGCGCAGAGCGAAGGTGCTGATAAATTACTGTTTGGTGAAACCGCGCATACGTACCTTGTTGCTGTAACTGCCGGAAAAGAATCAGATCTGTTAACCCTTGCGGAAACCCAAAAAGTTCCCTTGCAGAAATTTGCAGATGTTACAGATAATGGAAGCCTGACTATAGGATCCATTAAGATGGACGTAGCTGATTTGCAGAAAGCCTGGGAGACTGGCCTGGAAAAATATTTCCGATGATCTGGCTTCTCGTTGCGCATCCCAGAGAAATTCACGGTCTCCAGGATTTGGTAAAAGAGAGAGGCAGTATGAAACTGATTTTTACGGGAATAGGTCTTCTCGATTCCATGGCTAAAGTTGCCATGGAGCTTGCCCGAGCAGAACAAAAGCCTTCCGCCATGATTCAACTGGGTACAGCAGGATTTTTAGATAGCGGTGGATTATTTGATTGCACCTTGAGCCACAGATTTGTCATGCCCTTTTACCGTTCCGAAGAAATTCCAGAATTCCTGCATCCTCTCTGGCAGACCAAAATTCCGCCTGGCATGGAGACATTAATTGATTCTAAAATCGTCTACTCCACTTTTGGAATAACAGTTGATGAATCGTGGCTGCTGGAGTCACTTCCCCTGTTTCAGAAAAAAACATCCACTGAAATGAATGAGTACTGGGAAAACATGGAGGCGACGGGACTTTCTTATTTAGCGGCAAGAGAACAGATTCCCTACGCCGCTCTTTTGTGTGCCACGAATAAGGTTGGTAAAAACGGCAGAAGAGACTGGTGGCAAAACCATGAAAAAGCCGGAGAGCTTCTTCTGGAAAAATTGAAAAATATATTTCCCTGAGCGGCCTGTCAGGGAATGTAGCGAACTTTATAACGCAAAAAAAGTTCGTGGCCTCTTCGCTCTGAAGACACAAGTTTTAGTGCTACAGTATTTAAGAAACTATTTCCCGAGACAATTCGGTCGCTGGTTAATCCGCTCCACAGGGATGGAACAATCGTTGTGTAGACTTCGTTGATAAGTTCTTCTTCCAAAAAAAAGTGATTCAGTGTAGGCCCGCCTTCGAGCAGAATTCTAGAAAAATTATTCTTGCGATGGTGATCAATAATGTCGGCAACACTGTTGAACTGAAATATTTTCCAGCGCATCGCTTTATCAGACGGATTTTGAATGAGGGAATCTATAGAGGCTGGCACATTCGTTTGTACCCAAAACTCCCCTGGTGGATGTGGTGAGTTGAATATTCTTAAATCACCGGAAATTTTTTGAGAACCGTCAGAAAGTATCACAACAGGAATTGGATGATGCAAAGAATCCGGCTGATTTCTGACAAACAGATTTGGGTTATCCTTTTCTGCAGAACGGCGAGATACAATGACCACCTGAGCCCACTTGCGGAGCCTGTCCATTCTTCGGCGGTCTTCGCTGCTCGTGGTTGCCCAGCCAGATTCTTCCCGATATGTATGACCATCGAGAGTCTGGGCCATGTTAAGTTTTATAACCAATTTGGGTATCCTCAACAAAGATTAAATTGACGAAGGGATTTTTTTTAAGGTATTGCAGATTCACAGAGTGAATTTTCTCGCGCAAATTTTTTACGCGTTGTTTTGTTAGTTCCCCTCCGTGAGAATGAAAAATTCGCTGGAAGGCGTCGCGAAGGGTCTCCTGCTTTTCTGCGAGAAATTTTTCGCTGGAAGTACCAATGTAATTAAAAGAAAGCAGCTCCATGGAACCTCGCTGCACGACGACAGTACAGACACCATTTTGAGAAAGCTCTTTGCGCCTGAAGTAAAGAACATCTTCCGTATGGATTTCGCCCTCTTCAATGAAGCCAGTCTTTTGCTGGAAGCGTTTCACGGATGTGAGGGATTGAGTGAGATCATACAGATTGCCGGATTCAATGCGGAAAACTTCTTTAACTCCATGCGTTTTTTTTAATTGCATGTTTTCCAGGGAGGCAAAATGAATCGGGTCGCCATGGATAGGAACCACGGTAGACGGCTTTAACCATTCTACTAGTTTTCGTATATCATCTTTTTTGCCGTGCCCGGAAGTATGAACTTTCAGGTCATCCCCATCAATTCCAATGATGTTTACATTTTTTTTAGCTAACAGATTTAAAGCTTCAAAAATTCCGCTTTCATTTCCCGGTATCATGGAAGAAGCAAATATCAATGTATCGTTTTCATTGAGAGAGAATTTTTTTAATTCGTCACGGGCCAGTCTGTAGAAAGAAGAACCTTCCTCTGCCTGGCAGCCTGCAACAAGCCATACAGAGTGCTTGTTTTTTGGAGACGGATCGCGGAGCTCGTGGACAGGTGTATCGAACTCTCCGGCTTCGTATGACGCTCTAAGATGATTTTTTAACGAGAAGCCCTGCAATCCAACGCTGCGACCGTGTTTGGCAGCAATGTCAAAAATTCCGCGAATTCTTTCAACCTGCGATGAAAATGTTGTAATGAATATGCGTCCGCTCAAATGGCTGATTATCTTTTCGAGATTTTTTTTGACCATGCTTTCGGACTCTGCCAGCCCTTTCGCAATGGCCCCGGTAGAGTCGACAAAGAGATAATCCACGGGTGCGAAATTTTGCAGGCCAGCAACAGAAAATCTTTTCTCATTGCCTTCGGTTTTAAAATCTGCCGTCCAGAATATTTTTCTTTGGATTTCTATAATTTCAACGCCGAGAGAATATACCTGCGGAATGGAGTGCGGTAAAAAGAAAAAAGAAAAGCGGACTGGGCCCAGGGTGACAGACTGATTTTGATTGATTTCAATAAACGAGAACCTGTCTTCTACACCATTATCTTTGAGGCGGGCCCTCAAAAGCGATATGGTATAAGGCGATGCATAAATGGGCAGCTTATCGGGCAGGAGGTCCGTAATAAAAGGAAATGAACCAATGTGGTCCTCGTGCGCATGCGTTAAAAAAACAGCTGAGGGATTACTGCTCGTAAGCAGAGTTAAATCGGGGATCTTTTTGTAGAGGCCTGGCGTGTTGTGATCTGGAAAGGCTATTCCAGTATCGATCCAGAATTGTTGTCCTTTATAGGCTAATACGGAAAAGTTGCCACCAAACTTTCCAATGCCTCCTCCAGAGGCGAGTAGAAATCCCTTCCCCTGAAGCCGCTGTTTTAGTTCGTGATCAACAAAGGGCTTACTGTCTGCCTGTGGAACCAAAGCCACCCTCCCCGCGTTCCGAATCTGAAAGTGCTTCTTCCTGCCAGTCTATTTCGATCGTTTTTTCGAGAAGGAGCTGGGCAATACGCTCGCCATTGTGAACAGAAAAAGATTTGGGACCAAGATTTACGAGAATAATCTGAACCTCGCCTCTATAATCAGAATCAATTGTTCCCGGCGTATTCATAAGGGACACGCCATATTTAAGCGCAAGGCCAGAGCGGGGCCGTACGGACATCAAGTAGCCTTGCGGCACTTCTACTTTAAGGCCTGTAGAAATAGCGCGTATTTCGCCGTGCTTAATGGTGATTGGTTTTACAACATGCGCCCTGACATCGTAAGCGGCGGACCCAGCTGTTTGCCGGGAGGGTATTTCTACTTCGGGATACAGTTTTTGAAATTTTACGATGACTCCGGCCATATTTCTTAAAAAGTAAATACAAGATGTGTTGACAATCAAAAATAACCGGGATGCCGACTCAGGGAGAATGGAAAACTGTAGAAATAATAGTCGATGCAAGTGCGCAGGGGTACCGAGTTGATCAGTTTTTATCCCAAAAATATTCCATAATCTCTCGCTCTGACTGGCAGAAGCGCATCGGGGACGGCATGGTTACAGTCAACGGCAAACCGGTAAGATCCTCCCGCAAGCTGAACACCAACGAAGTGATAGCCTTTCGATTCTTTCGCGATGCAGAGCCAGAAGTAAACACCGAATACTCCATCGTCTATAAGGACTCTTCTGTGCTGGTAATCGATAAACCCGCCAATTTACCTGTTCATCCATCTGGGCCTTATTTTCATCATACTCTCACAGAACTGCTTCGAGAAAAAGGTTTGTTTTCTGACAAGGTTCATCCGGTACACAGGTTGGATAGGGAGACATCCGGACTGCTCGTCTTTGCTGTAAATGCCAACGCAGCCAAAAAATTACATGGATCCATGCTCAAGGGTCAAATTACTAAGGAATACAGGGTTATTGTAGAAGGGCATTTTCCGAATGCCCTTTCTGCCGTTGGATTTTTAGACCAGGATACGCTCAGTTCTGTTCGCAAAAAAAGGCGCTATTTTACAAAACCGCAAACCGACGATTCGGAGACTTCCCATACTGAATTTTTTCTGGCTCAAAAATGTAGTTCCGTTTCGCTTCTTAGAGCGGTTCTGCATACTGGAAGAATGCACCAGATACGCGCCACACTCTTTTCTCTTGGGTATCCTGTTGTTGGTGACAAATTATATGGCGTTGACGACACGATCTATCTGCGCTTTATTGAAGATGCGTTGACCCCTGAGGATGTAATAAAAAATCGGCTTAATAGAACTGCGCTGCATTCATCCCGCCTTGGTTTTATTCACCCGCAAACCGAAAAACGCATCGAATTTGAGTCCGTTCTTCCGTTGGAGATGGAGCGTTTATGTCATGAATTGACGTGATATTTTTTTGGCTGAAAACTGGTAAGCGGCTTATACTGAAAACGTTGTAGACTAAAAAAGTCCACAGAGGGACTTTTTCAGACGTTACCAAATAATAGTTACAGGAATTCCCGCAGGGGAGTTACCTGTTAGAACAGGAATAATAAATGAGTGAAGAAATTTGTTGTAGTCTCGCGGATGTACAAAGCAGTGCGGATGACAGGCAGATAGCCATTGATAAAGTTGGAGTAAAGGGAATTCGCCACCCTATTCGCATTCGCGATAAAAATGCAGAAGAACTGAATACTGTAGCTACGTTTAACATGTTCGTATTTTTGCCCCATAATTTCAAGGGGACGCATATGTCACGATTTGTCAGTATTATCAATGAGCAGGAAAAATATATTTCTGTAGAAAGTTTCAAGAATATGCTGCCAGATATGCTCAAGCGTCTCGAGGCAGAGGCCGGAATTATTGAAATGTCTTTCCCCTATTTTGTAAAAAAGAAGGCACCCGTCTCCGGTGTAGAAAGCAATATGGACTACGAAGTGCAGTTCACCGCAGAAAGAACCCACGATGAAACTCTCATGAAACTGCGCGTTGTCGTTCCCGTAACATCGCTGTGCCCATGCTCCAAAGAAATTTCTCAATATGGTGCTCACAACCAGAGATCCCATATTACAATTCACGCAACGCTCGACGAGTCTAAATCTACATTGTGGATAGAAGACGTTTTACGAATGGCAGAAGATTCAGCCTCCTGCGAATTGTATGGCCTGTTGAAACGAGTCGATGAAAAGCACGTTACTGAAAAAGCGTATGATAATCCTAAATTTGTAGAAGATATTGTGCGCGATGTTGCACTGCTCCTCAAGCGGGAAGAACGAATTAAGACTTTCGTGGTAGAGGCAGAGAACTTTGAGTCCATTCACAATCACTCTGCTTACGCGCTTATACAGGGGTAAGCAGAGGTTTGGTAGAACCAGCAGAGTTTTCTAAGTATCCTCTGAAAAAGTCCCTCCGTGGACTTTTTGCCTGCGGCTTGCTACGCATTCAGACCGCAAAACCCAGGGGCGAAAACTACGACATCTATTTCGACAAGCTCAATACTGGCATGTCGTTTTTGCCATTCGCGCAGAACTTGCCCCGAGCTTGTCGAGGGGTCCATGGACGGAAGTAAGCTCTGATCCTTTTTCTGTGCTTACCTAAGACAAATGCTGCTGCGTTCTATTTTGCAAGATCGTTAATTTTTGCCATCATGCCTTTCAGTCCACCCACGCGGTTGGGCGAAAGGTTTTCCAATAATCCGGTTTTTTCCGGCAGTTCAAACGTGTAGCTGGCTGCCACATCGGCTGGGGCTCCATCTATGATATGCAGCAGCATGGCAACTACGCCTTTGGGCATAGCTGCATCTGCGTCGGCAAAATACTCAATAGAATTTCCCTGCTTTTGCGCAGAAAGCCATACGCGCGACTGGCATCCTTTTACAAGATTTTCATCTATTCGGTATTCCTCTTGCAATGGTTTTAACTGATTTGCATAGTCTGCAATATATTCAAACCGCTCGTTCCAGTCAGGCAGAAACAAAATATCATCCACCAGAGACTGCTCTTCCTCTTTGCATTGTTTATGAGTTTTCATGCTGCTTCCTCCCATTTTTTATTTACCTTGAAAAGCTGTTCTGCCTGCGATATTCTTGGGTCCTGCATACCAAAAAATCTGGCAGCTTCAAGAAGTTGACTTACGCGATCGAACCTGTTGAGAGAAATATATGTCTCCAGAAGCTGAGCAGCATTTTTTTCGTTGGATGGTTCGCGCAAAAATAGTCTTTCAGCAAAGTCCGCTGCCGAATGCAGGTTGCCAAGCTTTTTCTGGATTATAGAATAGCGAAATAAAATACCGGAATCGCCGGGCCGCAAAGCAAGATACTCTTCCATGAGATTCGCTGCCATGGGATAATTCAATTGTCCCAGATGAGCATAAATTTTTTCTTTCAATAGAACGGGATTATTGCCGTGATCCTGTTCTTCTAACAGAGCCAAAGCTCTCCCCGGGAAACCAGCTCTGCGGTGCGCTTTGGCCAGCTGTAGCAGAGAAGAAACAGCTTCCTTTTCTTCTGGCATCTGGCTGCTTTCTGTATGCGCTACCTTGAGCATGGAAAAGTCATCCAGAATTTTTGCCTTTTCAGCAACCATGTCATAGTATTCCGGAAGGCTGGCACCCGGATTCTGTTTTACTATATCGAGAAAGAAGTCTTCACCGGTAAGAATTTCTTTCTGCCCATGCAAAAGTACTTCGTCTTTCCCATCCGACCCAAACAAAAGTGCTCCTCCCGGGCTTAGCTGGTAAATCTGAACCCCAAAAAAAGCAGGCTGCATTGGATTGCCGGCCTTATAGAGCGCATTTTCTGAATAGCTTGATCGGGCAGAGTTGTTTTGCAAAACGATGGCATGGGGGTGTTCAGCATTGATATAATACAAAAGGCCAGCCTGTGTATCGGCAAGGCCAATAACAAAACTAATCAGCATGGATCCATCAAACGCAGAAAATGCATTCTGCAGATCGAGAAAAGCATTTTTGAGCCAACGCTCCGGATGCTGGTTGTGCGCAGATGCATTTTTCATCGTGCGATCTACTACGGCACGTAATACAGATCCAAAAACGAGTGCTCCCGCAGCCCCTTGGAGAGATTTCCCCATTGCGTCTGCGTTTGCAAAAACAATGTAGTGGCGCTTGCGCAGATTTATTTCATAAACGGCATTCAGGTCTCCCCCTATTTCCAAATTTCGGTTTTTAAACTGAAATGTAGTTTTCTGGAAGGAAATAGATTCGATACGAATTTTTCCGCGCACAAGGGAAGAACCGGTTAATGGTAGAATGAGCAGAGAGGTTAGAAAATAGTCTCCGTCCTGTTTTTCTTTGAGTGCTTGGATTATTTGCAGATTTTCTTTGAGAGCCTCGGTGCGCTTTTCTACTAGGGATTCCAGATTATTGTTCGTCGATTCAATTTTTTTATAGAGAGAGGTAAAATACGATGTAAGAAGGATGGCAATGGCAAGCAGAAAAACCAAAAACGCCAGAGGAGCCATTTTAATCTGGGGCAATGCTGTTACGGTAGAAAGTATATCGTAAATAGTTGCAAACAATAAGAAAATCAATCCCGCAAAAATTACGCGTCCACCCTCCTGCCTTTGCTTCATTGCAAAATAAGACATTGTCAGAAGGTAAAGAAAGGCCACGGGCAGCAGTCCCTGCCAGATTCTCAGTAGAATTATCGATTGGCTGTAATTCAGAAATAAACCAAACAGAGATAAAGAAAGGCTGGCGTCTTTCAGTAATAATCCAGCGACTTTGCTTTTGCGTTGAAAAAATTCAGAGAGAAAAAGATATAGTAGTGCCGTCATTACAAACAGAATGGAGAACTCTGCTTTTAGTAGAATGAGTTGGGTGCTTACTCCCGGAAATTCTCTCATCACTCCAGATGCAAACCAGTAAGCCGAAAAGAAAAACAGGAACAGGGAAAAGTACAGATTGTAGACCAGATTTCTCAATCGCTGGAACAAAATGAGATGATATAAGGCCACGGAAAAAAACAGAATGAAAAGACCGTTTTCAAGAGAGCGTCTCCATACTCTATTTTCCATGAGAGTCAGCAGCTCGCCTGTTTGGGGTGCAACTGCGGGAAATACGACGGGGTTCGCCGAGTCACCGAACAGTTCTACAGCGACTGTATTTTTTCCGGCACGAAGAATGCCTTGTGGCAATGGAATCAAAACCTGGTAGCGGTAATGCATCTTCAGCGGGTTGGCCTCCCCTTGGAAAAAAACGGGAACACCGTTGATGAGGATGGCAGAAGCTCCGGAAAAAGGACCAGCCTTCAGGGCTGGCTGCGACGGCACTTTGTTTAATTCCACGATATAGCTCCGGGAATCCCTGGTGTTAATCACGTCCTGGCCAGATGAATACCAGTGGAAGGCAAGGCCGACTGCTACGGCTATAGCGGGAAAGAGTATGTTGTAGTTAATATGTTTCATACTCTGTTAATGTGTTTTATTTTCGATTTTTTATTCTGATTTTGAAAAAAAATTGAAAATAGACTATTTTTTTAACAAAGTAGTAAGAAACTGCAGTAATAGTGTTCTTTTAAGGGTTGAATCAGATGTTTCTTTTAAGCGTCTGTCAAGTTTTAGCAAGGAGTATAATACTTTTCGGTTTTCCTCCGGAGAATACATTTTCATGGCGGTGCGCATGCGCTGCTCATTCTTTTGGAAGAAAAAGCTGGAAGTAGATTTAAGTCCAGATAATCTGTGAAGTTCTTCACCAGAATATCCAAGGCTCTGGTAGGTTCGAAAACGAAACAGCTCAGAAAAAAACTTTGCCCAGATTCCCAGAACCATTTTTTCATCTTTAATTTTCTGTTGCTGCATTCTTTGAACGGCTTTTGAAATTTTTCTTTCGGCCATATTATCGACAATGCTGAAAATAAGATCACCTTCCATGCTTGTGCAAATTTCCTGCACATCTTCTTCTGAGATTTTCTTTTCTCTCAGATTATAAAGCATCAGGCGGTTTAGCCCTGCAACAGCCTGGTTCGCATCGAAGGCACTTTTTTCGGCAAGCAGAGACATTGCCTCAAAAGAAACCTGAAAGCCGGTTTGTCTTGCCTTTTGAAAAAGGTATTCTGGCAGATTTGTTTCTTTCAGTTTTTTTTCCTGGAATAGGAGGGCATTGTTTTCAAAGAATTTTACTTTCGCTGGAATTTTATCTCCATCAAATTGAAGGAGCAAAAAGGTAGTGTCTGGAATATTGGGCAGGTCGCGCTCAAAATAGGCTCGGACGGTTGGATCCGAATCAATTTTTTTGAGGAGATTATCTGCATGCCGCACGAACAAAATGCGCAGCCCGAAAAACATGGGAATGGTGCTCATTTCGGCATGGAAGGCAGATGTATCTGCCTCCAGCCCATTTATTTTAATCTCTTCAACAGGCTCAGATCCTGCAAAGGACTGCTGGAGAACTGAAAAAATTTCATCCGCCGTAGAGGCAGAATGCGTAAAGCCGAGAATTACCTGCGGTTTACTTTTGCGCAGCGCTTTCTGTAAATCGTCGATGGTAGTAATCGGAGTAGACATTACTGGAGAGTTCTATTGGGAGGTGGTTGAGAGCCCGTTTCGATAACGCCGTGCTGTTCTTCATACTTGCGTATGTTATCCTGCAGGGCCATCATCAATCGCTTCGCATGGGAGGGGTGTACAATCACGCGGGACACGAGTTTACCAAAAGGGGCTGGTTGTTGTTGAATGAAAAGGAAGTCTATTAGAAATTCTTCCCGGCTGTGCCCAATATTTGTCACATTAGCGTAAACGCCTTTCATGAGCTCGGGTTCAAGTTGTATTTCTATTTTGCCATCCTGCATATCGTTCCTCGCAGACATAGGTCATGTCTGACGCATGGAAAAGGTGCGGCAAGCCTTTTCATAAATCCATGTGGACAATCTGTGCTTGGGCGGAAGAATTGTCCATGCATCGCAAACTTCTTATTCTGATTTCTCTGATTCTCCCGCTGGCTGCCTATGCGGACTCTGCCGTACTTGAGTTCCAAAACAGAATAGAGAAGCGTGTGCTCTCCAATGGAATACGGGTCATTGTAGCAGAGAACGCCGTGTCCCCCGTATTTGCCGGCTATCTTAAAATTGGCGTCGGTTCTGCCAATGAACCTTTTGACAGTGCCGGTGCTGCTCACTTCCTGGAACACCTCTTGTTTAAGGGAAACTCCGAACTTGGCACCAGGGACTATGAAAAAGAAAAAATTTATCTTGACCAGATTTTTACAGAAGGCGAAAGGCTCGATGCAGTAAACCGCAGACTAGCAGATCCCCTGTTAACCGAGATAGATAGAAAGCGATTGTCAGAAAAAAGAGAAGTCATTGAAAAAAGGCTTTCCCTGTTTCAGGACAGAGCGGCAAAATATGTGATCAGTGAACAAGACTCGCTGATCTATTCAGAGGCCGGCGAGATGGGCTATAATGCCTATACCTCTGCCGATGTTACAAATTACCAAATCAAGTTACCAGCCAACCGGCTTGAACTGTGGATGGCCATGGAGTCCCGTCGTTTTCAGGCTCCCGTTTTTCGGGAATTTTACAAAGAAAGAAAAGTTATCGCGGAAGAGCGGGTAATGCGTTACGATTCGCAGCCATCCAATCTTCTCTATGAACATTTTATCAAAACAGCCTTTGGAATGAGTCCGTATGGAAAACCCGTCATTGGTTTTGGCAGCAATATACCCAATCTGACATACAACCAGGTGGATTTGTTTTTTCGCGAAAACTATGTGCCGTCGCGCATGGTAATTGCCGTTGTTGGCAGCGTAGATGCAGAAGAAGTATTTGCACTGGCAGAAAAACATTTCGGTAAAATAGAGGGACGCGAGCCAAAAGGAATGCCACCCATTGGATTTGATACAATGCCAGGAGAAAAAAGAGCTGAACTATCCATTGCGGGAAACCCGGTTCTCATAAAAGGGTGGACCAGACCGGCTGTTTCACATCCAGATGCTATTCTGTTTGATATCCTCTCAGAAATTCTTGCCGATGGCCAAACCTCAAGACTCTACAAAAGGCTGGTAACAGAGGAAAAGCTTGCTTCTTCGGTTTCTGCTCATAGCGGCCTGCCCGGGGAAAAACTCGATAATCAGTTTGCCTTGTTTGTCTCTGCATACAGAGAGGAAGATTATCCGCTCATTGAAAAAGTCATCGCAGAGGAATTGTCAAAAATTGTGCTGGAAGGAATTGGTCAGGGCGAGCTTAATAAAATCAAAAATAACTATCTGGCTGGAACATACAGCACCATGGATAAAAATGCCGGGGTAGCAGAAATTTTGTCGTACTATGAGGTTATTACAGGCGACTATGAAAATTTTTTCCGAGCCATAGAAAAAGTAAAGGGCGTAGATTCGGATCAGATTGTTGCAATAGTAAAACAGTACTTCGTTAAGGAAAATGAAACTACGGTGTGGTTAAACAATCCTGATGAACGTTCAAAATAAATTTCTCGTAAAACTCTGCGCAGGTATCGGCTCCGGAGAAACCGGCAGGTTTAAGACCATCCATTTGCTCTTTGTAAGCAATGGTAAAATCCCGTGAAACCGGCTTGTATGACCAGTGCCATTTTTCTTCGTTGTACCCATACGTAAATGTTCTCGGGTTTCTTTTTTCGGGAGATTCCTGGTACGGCTGGCAAAAGCCAAATCTGCTGGCGTTCTGGGTCAGCCATGTATAGGCTTCTTTTCCTTTTCCAGTTTCCCAGCTGCGATTTAGGAGAGCATCGGGCTGGTTGTTTTTGCTGAAAGCAATGTCAAAATCTGTTCCCCAGTGATGGCGCGATGTTCCCGGCATGGACGAATAGGTGAGTATGGCGAGTACTTTGTTTCTTGGATTTTTTTCTGTGCTTAAATCTTTTCCCGCCACTTTTGTCTTGCCGGAAAACTTGTTCTCCCAGATACGCTTTTGGTCTGCAAAGGAACGGTATCCGGATAGAACAAATAAATCGATACCTGCTTTTTTTGCCTCGGCCCTCATTTCTTTGAATTTATTCAGAGTCTTCAACTCAAGTTTTATTCCGGAGCGAGTAGCCATTTCTGCTGGAACCGGCACAAATTGGGGATTAGTCTGTTTTCCCGTAAGGGCTTCAGCGGGAAGGGAGAGCTTGGTCACGGGCCCTTCTTCGTGTGCGCCCATGGATATAAGAACACCGGACCCCAGCAGAATAGAAAGGGCTGCAAAAAAATATTTCATCAGTCCGGGAGGGTTGCCAGTGCAGAATCTTCAGAATCAAAAGTTTCGAAAAGCGTGGTCAGTTCGATCACGTCAAAAATTCTTTTTACGGCAGGTCTAAGATTACTGATTTTAAGGGAACCGCCTTCGTCCTTCAAGCGGCGCAATAGGGCAATAGCTACTCGGAATCCAGAGGATGACATGTATTCAACCGATTCCATATTTAATATCAGATAGCGAAGCTTTTCTTCTTCAATAAGTTCCATAAGATGCTCTTCGATTTCACCTGCTACGGCTACATCGAGGCGCCCCTTTAAATACACAATGGCTTTATGTCCATCGAGCTTGCGGACTTCAAAATTATCCATTTTACCCCCCATAACAGCAGAATATTCTAACTTAGAATAGAATCGGCATGCTTTGTCAAACAAATTACAACAATTCTAAACTTTAGAGTTTATATAAATAGATAGGAAATTCCGAGAAAAGCTTTTACGTCAAACTCCGGCTGGTTTACGGCGGCATCTGCATCTGCATATTTATAGGTAACATCTTCTCCATTTGTGCGCGGGTTATCGTCTTCATCGTCGGGAGAATAAAAATAAGTACCGTGGCCAGACAGTGGAGATGCAAAATAATAATCTGCTTCCAGGTTAACGTTGAGAACAAAATGCTTGCTGAAGCGGACAAAGCCAGCGAGACCAGCTCCCCATCCCATTGGATCGGTTGTCACATCAAAGACTTCGTTATCGTTAATGTAGCCAAAGTTTCCTCTGAACCAGGCAAAGCGAGGTCCCGTAAGCGCATGGATAACCATTGTCTTGAATTCAAAAATTTCGTAGCTGCCACTTACTTCCAGCAACCAGGTAGATCCAGCCTCTTCAATTTTTCCGCCTTGGTTATCGTTAATAAAAATGCTGCGCACTTCTTCTGCTTTGCCGGGATCATTCTGCCAAAAGTGTCCAAACGAGGCATGGATACCTGCTGGCAACTTGTCATTAATGTTAAGCCACGAGAAGCGACCGCGAAAGCCGGTTCCATGCGAAAAACCAACGTCTGCGCCGAGCATGGGAGACTGGCCGGGAATGGTATAGCTGGCAGCTGAGAGTGGGAACAGGTTGACTAACAGGATTGATAATAACAGTATCTTTAGATTTTTCATAGTATCTCCAGTCGAGCAAGACCAGAATTTCGCAGAAAAGTCAACTAAAAATTATACTTTTCCCTGGGAATACCATTACAGAGCTATTTTGTACCTGGGAAAACGCAATATAGCAGAGGTGTTTCTGGAATTTGTCTGTAAGGTAAACCATTCCAGGGGATTAAGGCCAAGATCATAATACACTTCGTCGGCCATGGCAATTCCCATACCGGCAGATTCCGTTGTATCAATGTATTCCGGGGAAAAATAGCGCGCAGATTCTCCATTGGCAGCAAGAGCAGCATGCGCGTTGCGGGAACGCTCAATGCGCACAGCATCTTTTTTTAGAATAGGACTGTTGTTGACAACGGAAAAAGCAATTTGTGCTGGTGCCACTGCAATCGTAAAATGGACGTGCATTTTTTCGCGTTCGAAGGTTGCACGGACGAGCTCAATCGTTTTGTGGTCTTCTTCTGTGAGGTCATCTGCTCCTAGCCTTTTTTTTTCGTCGGTTTTCATGAGATAGTGAACGCGCTTTTTCATTTTATCGGGAACAACATAGCGATTGAGAAATTCGCGAAGCGTATCGATTTCAAAAATAATGCGGAGGAGTTCCTCCGTATCTCCAGAGAAGGGAAGATTCGTCAGTCGTTCCTTGATCTCATCCTTGAAGGTTAAGAACTTATAATTTGCTTTAAGGCCATTAAAAATAACTTCTACAATGGCAGAGAATATGTTATACAGGTACTCCGGATTTAGCTGGAATTCCTGAAAAATTCCGTTCGTAATTGTCAAGAGCTCTTCGCGCCCAATTCTTGTGAGAGCATTAATTTTCATTACGGAAAGATTCTTTTTCCGCAGCTGCTCAAGAACCGTCTCAAGCTTGTTTGTCGATTCTTCAATTGGCTTAAACTGGCTGTTCATGAGAACAATCCCGGATTCACGATAATCCAATGAAATCTGAAAGTCCCACAGTTCTAAGAACTTTTTTGAAGTGGTCGTTCATGGAGCGCAGCGTCAGGGAAGCATTTCTTTCGTTAAGACGATTGATAAGGCTGATCAGCAGCGCTATTCCGGAGGAATTGAGGTATTCTGATTTTTGAAGATCCAATACAATCAGATTTTGATTGGGGTCTATTTGGTCAATGGCCTGGAAAAGGGCGGTTTCCGATTCTCCCGTGAAATCGCCTTCCACGAAAATAATCGTTTGATCCTTTTCCCTTTGGGCGGTTGCAGAAAAGCTGACAGACATGGCATCTATCTTCAGAACCGAGGTAGATTGTCAATGAATTACAGTCGCGCCCGCAGAAAATGCTGGCGATCCGAATAGTCCCGCCGCATTTCTACTTCTGAAAAGCCGACTTTCTTGAGCAATTCAGTGTGCGATTCAATAAGAGAAGGATTCGTTTCCAGAAAAAAATTCCCGCCCTCGGAAAGATAGTTCTTTGCTCCAGAAAAAAGATTCTCAAAAAATGCGGGTTCTGGAATGAGAAGCGCAGTCTTTGGTTCATGCTCTTTTACGCTGGCAGAAAGAACAGAATACTCTTCTGCAGTGATATACGGCGGATTGCTGACGATCAGTGAAAATTTTATTCCAGAGGGAATTCCTGCATAAAGATTAGATACAATGTAATCCACACGATTCCCCAGACAGGCCTCGCCATTTTTACGCGCTGTTTCAAGAGCTCCTTCGGAAATATCTGAGAGAGTTATCTGGCTGTTTGCCAGTTCCAGGCAAAGTGTTATCCCAATGCATCCTGTTCCTGTTCCGAGATCAAGGATGGAAAGTGCTTCCTCTTTAGAATAATAGCTTAGAATCCAGCTTACGAGTTCTTCTGTCTCCGGGCGGGGAATTAGAGTGTATTGAGAAACGGCAAAGTCGCGGCCAAAAAAATTTTTTGTACCTGTTAAATAGGCGGTCGGTGCTCCAAGTGATTTTTGTTTTATGAGCTCTCTTAGGGTTGCCATTTCACTTTCTGAGAGTGGTTTTGCATCTTCTGTGATGAGCTGGTAGCGCTGAAGGTTAAGAGCATGAGCAAACAATATCTGCGCCTCTGCTCTCGGTTTTTCTATACCCTTGCGGCGAAGAAAATCCTCGCTCTTTTTGAGTAAATCGCCTAAAGTGTTTACCATCAGGGTAATTCCGGGTGGCGTTCTTTTAGAAATTCCGTAAAGGAATCCACGGAGTGCAGAATCATCTCATAAACAGATTGAAAACTGTCTGAACCATGGCCATAGGGATCGGGCACGTCTAAACCTTTTCCAAGCGCATCAAAATCCCGCATCTTAAAGACTTTGTTTTCGGGTACTCCAAACTCATGGATCAAGTTTTGTTTGTTGGATTCATCCATGGCAATAAAATACTGAAACTGGCGATTATCGTGGTGGCTTACAGGCCGCGAACGCTGACCGGTTATGTCGAGGCCATGCTGTCTGGCTACATGAATGGATCCCCGATCTGGTTTCTCTCCCTGGTGCCATCCAGATGTTCCCGCAGAGTCCACATAGACAAATTCTTCCCAGCCAAGGTCGCGCACTTTTTTTTGGAAAACACCATGCGCCAGCGGAGACCGACAAATATTACCAAGGCAGACAAACAGAATCTGGATCAACGCGTTCCTCCGGCAAAAGAATGGATTACTATAAAACCAGACAATATCTCCTGTTCCTCCAGTGAGAAAAATGATGCATCAGAGAAATAATTTTTCTCCCACAGGCTGTAAATATAGCGACAGGCAGCAATGCCCTGGCGGGATATGAGCGCGCCTTTTCCATCGCCTGAATAGAATAGGGGAATTTTGCTCTTCTTTAAAAAATCGGGTGCGGAATAGGTTTCCTTATCGAGTTTTATTCCATCCAGCAAAAGGGAGTCAACCGGTTCGTCGGAGGGGAAAATGCCTAAGTCCTGCAAATGCACTTCCCGCGTGTTTTTGGAATCGGTAAGCGCAACGAGAGCAGGCACGTCGGGCAGAAAAAAAGTTCCCTTATGCTCCCAGAGAAGAGGCGCGTGTCTGGCAGAAAAATCAGATTTTATAAGTTGCACGGTTCACCAAAATACTGCCGCGACTCCCTGTAAAGAACTACAGAACAACTCCGACCGCTCTATACTTGCAAGGAGTAGATGCTCACGGTGGAATGGCGGCCCCGGATTGTTTGTGCTCCGAGCGGCTTTAAATTGTACTGTACCTTCAGGGTGCCAATCGTTTTTTCTTCTGTAAGAATTTTCTCTCCCGCCTCTTTGGTCAAATCCTGCAGGCGTGCCGCAATATTGACGGCATCGCCAAGAACAGTGTATTCAATGCGTTCTACCGAGCCAATATTGCCGGCAAACACGACACCAGTCGCAATGCCAATTCCGTAATGGACAGGTGCCTTCAGAAACTCCGGGCGTCGCCCATTATATTCTGCAATGTATTTGTCGATTTCTATGGCGCAGTTCAATGAATTTTCTGGATCGCTTTCTGAAGGAACAGGAGCACCAAATGTCGCAAGAATTCCATCCCCCAGTATTTTATTGACAGAGCCGCCGCTGGCAAAGACTCTCTTCATCACGCCACCCGTTATTTCGCTCAGGAAGGCAGAAAAAACATCTGGCGGAAGAGACTCTGCAATTGTCGTGGAGTTGCGCAGATCAAAAAAGAGAATAGTGACTTTTACGTTTTGCCCACCGAGGTCGGTGGAAATTTCTTCGGACAGAATTTTTTCTACAAGATCGTTGGAGAAATATTTTGTGAGCAGTTTTTTTTCTTTGCGCAGTTTTTCATTGAGTTCCCGGATTTTCTCGCTGATCATTCGCATCCGCAGAATATTTTGAATTTTGAGAGTGAGCTCCAGCGGATCTATGGGCTTCTGTATAAAATCCTGGGCGCCACCAGAAAATCCTTGGATGCGAATTTCCTTGTTCAAGGCAGCAGACATTAAAATTACAGCGGGCGGATCGTCGAGGATAGTATCATTTATTTTTTCGAGGGCTTCAATGCCATCCATCCCCGGCATTTCCACATCGATGATTGCAATATGTGGTGAGAACTGCACAGACTTCTCAAATGCTTCGTGGCCGTTCGATGCATGGATAATTTCGTATCGGTTGATTTTCAGGATTGTGGTGAGCAGTACCAGTTGATCTGGATCATCTTCTGCAATTAGAATTTTTGGTATTAATTTCATTGTTTTTCACCAAAGCGTGCGAGTACAGAATATCCGTGCTCTGCAAAAAGGTTTTCGACGCGGGACATGGTGGCAATAGCATCGGCTCCTGCCTGCAGTCCTTCCTGGGTCACGGTTTGCCAAGTAATGCGCCTGTAGAAAGTGTGCACGCTTACGCCAGAAGAATACCTTGCTGCCCTGCCCGTCGGAAGAATGTGATTGGTTCCCGTGTAGTAATCTCCGGCTGCAACCGGGGCAAAGTCGCCCGCGAAAATAGAACCGGCAGCGGTAATCAATGACAGAAGTTCATTGTTGCGCGTTGTCTGGATTTCAAGATGTTCCGGAGCGTAATCATTGCTGAAGGCAACGGCTTCCTCCAGATCTTTTGCCAGGAAAATTTTTCCATTGCGCATAATGGATTCTCTCATAATTTTTTTTCGCGCTTCTTCGTCTTCTCGCGAGGCAATGGCTTCTTCGATCGCTTTCACCGTCGCATCCACCGTTTTTTGGCTGGTGGTTAACATAATAGCAATGGCGTCTTCATCGTGCTCTGCCTGCGCAAGCAGGTCGTGGGCAAGATAGTGTGGATTCGCAGATTCGTCAGCAATAATGAGCACTTCGGAAGGGCCTGCAAAGGAATCGATTCCACATAGATTTTTTGAGAAGGCATATGTTTTAGCGGCAGCCACGAAAATATTGCCTGGCCCGTAAATAAAGTCCACAGGCTCTATAGACAATTCCTCTACACCATAGGCAGCCGCGAGAATGGATTGAGCCCCGCCTGCCTGCAGCAAACGGGTGACGCCTGCCATATGGGCTATCGCGGCTACGACATCGTTAATTCTTCCGGTTTGTTTTTCGGGTGGAGAAAGCAGTAAAATATCTTTAACGCCTGCTATTTTTGCAGGCAATACACCCATGAGAACTGTAGACGGATACAGTGCCTTGCCACCGGGAACGTAGAGCGCTACCCGGTCAAAGGGTTGAAAACGAAATCCCAGAGTGTTATCCGCAATCACTGCCTGGTATCCGTGGGGAGTTTGTTTTTCATGGAAAGCTTGAATATTCTCTTTTGCTTTTTCAAAAGCTTCAATAATTTCTGGAGATTTGGATTTTACAGTGTTGTAGGCAGATTCAAGGTCTTCCGCTGTAAGAATGGGTTTCTGAGGAAGTCCACCATCAAAACGCTCTGCTGCATCCGAAAGTGCTTGGTAGGAATGATTTCGAAAAGCCTGAGCAAGAGGCTCAATGGTGCCCGATATTACATTGTCCAGATTGAGAGAAGAGCGATACAGGAGATTTTTATATTCCTGTCGGGACAGCGAAGAAAGCGTTTGAATCTCAATCATGAACAAACCTGAATTGCATACTCAGGTTGAAAAGTTTGATTTACGTTCCGTTTAATTTTTTTAAAACCGGCGTATGCGGATCCATGTTTTTGTGGCGGTTGTTTCAGTCTTTCTGGTTTTTACGTGCGGGAAGCCCAGTCCTTATATTACTAAATCGGCAGTTGAAAAGCTCACATCCATGCCGGTCACACAACTAAAAGAACAGAAGCGTTTTAACGTGGCAGGAGATGTCGAGTTAGAGAATGTCAGCGTATTCACCAGCGGAGAAAAATCCGTCGTTGCTTTTTTTTCTGGTGAAAAATCCAGCTACAGGCTTTTGCGCGCGTATCAAGTTCCCGGTAATCTCGTTCAAATGAGCTTTCTCAATACAGGTTTTTCTTTTTCCCATGCAATGCTGCTCGTCCAGAAAAATAATAAAGACTCAATAATACTCATCGACTCTGCAGATTTTGAGCAGAGCTTTGATAATGTGCAGCGTTCCAGAGTTTTTCTTACAAAAGACAATGCTGGCAGAGATATTTTAATGCTGGGAGATATATCATACCGCTACAATGTTTTGGGTTACGAAGAAATTCATTCCGAGCATCCATTTTTCTACTGGCACCCTGTTGTGTTCAATGGAGATAACTCCGAAATCAAAATGGAAAACCGGGGAGCGTATACAGGCAGAGCTATCATTACCATTGAATTTCCGGATTTAAAAGGCAGGCAGATAGATTCCATTTTAGCTCTCAACCGCGATATCAGTACAGTAAAATTGTATAAAGAGGGGCAGGGGATTCATAAAAAAGGGGGGAGCCGAATTGCATCCTCTTGGCCGATGATAGAGATTATAAAAGAACCCTTCCTTTCTGGGGGAACCATAAAACTTCCACTGCGACTCCAGAAAGAGGCGGGTCGGATACAGGTGAGAGCCGTGTATCAAGTAAATGGCGTGCTGTGGGAATGGCCTGCCAAGGGAATAACAGGCCAGCAGGGATACGCAGTCTATGAAATTCCGGCTCCCTGAATATTTTCTGGTCTTCTTTCTCTCTGTGCTGCTTGCATCCTGCGCAGAGAGAAAAAGCGTGTTTGCTTTTCGGGAAGTTCGCCCAATCGACGGGGAAATGCTCGAGAGCGTTATATACAGACCATCAGAGTTCCGCATTGTAAAACCACCCGTTGAATTTATGGATGGACATGACTTGTGGATGTCTTACACTCCCGCCAGAAAAAAAGCGGCTACGCCCTATGCTATTTCACTCGCTCATAAGAGTCTTGATTTCATGGAGATTGATTTGCGCAACCGCATGCTCGATACTTCTGTTGGCAGCATTGTAGACAGATACCAGAATCTAAAGATAGGAGAATATCGCTTTCGCATTGCTCTCGATGGAAAAATTATCGATGAGCTGTATTTTCGCATTATACCCGGCAGAGGAACAGGACATCTGGATTACGACGCTCCATTGTCAACGGATCCTCAGCTTCCTTAAATCTTTCTCTCGAAATCAGTCAGCGAAAACAAGAAACCTGCCTTACATGATGCGCCGGGAAAAGGCTGCCTGATAATGCTCTTTTGTGGGTAAAGAACCGGCAATCAGCTTTCCCTCAATTATTTCACGAGCGGCAATTCTTTCGGCCCGCGCACAGATATCCCTGAGTGCTCTCGGCGGCTGGCCAAGAAACAAGTCAGCCAGTTCTACGGTTTCGGGTGTGGTCAGCTGTTTCGCAAATCGCGCAAGAATTTCCACAATATCTTTTTTATCAGGAAGTGGAAAATGTACAATGGAGTCGAATCGTGACAGCAGGGCAGCGTCCAGATCTTCCATTCTGTTTGTGGCTCCAATAATGATATTGCTGGTGTTGCTTTCGAGGCCATCGAGCTTTCGGAGAAGAACGGAAAGCATGCGGCGAGTAGTCTCAAATATTTTGTCGTTTCTGCTAAGACCCAGAGAGTCTATTTCATCAATAAACAAAACGAGTCTTTGTTCTGGAGCAGAGGCTGCCAAGTCAAAAATTGCAGCAAGGCGTTTGGAGCTTTCCCCAAAATAAGCAGAGAGAATATTTTCGAGAGGAATGTATACGAGGGGAAGCCCTGCTTTAGACGCAATATAGCCAGCCATGCTTGTTTTTCCAACGCCGGGTGGGCCCGTGAACAAGACCGCTTTTGGTTTGGATTGTCCTGCTACCACGCGCGTTCCCCTGGCTATGCCGGCCAAGACATCCGGGTTAGAGAGAGGTAGTAGAATGGATTCCGTTATTTCTTTTTTAATCTCCGTATAACCCGCGAGTTCTTCCTCCCGAAACGAAAAGCCAGATGGATATACTGTGCATCCGTTTTCTGCGAGTTGCTCAAGGAGCCCTGTTCCAGCTCTCTTTTTCGTGAGAGTGCGGACAAGGGTAATAATAAGAGAGAGTTCAGCAGCAGACAGTGACCCCTTTCTCGTAATCTCCAGTTTTTTTTCCCCGTATAGGCCGCTCAGGCGAATCTTAATCTGGTCGAGAATACCTTCGCTGGAAAACAGACTTTCGTTGAGGGCCTGAATGGAAATGTAGCCCTGTTCAAATGTATGGATACGCCAGTTTTCGATATGACGTTTCGCCGTCGTCAGAACAGTAAGCACAAGGGCGTCGTCCACCTGGGGCAGTTCCAGACTCAGTTGAAAATGCTTTTTCTCAAAACTGAAATGAAACAATTCTTCGAGTTCAAGCTCGGTGGAAAGAGCACGCAGGGTAGTTTCTATTTCCTGAAATCCTGGTTCCGGCAGAGACATAATCAAAGATCATTTATCCTGCCATGCGGTCAATCGAGATAACAAGCATGCACAGCGGATAAACAATCAGGAATATCTAAATTTACTTGTCTGCTCATTTCATGATAGAAAACCGGCTGGTGAGCCAACCGGTCCTCGAAATTAAAGAGCTTCACAAATCCTTTCGCAATCTCAAGGCGCTGAATGGGGTAGATTTAACCGTTCATAAAGGAGAATACGTAGCTCTGCTTGGTCCCAATGGAGCCGGTAAAACGACGCTTCTGGAGATTGTTGAGGGAATTCAAAAACCAGACAAAGGATTCATTCATCTATTTGGCACAACCTGGCACGAAAACCAGAAAGAGCTGCGCCACAAGGTTGGTCTTTCTTTTCAGGATACAAGATTTGTGGACAGGCTCACTGTAATGGAGACAATTCTACTGTTTTCCTCTTTTTACAAGGTGCCAAAAAAGAAAGCTGTCGAAGTACTGGAAAAAGTGAAATTGACGGAAAAAGCAAATGCGTTTGTCCCATCTCTTTCTGGCGGGCAACGGCAAAGACTGGCATTAGCCATCGCACTCGTACATTCACCCGAAATTCTCCTCCTCGATGAACCAACGACAGGTCTCGATCCACATGCGCGCAGAGATTTATGGCATATTCTCGATCAATTGCGGAAAGATGGTCTAACACTCATATTAACCACACATTACATGGAAGAGGCAGAATACCTTTGCCAGCGCATAGTCATTCTTTATCAAGGAAAGATTCTTGCAGATGGAGCCATGGACCAACTTCTCTCTTCGCACGCGGCGGAACAGGTAATCGAGTTTCAATTGATCGATGACCTTGCACCTCCGGAAAGCCTAGAAAAACTTAAAGGCTTCAAAGAACTCTATTTTGAACAAAGAACACATAAGTGGGTATTAAAGGTGGACTCTCATTTTTCAACCCTAAAGAAGTTTCTTTCCAAGGTGGGGCAAGATAATCTGCGCCTTCTGGAAACCAGAAAAATGAATCTCGACGATCTTTTTATCAGCATGACAGGGAGGCACCTGAGTGAATAATTCTCTTTGGAAACTGATTGGAATGCATCTCAAAGAATTTTATCGGGATCCGGAAATTCTTTTCTGGACTATTTTTCTGCCAATTGCAACGGCTTACATTCTCGGTGTTGCGTTTGACGATAACCGACGCCATATTCAAAAGATTGCCATCGTGCGCGAATCGGTTTCCGAAAATAGTATTACCGAATGGCAGCAGAAAGCAACCTCGCTTTCTGCACGCGAAACATTTGAATTTTCAGTTTTGAGCGGAGAAGAAGCAATGCTGCGTTTGCGTCGCGGGCGGACAGCGCTGGTGCTCCAGTCAGACAACAAGGGGAATGTTGTTGCCGTTTTTGATCCCGGTAACAGAGAATCGAGCTCCACGTATCTCGCTTTAACGAGTCTTTTGTCCAGTGAAGAAAAAATTCCCATCCAGGCAATTACCCAGAAGGGGCATCGTTATATTGATTTTTTGATTCCGGGGCTTATTGCGATGGGTGTCATGAACTCTATCCTCTGGGGCGTAGGGTATTCCATTATTGAATTCAGAATGAAAAAACTTTTGCGCAGGCTCCATGCAACGCCAATGAGCCGTCTCAATTTCTTTTTGTCTTACTTTGTTGTAAGGAATCTGGTAACTCTGTTTGAGGCGCTTATCCTCCTCGTTTTTGGGTACTTCTCTTTTAAGCACATGATTCAGGGCGATTTCCTTTCACTCTTTTTATTCTTCCTTGCAGGAAACTTTGCATTTTCCGGTATTGCTCTGCTTATTTCTTCCAGAGCCGGGAATACGCGAATCGGCAATGGCATCATCAATGCAGTGACCATGCCCATGCTGGTGCTTTCCGGAATATTCTTCAGCTATCTCAATTTTCCCGAATCTGTAATTCCTCTGTTAGAGAAGCTTCCGCTGGCCGTGTTTGCTGACGGGCTGCGCATGATCATGAATGAGGGAGCAGATATTTCTATCGTGGCAGGTAAAGCTGTATATCTGGTAGCCATTGGTCTTGCGAGCTATTTGGCGGGCTTAAAGATTTTCCGCTGGAATTAAAATCAAACACTGTTCTGACACAGTTTGGAAGATAAAATTTCATTCAGTATATAACTTCCCGTTTACCCGTAATCGTAGAACGGGTAAACAGGAAAAGATTGTTATACGAATCTATCGTTTTGCCATTGGCTTTTTAGAAAAATACAGCATGTAAATGGCAAATAAAACCATTGGAACAGATAACCATTGTCCCACAGTGATTAATGAGGCTGCTCCTTCGAGTTCGCTCTGTTTTTCTTTCCAGAATTCAATGATGAATCGGCTTGTAAAATAAGCGATAATAAACCAGTAAAAGAAATATCCTGGAGCACGAGTTTTACCTTCCTTTTTATACAAATAGAAAAACACCAGAAAGAGTATTAACCCAGTAAAGGATTCATACAACTGGCTTGGATGGCGAAACTCTTCGTCGTAGCGAACAAACTGCACAGCCCATGGTACATTGGTAACACTTCCTACAATTTCTGAATTAAAAAAGTTTCCAATGCGGATGGTTACGGCAAGCAGTCCAGCTCCCGGCACAACTGGATCAATCAGCTCATAGAAACTCTGCTTGTGGCGCTTAACATAGAGCCAGTGCCCCAGTACGGCTCCAACAAATCCTCCATGGCTTGCCAGACCGTTTCCTACCTGCAATATCCGGATCGGATCGTCAATAAACGAGGATGGCTCATAAAAAATCAAATGCGCTAGGTGGGCACCCACGACCATAGAAATAACTATGTAAAGAAGCATTCCGTCCAGATGCTTTTCGTCGATGCCACGAACTTTGTACAGCTGGCGAGCAGTGTAGTATGCCAAGAAAATTCCAAGCGCAAACATGATTCCATAGTAGCGCAGTTGTATCGCGCCTAAATGTATTATTACGGGGTCTATATCCCAAATCATAAAAACTCCTGAGTAGCTATTTCTGGATATCTTTCAAAGCAGGTTGCACGTACTGGCAAAACCAGAAGCAAGCTGTTTTTGAAAAGAATGCAGCGTGCGGTCATATTGTGAATTTTCTTCATAAAAAGAAGAAAAATTTGGTTGACTGGTATATATTTTTCATACGGTTGTAATCATTCAAACGGAGGATTCTATGGCCAAAGAAGAGTTAATAAAACCAAAATCACCTATGCTTGTCGGCAGCGACGACGCTGAATTTGAAGAGTACGAGGAGGAGTCGGAAGACGATGATGAAGACGAGGAAGAAGAGAGCAATGAAATTGTCGTGAGTCTCGCGTGTGAAGATTGTGATTACCGCTGGGAAATATTGGTAGACGAAAACGAGGAAGACACTATCGACTTTGAATCCTCCATGTATTGTCCCATGTGCGGCAGTTCCAATGTAACCCAGATTTAATATGCCAGTTAGACTATCCATTTTAGGGATAACATTACTGCTTTATATAATGTTTCTCCTTTCCAATACGCAGTCTGTGAGTGCAGGATTTTTGTTCTGGAGGGGGGAGATTTCCCTTGCGGTAGTGATAGGATCTTCCTCCATTGTCGGCAGTGCCCTGCTCGTATTTTTTCTGCTTTTGTATAAAAGCGTTCAGAAGCATGAAGTCCGGAGCAAAACAATATCCCGGGAAAAAAAGAAGGGCAGCAGTACTTAAAATTCTTCTTTCGCTTCTATAATCCCATACTCTTCTATTTTTCTATCCAGAGTGAGGCGGTTAATTCCGAGCTGTTTGGCGGTCTTACTTTTGTTGAACAGATTTTTCTGGAGCACAATTAATAAAAGCTCTCTTTCTACTCTGGATATTACTGCTTCCCTGTACTCTCCCGATGGAGCGCTGCGAAGAATTCCGCGAATAAATGACTCCAGATTAAAGGCCGCATTATCTTTTGGTATGGTAATTGCTTCGTTTACATTTGGATACTGTGGGGGTTCATCCCGCTTCGCCGTTGCTGGAATTTCTCCGGGGGTAGGCTTAAGCAGCTGTAAATCCGAGACCGTCAGAGTTTTGTTGCTCGTTAATACAATGGCTCGCTCAATCGTGTTTTCCAGTTCCCGAATATTCCCGGGAAAGGAATAATTTTCGAGTATTCTGAACGCTTCGGGTTGAATTCCATCTACATTGCGATGGTTTTCGCGATTAATTTTCTGAATAAAAAAACTGACCAGAGCAGGCAGATCTTCTTTCCTTTTCCGCAGAGGGGGAATTTGCAGGTTGATCACATTCAGTCTGTAAAACAAATCTTCGCGAAACTTTTTCTCCTGGATCAGCGTGGGGAGATCTGCATTGGTAGCCGCTATTATTCGAACATCCACGTTTAAAACTTTATCGGATCCCAATGGAGAGAATTCTTTCTCTTGTAGAACGCGAAGCAGCTTGGCCTGGAGTTTGTAATCCATCTCTCCGATTTCGTCAAGGAAAAGAGTTCCCTTGTGCGCAAGCATGATCTTACCTTTTCGGTCGTCATGGGCACCAGTATAGGCTCCTCTTACATGGCCAAAAAGTTCGCTTTCGAGAAGATCTCCTGGAATAGCAGCGCAGTTTATCTTCACGATATTTTTATCGCGTCTCACGCTGTTTTCGTGCAGTGCATTGGCGATTAATTCTTTGCCAGTTCCAGACTCACCCGTAATCAATACAGAGCTTGTTGAATCTGCTGCCATGCTGATTTTTTCGTAGAGTTCTATCATAGCGCGGCTGCTGCCAACTATGTTACTGAATGAAAAGGTTTTACCGAGGCGGCGTTTTAGATCAATGTTCTCAGTAAGTATTTCACGGTTTCGAGTTTCTATAATTTCCTGTATATGGATTGCCTGACCAAAGAAAGAGGATATTATTTGAACGAGAAACGTGTAATCTTCAAAGAGAGATTTGGACTGATACAAGATCTCCATGGAAAAAACTCCACGAATTCTTTTTTCAGTAAAAACGGGTGATGCGAAAAAACTCCATGAAGATGTGCCTACCCGCGTAGATCCGGATTTGTTTAAAAAGTTTTGATCTGCCGTAACGTCTGGAATCGCAAAAGGTTTTTTCTCCTTAAAGACTTGGCCGGTAATGCCCTCTCCGGGAGCATAGCGGCTCTTTTCTTTTTCGCCCGTCGTATAGTTTATATAACTGACAATTTCGAGCTCATTGCTTACTTCATCGTGAAGATGGATTGCGGCTTTTTGAACTCCACCTTTTTCTTCGAGAATACTCATTGTCTCTTCAGAGAATTCCGCAAAGGTGGGGAACTTTCCGATTATGGAGGCTATTTCGAGTAAAAGCTCCATTATATGCGTGCGATTGGTTAAATTTAGCAGCGTCTGCTGGTTTGTAAGAATCTGCGAAGCGTAGGAAGAAAGCAGCTCAAGATATTCTTCGTGAGCATTGTCGAAAGCATTAAAACGCGAGGAGTCTACAGAAATTACACCAAAGCTTTTTTTGCCAACGCGCAGAGGAATGGCCAGTTCACTGCGAATGTCCGGCCTTACCTCTACATAATACGGATCTTTTGTAGTGTCTCCCACATTGCGCGTCCTGCCTGTTAATATGCAGCGCCCTGTAACACCTTCTCCCAGTTTAAGCATGAGGCGTTCGGTGACTGAATTATCGAGCCCACGCTGGGCCCGAATTTTCAGAAATTTTCGCTGTTCGTCTAAAAGAGAAATACTGCCGGAATCAGCATGGGTAAATTCGAGTGCCTGATCTAAAATCGTTTCTAACAGATTGTCACTGTCTTGGTCGCTCAGCAACTTTAACGTAACGTCGTGCAAAGCGACCAGTGGATCCTGAAAAGACTGTAACATGGTCACATTATATGCAACCTGTATATTTTTTCAAGGATTTTTCAGGATTTGTTCAATTATGTTATCGCCAAACTCCGAACATTTGATTTCGGTTGAATTTTCCATGAGCCGAGCAAAATCATATGTGACGCGGCGGGTTGCAATAGCCTTTTCTATGCCCGAGAGGACGAGATCGGCAGCTTCTTTCCAGCCCATATAGCGCAACATCATTTCACCGGACAGTATTACAGAGGAGGGATTTACCCTATCCAGCCCGGCGTATTTGGGTGCAGTGCCATGCGTTGCTTCAAAAATGGCAACGCCATTTTCATCGTTAATGTTGGCACCAGGTGCAATTCCAATACCGCCAACCTGGGCAGCGAGGGCGTCAGAAATATAGTCTCCGTTCAGGTTCATTGTTGCAATAACATCGTATTCTTTTGGCCGCAAAAGAATCTGCTGCAAAAATGCATCGGCTATGGAGTCTTTGATGAGAATTTTTCCCGAAGGAGGGTTTCCTCCGCAATCATCCCAGGATACGGTTTTATCGGGAAACTCTTCTTTGGCGACTTCGTAACCCCAGTTACGGAAATATCCTTCCGTGAATTTCATGATATTGCCCTTATGAACCAGTGTTACGGATGAGCGGTTGTTATCGATGGCATATTGAATGGCAGATTTTACCAGTCTGCGCGTACCGTCTTTGGAAATGGGTTTAATGCCAAAGGATGAAGACTCTGGAAAACGGACTTTGGAGTCCATCTTGTATTTTTTTATAAGGGCTATCAGTTCAGATGCGCCTTCAGATCCGGGTTCAAATTCTACGCCTGCGTATATATCTTCCGTATTTTCACGGAAAATTACCATGTCTACAAACTCTGGATTTTTTACAGGAGATGGAACACCTGTAAAATATTTCACAGGGCGAAGGCAAACATATAGGTCCAGTCGTTGGCGCAGGGCAACATTGATGGAACGAATACCTCCGCCGATAGGAGTAGTCATGGGCCCTTTAATGGCAATCTTGTAATCGTTAATGGCATCGAGCGTTTCTTCCGGGAGCCAAGTGTTTTCACCGTACACTTCGTTAGATTTTTCGCCTGCGTAAACTTCCATCCAGTGGATTTTGCGTTTGCCGATGTAAGCTTTTTGAACGGCTGCGTCGAGAACGCGAACAGAGGCTGCCCAGATATCTGGTCCTGTGCCGTCGCCTTCGATAAAAGGAATTATTGGTTCGTTTGGTACCTTTAAAGCACCCTTTTCAAAGGTGATTTTTTGCCCTTGGGCCGGGGGGTGAATGTGTTTGTACATGCCCTACTTTGACAAATCTATTTCTTTTGTAAAGGAAAATGCAGAAAAACCCCAGGCAATTGCTTGGGGTTCTAAGAATCTTACATGCTCTCTTTGTCTGTGAGAGCTTTCAGGAAGGCAGCGATTTTCGCTGTTTCTTCGTCAGTAAGGGTTTTGCCAAGCTGGATATCAGCCATGACTTTGATAGACTCTTCGAGAGTTTTTGCAGCACCGTCGTGAAAGTAGGGATCGGTAATTGCAATGTTTCTGAGAGATGGTACTTTAAACAGGTACTTGTCGGCCTCGTCTTTTGTGACAGCATGGCGACCAGTATCTTTTGTGTCTGTGTAAGGTTTCATCTGTCCCATTTTTCGATAGGAGTTAGCTCCAAGCATATTGCCGCTGTGGCAACTTGTGCATCCGGTGTCCATAAACAGTTTCAGACCTTCTTTTTCTTCCTTTGTGAGCGCGTTTGCTTTACCATTCTGGAAGTCGTCAAAGCGGTCATGTGTTACCAATGTGCGCTCAAATGCTGCGATCGCTTTAGTTATGTTTGCGTACGTGATTGCACCTTTTTCTTCCGGAAAGGCTTTTGCAAACATGTCTTTGTAAGAAGCAAGGTCAGTGATTTTTTTGATCGCTGCTTCTTCGCTGGGCATACCCATCTCGATAGGATTAAGAATAGGGCCACCAGCCTGCTCTACGAGATCCTTTGCGCGACCATCCCAGAATTGGGCAAAGTGGAATCCGGCGTTCAGAGTTGTAGGTGAGTTTCTGTTGCCATTTTTCCCTTTGGCTCCGGGAGAAGTCGGGAGATTATCTACGCCGCCTTTTTTGCCGCTGTCAAGAAGATGGCAGCTGTTACAGTTTTGTGTGTTATTAATGGAAAGAGCTTTTTCAAAGTAGAGAGATTTTCCAAGCGCGATAAGGGCTTCTGTATCATTCTCTGCTCCGGGCATTTTGGCGGGGATTGTACCAAAAGTTGTTTTGGCCTTTTCCATGAGTTCTTTGGTGTCTTTTTCGGAACCGCAGGCTGTCGCTGCAAGAGCGATAACTGCGAGAGATAAAATTGTCTTTTTCATACTGTCTCCTTAATTTTAATCTTGATACGGAGTATCACGTAGAGTTATTCTAAATTGTAAAGCAAAGAAAATAAAAAATTCTGGAAAAAAAACGTTGGGCTGTAACATGGCGTCATGCTCCCCCCCTTTACATTGTCTATCGCACCCATGATGGGTTACACCGATCGCCATTTCCGCTATTTATTGCGCCTTATTACAAGAGGGACATTACTGTATTCGGAAATGGTTCACGCTAATGCTCTCATTCATGGCCATCCGGATAGATATATTTCTTTCTCTAAAGAAGAGCTGCCGGTTGCGCTGCAGCTTGGTGGCAATGATCCGGAATCTCTCAGCAAGGCAGCAGCTATCGGGGAGAGCTTTGGCTACAGTGAGATTAATCTTAACGTGGGCTGTCCTTCTGATAAAGTGCAGACGGGCAATTTTGGTGCATGCCTTATGGCAAATCCTCTTCTGGTGGCTTCTCTCGTAGAGGCCATGAAACGATCTGTATCCATACCGGTGACAGTAAAACATAGAATCGGAATCAATGGGAAAGAGACCTACAGAGACCTTTTGTATTTTGCCCGTTCCGTAAAACAGGCAGGAGCAGACCGGCTGATTGTCCATGCCCGCATAGCTGTTCTTGGTGGTTTAAGTCCTGCAGAGAACCGGGAAATTCCGCCACTGCGGTATGACGAAGTGTACCAGTTAAAGAAAGATCTGCTTGGAATTCCTGTAGAAATAAATGGTGGTATCAGGACGCTCAGCCAGGCAAAAGAACACCTTGCCTTTACGGATGGTGTAATGATGGGAAGAGCCGCAGTGGAGGATCCGTGGCTGTTTTCTCGTGCAGATAAAGAAATTTTCAATACAATGCACTCACCGACGCGCCGAATCGTTCTCGAAAATTATTTGGAATATATGGAGCAGCAGAAAGGACATCCTCTTGCCGCTGCAAAACACATCCTGTCACTTTTTCCAGGTGTTCCAGGATCCAGAAATTTTCGTCGCCATATTTCTGAAAGCATTGTTCGGGACAAAGAGCCGGTAGAAGTGGTGAGGAAGGCTCTTGAATTTATTCCGCCGGAAATTCTCGATGCAGTCTAAGCAAGCATTTCATAAATTGTAGTGGTCAAAAGAGAACAAGGAAAGAACATAGCAGCATGTTCTTCGCGCGACAGACGGTTATTTGCGTCCATACCCAGTTGTCGGATCAGCTTCCTCCAGATTTGCTCGGTTCACTGTGTCGCAATCTCTATTATTTTACCGATCCTGCTGAGCTTGAGCCGCTTTGCCACGACAAGCATCCAGTGCTCGCTGTACCCTCTGCCGTTATTCCTGTTATTCCAGAAGATATTTTTGCGCAAAATCGCGGCAGGCTTGTAGAATTTTCGGACGGTGTTCGCGCGGTTTCACCGCAATCTTATATGGCACTGCCGATTACTATTTCCAGCGATCTGGCTGTTCGCGCCGTAGAAACATCGCTGAGCGCAATCCGTTCGGATCTCGAGAGGCATACTCTGGAGCACAGGCTGAACATAAGCTATGAGGACATTCGTAAAATTACGGAGGTAGGCCAAGCCCTTGCAACCGAAAAAAGTTTTGATAAATTGATTGAGCTCATTATTGACCGCGCCCGCGAGCTTGTCGATGCAGACGGTGCTTCTTTGTACCTGGTAGAAAGGGGAAGCAAGCAAGACACCCCTACCCATATTCGCTTTAAGAGATCTGCACTGCAGTTAAATGCCAACGAGTTCAGGCTGCCGATTGACAAAAAATCGATAGCGGGGTACGTAGCTCTTACGGGAGAAGAATTGCTCCTGGCTGATGTGCACCACCTACCTAGCAAGACAGAGTTTATCTATAATTCAAGCTTTGATAAAATGCATAATTACCATACAAAATCCATGATGGTAATTCCCATGAAAAATCATCGGAACGATGTAATTGGAGTTTTGCAGTTAGTGAATAAAAAGAGAATTTCGGACATGGAACTGACTCTGGAGAGTATGCAGGGTTCGGGAGTGATTCCATTTAACGAAAACGATATGGAAATTATACGCTCTGTTGCAGGGCAGGCGGCTGTTGCCATTGAAAATAATATTCTGATAGATGATATAAGCAATCTGTTTGAGGCATTTGTAAAAGCATCGGTAACAGCCATTGAAGCGCGAGACCCAACGACGAGCGGTCATTCTTTTCGCGTAGCGGAATATTCTATTTCCATGGCAGAGGCGGTAAACCGGGTAGCGAGGGGCAATTTCTCAAACATTTACTTGAGTTCGGAGCAGTTGCGCGAATTGCGTTATGCTTCTCTATTGCACGACTTTGGAAAAGTTGGCGTACGCGAGCATGTTCTCGTGAAGGCAAAAAAGCTCTATCCCGAACAGGTTAGCAACATACGGTGGAGATTTCAATACATTCGAAAACTGTTTGAAAACAAAATGCTGCGGGAAAAAATTGAGTCCATGAAAACTTTGCCTCGAGAAGCCTGGGATTCTTTAGAGCAAAAACTCGAAATAGAGTTGGATCAAAAAAATCGGGAAGTGGAACATATGCTTTCTGCGATTCTGGAAGCCAATGAACCAACCATTCTCGAAGAGGGATCCTTCGATTTTATTCAAAGGATCGCAGCGATGCAGTTTTATCTCGATGGGGAGGGTACCAAGCCGTACATTGAGCCCGTAGAATTATACTCTTTATCTATTCGCAAGGGAACCCTAGACGATAAAGAAAGAAGAGAAATAGAATCCCACGTTACGCACACGTTTAATTTTCTCAGCAAAATACCGTGGACAAAAGATTTAAAGGGTATTCCGCTCATTGCCTATGGGCACCACGAAAAACTGGATGGAACCGGATATCCCTTAAATCTGGAGGCCTCCGAAATTTCTATACAAACCAGAATTATGACCATTGCAGATATTTACGATGCACTGACAGCTTGGGACAGGCCTTACAAAAAAGCAATGGATCCGCTGCGTGCTGTGAGCATTCTGGAAGAAGAAAAAAAGCAGGGAAAATTAGATGGAGAAATACTGGATCTCTTTATTGAAAAGAAAATATACGAGAAAGTGCACGAGCTGAAAAGAGACCAGGAACAATTTCGAGTTATTTGAGGATCCAGTAAAGATTGTGGTAATGGATAAAAATCGGGTCTGGAGATTAAATACATCCTTTTTCTTTTAGTGGGCCACTCAAGCAAACAGAGCGAGTTCGGATTCGGAAAATCCCGCTTTACGGCGAGCTTCCCGGTTTAAGTGTTTTCGATGAAATTTGGCTCCGGGAACAGCTCTTTCTACGAGTTGTTTGTACTCCAATTCACTGCGCCCAAATTGGTGGCATGCATAGCGAAACCACCTGAGACCGTAGGCCACATGCTGAATTTCATCCCTTGCAATTATTTCCATTGCTTCCAGAAAAGCTTTTTGCAGTTGCCAGGGAAATCGGGCCGCTTTGGAAGACAGAAAGGCATGGGCATCGAGACCATTTGCTTCCATATAGCCTGGCAGGGCTGCCATCCGCATACAGAGATCCTCTGACGAGCGTTTCGCTGCTTGGTATAAACCGGAGTGCACGGGAAAATCTCCGTACTCGTATCCCAAACTATGAAGTATTTTGAGCAAAAGCTCAAAATGAAGGGTCTCCTCATGGGCGACTTGAATCCAGTCACGGTAGTATTCTTCTGGAAGATTGCGGAAGCGATACGCATGGTCCAAAGCAAGATCTATAGCAGTGTATTCTATATGGACGATTGCGTGAAAAAATACTGCCTGTCCATGTGTTGTATCCAGGTTATTTCGATCCGGTACTTTAGCGCCGGGGACTTCTGTTGTAAAGTGACTATACGATACAGTATCCCAGTTCCCCACTGGCACGGAATGCTTTGCGGTAGAATAAATATTCGAAAAACCCCTCTGGAGGATTGCTAAGCCTTCCCCCTTTTTTTTCCAAATACTTTCATTGCGAATTTCTTCGAGAAGGGAAAAGAATTCACTCATGTAAGTGCGGTACGTTCAACCGCTTCGGTAACTGCTCTGTGTACCTCCGGGTTGAGTAGTGCTGGTACGAGTTCTTTGTGTTCGCGGTTGGCTTTATCTGCTATTGCCTGTGCCGCTGCGATTTTCATTGCATCTGTGAATCTGGTTGCTCCGGCATTTAAGGCGCCACGAAACAGTCCTGGAAATGCCAGAGCATTGTTGACTCCTCTGCCGTCTGCTGCAAAGGAGGCTCCCGCTGCAAGGGCCTGCTGTGGCAGGATTTCCGGATTTGGATTAGACAGAGCCAGAATAACCTGGCCGGCCCGTATCATGTCGGGAGCAATGAGGCCGGGGACACCCGTCGTTGCAATGACGATATCTGCGCTGTTCATGATTTCGTTGATGTCCGATGGCATGGCTCCCATGGAAGCAATTCTCCTTTTTGCGCCTTCGTCGATGTCTGCCCCCAGAATTGACTTTGCTCCAAAAGACAGCAGAAGCTTTGCTATGCCCGTGCCTGCGGCACCGAGTCCAATCAGTCCTATGACGGATTCGTGCAGATTGCGCTGTGTATACTCTGCCACGCTGAGCAGTGCTGCTAATGTTACCGTTGCTGTTCCGTGCTGATCGTCGTGCATTACCGGCATGCTGAGTTTTTCTTCGAGGGCCTGCTCAATTTCGAAGCATTCCGGGGCCTTAAAATCTTCGAGCTTGATTGCTCCAAACGTGGGCGCAATTCTCAGAATAGTATCAATAATTTTCTGGGGATCTTTTTCGTCTATCAGGATGGGTATTCCGCTTATCCCAACGAGATGCTTAAACAGGACTGCTTTTCCTTCCATGACGGGCATGCCCGCAACGGGCCCAATGTCGCCCAGTCCAAGAATAGCAGTTCCATTGGTTATGATAGCCACCGTGTTGCCAATCGATGTATATTTTTTTGCGGCCTCAGGATTTTTCTGAATGAGGCGACAGACTTCTGCAACGCCGGGAGTATAAATGCGACGGATATCTCCGGGAGTGTTGATAGAAACCCTGTTGCACATTTCGATTTTTCCGCCCTTATGAATCTCCAGAACGGGATCAAGAATGGAATCAAATTCGATTCCTTCGAGTTCCTTGATGCCAGAGATTACTTCTTCTTCTTGGCCGGGATAGGCAAGATGCATTTCCACTTCCCGTATGTTGGACTGGTCTGCTCTTTTGAGGAGTTTAACATCGCCTATGTTTACACCAAAATTAGAAATGGTTGTGAGAAGGTTGGCAAAATATCCCGGTTGGTTGAGAACGTACACCCGCAGGTTTTTAATAATCAGTTCAGAAGATTGTTCGTGCCGCATGCAGAAGATTTTTGGTTTTGATTTAGCGCGTCAATGAGAATCAGCAACCGTAATGTTTACCGCTACGGGTGTTTGAGAAATTTCCAAGAGCGTCTCGCCACCTTGGGGAATCGCTTCGGAAAAAATCTGGAGAACGGGTTCGCCCTTGGAAAGATATTTTCCAAACGGGACAAGCAGTTTTATGGTTCCAGACATATTATTTCCAGAAACCGGGAGAATCCATTGTTCAAAAATATTTTGATGAAACCCTGCCAGGTAGCCATCTTGTGGCGATGTGATTATGGAAAATCCTGCCTTAGTATTCTGCAGGGCATCGAGAGAAGAGAGAGCCCTTTTGTTATATTCGCTTGCAGTTTCCCCGATCAGGGAAAGTATGTTGAAAAAGTGAACCAGCAATAGTCCGTTTTCCCAGTCTTGTTTAATTTTGCGTATGGAGTCTCTGGAGTCCATGATTCCGGCTGTTGCCAGTATTGTTGCAGCAGATAGAAGTGAGCGCGTCAAAAATATGTCCGTCTCGGGTTTGTCGTCCAGATGCATGGATATTGCTTTGGAGACATCGGATCCTGGTCGCAACATTTCTACTGTTTCGTATAGCGAAGCTGGTGTACCAGTAAGAGTGGCGTCAGGAAAAAAAGAATTCTGGGTCAATGTAAAAGAAAAATTGATTTGATTATTCACAGGAGAATGCTGAGAAACCTGCATTCCATGGGCCGCAAGCTGGGTGCGCAGTTCTCTCGATAAAAACGTTTCTGGTTTCTCTTTATGCAGAAAGTAGGGGTAAAGAAGAGTGAGCAGAAAAAGAGAAACTTTCTCTGAAGGATAATCAGAATGAATGGATAAATACGATAAATAATTTCTTTCGTGGTACCCTTCTATGATTAGTTTCATGTGGAATAGTGTAATGGAACGGATGACACCGTCAAGGCCTTCTGTACAGTGTACCATGGATTTACTGTATTCGCGCCACTATCCTGGTCCAGAGGGTTCCATACCTGTATTAATTCTGCATGGACTATTTGGGTCGTCCCGGAACTGGCACACCATTGCAGGCAGGCTTTCAGAAAATCATTCCGTGTTTGCACTCGACGCAAGAAATCATGGAAACAGCTTTCACGCAGACGAACACAGTATCGAATCCATGTCTGCCGATCTGCTTCACTTTATAGAGAAACAGATCCAGACACCCGTGATTTTACTGGGGCATTCTATGGGGGGACTCGTTGCGATGTATTTTGCCTTAAAGAACCCCTCTCTGGTAAAGGGACTGATTGTGGTAGATATTGCGCCACGAAATTACGAGATAGATTATTCCAGAGAATTTGACGGAATGAAAAATGCAGGAGCAGAGAGAGCGGTGTCACGCAAAGAAATTGAAGATGCCATGGCCGACAGGATAAGCAATCCCTTTGTGCGACAATTTCTGATGATGAATCTGGAGCGTTCCGGGGAAAATTTCCGGTGGGTACTCAATCTACCAGTGCTTGAAAGGGAGAGAAGAAATGGAATTGAATTTCCAGAAATTGACGCTGTATTTCCGGAGCCATCTCTCTTGATTGCAGGCGATAATTCACCTTTTTTTACGAAGAAGGATACAGATTTGTTTGTTTCGTATTTTCCGAAAGGTACCGTACTGTTGATCAAAGATGGAGACCACTGGCTCCACCATACAAACCAGGCGGAGTTCTTAAGTGCTGTGATTGAGTTTTTGGAGACGGTATAACAGAATATAGACTACCAGTAAACTGGAACAGCTGCCCGGAGCTTGTTGCAAGTGAATAGGGTTTTGGGCGATACTAGATTCGAACTAGTGACCCCCTGCTTGTAAGGCAGGTGCTCTAACCAACTGAGCTAATCGCCCTTTATGAATACTTTATTCAGCAACAGCGGCTGGAGCCGTTTCTTTCGCAGCGAAAACTGCTTTTTTTACGAGGCTGTTCAAGCGAGATTTTTTACGTGCAGCAGTGTTCTTGTGAACAATGTTTCGTTTTGCCGCCCTGTCTATAAGGGAGGTAAAAGTGCGGTATGCTGCCTGCGCGTCTTCAATACGGTTTTCTTCTACAGCCTTGCGCAACTTTTTCTCGTACGTGCGCGCGCCGCTTTTCTTTTGGCGGTTAGCATCTCTGCGCTTGGCACTCTGGCGCACTCTTTTCTTTGCTGATTGATTGTTTGGCAATTTCTTCCTCCGAAACTTTTAAGCCATGTCCTGAAAGGGAAATAGCCTGTCAACTCTTAATTTAAGAATTTACAAGCTTTTTAATAGACGTTGCATCCAGGTTGTTGAAAAGATTATCACTGTTAGATACCTCTTTCACAATATTTGGCTGCGCGCCCGATTCAAGTAGGCTTACGGATAGAATATTCTGCATTTGTACTTCTTTCTGGAGAATGTTGTTGCTGATACTTTGAAGCTCTTTAGACTGTGCTTCAAGATATTCTGAAAGCGTAAGAGCAGATGAAAACCTGTCCTGGCGGACATTGTCGTTCATAAACTTTTTGAGCTCACTCTGCCAGTTGCCATTATCGTCCAGTTTTTCCAGAAAGGCTATCTGCATTTGTCTGTTAGAAGCCTCTGTTTGAAGCTCTTTTACCTCTTGCTGCAGCCCAAGAACCCGGCTTTTCATGCCTATCGATGATAAATCTGAGTCACCTGTTGTAACTGACTCTCTGTTTATGGGGGGGGGCCCTTCCTGGGCACGTTTTTTCTCCAGAGTCTGCGACTGTATTGTTCTTGCCGCATTAATTAAATCGTTTTTTTTAATGTTCATAATGCCCTCCGTGTACGATTCCTTGGGAAAATATACTAAACCGCTTAAGTTTAGTCAATCTATTTTCGATAATCCTCTGTTTTTTTAGTCGACATAATACGGAAAAATTTGAGTTTTTTTTATATCGGGTTGACGCATAACCTGTATTTGAGGGACTGTTTAGCATGAGAGAAGAAGTACGCATTTTTTGGACGCGCGGCGGTTCAGCACGCTTAAAAAAACTTCCGTGGGAGAATTTAGAAAATAGCGATATGAAAATTTCGCACGAAAGGCTGGGTAGCGGGGAATTTCCATTTGAAGCGCTGGTAGAATCTGGCAAAGCCGCCCAGACACTTTATGTTGGAGACTTTGACGAAAAAGAAGATCTTGCGTCCATCGAAAGAAATGAGATCGAAAAATTACCCGAAGGAATCATCATTTTTCTTCTCGTTCCTTCTGATCTTCTCGACAAGGCTTCTGCGCTGTTGAATGGCAGAAAGGACGTTTACCTTCTGCAGAAACCTGTGCAAAGTTCTGCTCTCATTATTCTCATCGAAAAAGTGATCACCTCTGAGGTATATAAAAGAAAGCTGTCCCGGGCCCAGACAGAGGAGATCCAGTGGCTACAGAGAATAGAAAATGTTTTTGAGCTTTCCAGACAGGAAGGTTTGTATCTGGAAGCATCCAACCAGGCCTATGAACAACTCGTAGATTTTGAAGCCGAGCTTCTTGAAGAACAAAAAAGAATCAACCGCGCCCTGTTGAATCTGGAAGAATACAGAGATTCGGTAAAAAAAGAAGAAGCGAAAGAAAAGCAGGCACTCGATGCGCTTACCGCACTTATGCAGTCCGAGCTTAAAGACAAAACGGATTCAATCAAAGCAATGGAGAATCTTTTGCACTATTCATCTCTCGAAAAGAAAGCTCTCGAAAAAATCATGGCAGATATGAATTTGAGTGATAACTGCGATAAAAAACAGGTTGTTCCCATTTTACAGAGACATGCTCAATTGTTAGAAGAGATTAAACGTCTCTGCTCCAGCGAAAACTGATTCGGTATGAAACGACTTGTCGATGAATTCAGGCGGAGGCTGTTGGAGTTCTCGTGGTCACTTCTTGAAAAAAAATACAGCCCCAAAACCGTTCGCAAGACAGTAATTGTTCTTTTTGTCTTTACGCTGGTATTGACGACTTATTTTCTATCGATTCCATTTTTAAAAAAGCCTGTTGATTATCGAGTCGGGGACATTGTCAACGAAGATATTCGCGTGCGGTACGATGTTCGGTACGTAAACAAAGAGGTAACGGAAAGCCTTCGGCAAGAAGCCTTTCATAAAGAACGCCTCTATTTTTCCAGAGATTACAATGTTCTTAGAAAAATCATTGAGCAATTGAATAGAGAACTAAATCTTTTATCGGACAGCTCATCGGAAAACCGACAGGCAGAGACAGAAGCATTATTGAAAGAATTATCCGCCAAGCCATCTCTTTACAATCCGGGAGTAATAGAAAACTTGCCCCCCGGTTCCGTTGCCCAGTGGGCCGTTCGTTATGCAACGTTAATCTTTGATAATTATGGTATCATCAAAGATACCCCCTCTATCGAACTGCGAAAAGAACTCAGCGTGTCTGGCGTCCTCATAAAAACGAGCGATGCCCCCGGACGCTCGCAGGATATTCTCTGGGAGGGTTATCGCATAATAGGGGCTCAGGAAATTTTCTCGAATTATGCCTACAGGCGATTAGCACAGCTTGCAGATCCGGATATGGAAAGGCTTATTCCAGAGGAGGCCAGGACCTTTCTGATTCATAGAATACTCGCACTCTACCAGAAAAATCCCTATATGGAATACAGCCCCAAAGTGACTGCGCGAAAAAAAGAACTCGCAGCCGCTTCCATTGCCCCTGTCTTTGAGTCTTTAAGGCGGGGAGAATATATTGCGCGTGCTGGTGATCCAGTCGACCGCAATATGGAAAAGAAAATCCAGGCAATGAATCAGTTTTATGGAAAGGCAAATAAAAGGTATATTGCGGCATATTTTCTGATAATGGCACTAATGTCTGTATCGGTTGGATTTTTTATCCACAAGTATTCCGGGATAGGGAAAACAGAGTTATCGAGCCATATAATTTTTCATTCTCTGATTATCGTTTTTTTTGCCATCACGCTGCTTGTATCCATGGCCATGCTTAAACAGCAACCAGGCACATACTTTGGCCTTCTCATTCCGGCAGGCGCATTCAGTGCTTTGCTGACCGTTTTGTTTAATCCCCGCGTGACCTTAATCACGGGAATATTCTCTACCGTATATTTGTACATACTATCCGCGTATGATACATCCACTTTGCTGTTTTCTATAATATCTCTTGTAACCGGCATATATTCTGCTGCACGAATGAAAAAGCGAACCCAGTTCTTTAAGGGAGCCCTTATTATGGGTACTGCTTACGCTATCATCGTGTTAGCCATGGAGTTGCTCAACACGGGGATGGGAGCCAAAACCGTGTTTAATATTTTTTTAGCTTACATGAATGCGTATGCAAGTTTGATAATAATGACGGGAATTTTACCTCTTTACGAAGTTATATTTAACATTCCGACAAAGTTTCGTTTGCAGGAGCTTGCTGACTACGAATCTCCTCTGTTAAAAAAAATGGCCGTAGAGGCACCCTCTACCTATAACCATTCCATGATGCTGGCAAATGTCACGGAAAGAGCCGTGTCAGCGATTGGTGGAGATGTTCTGCTTGCCAAGACGGGCTGCCTGTATCATGACATAGGAAAAACAATTCATCCTGAATTTTATATTGAAAACAGAAGCATTCTGAAAAATACGGAAAAGTATACTCCCGGAGAGAAAGCAAGAATCATTGTCGGTCATGTGACGGATGGCATTGCCATGGGTAGAAAAATGCGTCTGCCCGAGGCAATTATCAAATTCATTCCTGAGCACCATGGAACAACGACCATACAGTCAGTATACCATGAAGCCCTGCATGAATCGGGAAATAAAGTTGCCCCCAATGTTGCAGACTTTACGTATCCCGGGCCCATTCCCCAGTCGCGTGAAACAGCCGTGGTTATGCTTGCCGATACCATAGAGGCAGCTTCCCGCTCCCTTTCTGATTTCTCCCCCGAGACAATTATGGAAATGATAGACAGGCTTGTGCAAAACAAAATAAATGCTGGCCAGTTGAAAGAATCTGGCTTATCTTTCGGTGATGTCGACAAAATCAAGGCTGCCTTTCTGGAAACACTACTCTCTGTCTACCATAGTCGCCCGGAGTATCCGTCTTCCCCAAAAAAAGTAAGCGCCGTGAGTCGGGAGAAAAATGCAAGAACCAGAAAAGCCAACACAGGCAGCTCCACCAAAAATAACTAACAGCAGCCGCATTCCTTTGCTCTTTGTTTTAACATATGCATCTGTCTGGATTACGGGCTATTTCTCGGCAGACCCGGGTTTTGGTTCTGCCGCTGTCCAGGCCTGGCTCTTTTCTAATTCCATGATCATGATTCTTGGCGCGCATGAACTCGGACATTACTTTGTGGCCCGCCATTATGGCGTTCCCGTAACGCTTCCCTATTTTATCCCCTTTCCCTTGCTGTCTCCCTTTGGTACACTTGGAGCGTTTATCAGCATGAAAGCCATGCCGGGCAGCAGAAAGGCTTTATTTGATATTGCAATAGCCGGGCCACTCATGTCTTTTTTCCTTTCCATTCCTGTAACCCTGATTGGCTTGCATTTATCGGATGTCCGCATGGTAACAAATTATGGGAGTTATCTCGAATATGGAGATTCTTTGCTGTTTCGGTTGCTCATTGAGATAATGGTCGATATTCCAGCGGGCTATGAGCTGTTTGTGCATCCGATGGCATTTGCCGGATGGGCAGGCTTTTTTGTCACGGCGTTAAATTTAATGCCTGCCGGGCAACTCGATGGAGGTCATGTTGCCTATGCGTATTTCGGAGACAAGTCTCGATATCTCTCTTATTTTCTTTTTGTTGCAGTAACACTGTTTGCCCTGTTTACGGGTGGGTATCTGGTTTGGTCCATACTTCTTCTATTGCTCGGTCTAAGGCACCCCAGGGTGTATACTTCAGAGTTTTCTGTCCCACTGGATCCACGGCGAAAATTTCTTGCGATTGCTTCCATGGTGATGCTCGCATTAACGTTTGTTCCCATGCCGGTTAGAACAGTGTTTCCTGATGCGGTACGAGAAGTTCTGCCAGAGTCCGTTCCTCCATCCCTTCCCATGATGGATATTTAATTTAAAATAAAGGGCCCTACCCGGGCAGGGCTTTACTACCGGAACAAATTATTTCGTCGATAAAGGGGTAATGGAATCTTTGTCCTTTGTTGGGAATCTTTCTGTTTGCTTAGAACAGTATAAAATACAATAGAACAAGTGCCTCTGCAGCAAAAAGCTTTGTCCCTCTGGCCAAAAAGTACCCGGCGCGTAAGCGCCACATTTTCAAGTTAAAGCCGGCTGTTGAAAAACAACAACCTGTTAGAGAATTTCCAGGGACAGCAACTCTTCCAGGGTTTGCGGTCTACGGATTACTGAAATAGTTTCACTGCTGTCAAAGGCTATTTCGGGAATCAAGGGGCGAGTGTTGTAAATGCTTCCCATAGTTGCTCCATATGCACCTGCATGGAGAATGGCAAGTCGGTCCCCTTCGCTTAACTCTGGAGATTCTGTCTGACGGCTAAAATAATCGGTCGATTCACAGATAGGGCCAGCTATGTCCACTTTGAAAATTTGATGCTTTTCGCGAACGGGATAAATGGGGTGTACGGCTCCATAGAGCGCGGGACGCATTAAGTCACCCATACCGGCATCTGTGATCGCAATCGAAAATCCGGTTTTCTCTTTTTTGTAGGTTACATTTGTAATGAGTACTCCTGATGGGGCCGAAATAAATCTACCCGGTTCAAAATACAATTTCCATGGCAAAGGGCGAAAAGCGTGAAGCCCTTTAGACAGGGTTTCGAGAGAAAATTCTTCCGGAACTTTCTTTGAATAGGGATTCTGCTTATAATCGATTCCAAATCCGCCTCCAAGCGAAATGTATTCCAAAGGAAAACCTGCTTCTTCAATTTCCTTCGCAATTGGTATCAGCTTTCCGAGAGAGTTCAGATACGGCTGGTGATCGAGTATTTGAGATCCTATATGGGACTGTATTCCCACGAGAGAGGCATGAGAGAAACTCTTGATGAGATCCAGAGCCGCAGGAATTTCTTTTATGGCAAGGCCAAACTTATTTTCTTCTTTGCCCGTTGTAATATGTTTATGAGTATCAACATGAACATCAGGATTGATCCGAAAGGATATGCGGGCATGTTTTTGACTTTCGCTGCTGATTTGCCCAATCAGTCGAATTTCTGCCAGCGATTCAACGTGAAACGAATGAATCTGCATGTCAATACCCAGCTGAATTTCTGCCGCAGTTTTGCCTACGCCGGCAAATACGATTCGTTCCCCTTGAAAACCTGCCCGGGCTGCCCGCACCATTTCGCCGGAAGAAACGACATCTGTCCCGAACTGCTCTTTGTGGGACAAGTGGCTAAGAAAATGAAGGTTAGAAAGAGACTTTACAGAATAGAAAAAATAATCTTCCGGAAAGTATTGTTCAAACAGGGTCGCCCTTTGGAGAAAAATATTGGTGTTGTAAAGGTAATAGGCACCTGTATAAGCGTATTTTTCTTTTAATAGTTGCGCGATTTTTTCCGTTAATCCAGAAAGGTCCGTGTTATCCCAATGTAGAGAACCGCTTATATATTCAAAAGACATGAACAAACCAAACAAAGGCCGATTTCCATACAAGTAGAATTTATGTTACTCACCATCCTTTTACTCCTTGCCCTCGCTATAATAATTTTGGCTTTGCTCCTGGCGTTACGCCCACGGGAAGACCATTATGGCAAGCTTGAAAAAATGCTTGAATCAGGAAGGGTAGAAGAAGCAGAAGAGCTGATAGAAAATCTTCGCAAAACAAATCCAGATGACCCCGTGCTTCTTTCGTTTTCTGGAGACTTAGCGATGCAAAAGGAAGATTTTAACAAAGCTGTAGACGAATACGAGAAAGCTCTAAAGTCCCCCGTTTATTCCACTCGATTTGATGCGCACGAAACCAACCGAAAACTTGGAAATCTCTACTGGAATTTTGGGCGCATGGAGGATGCGCTCGAAACTTTTCTGTATCTGCTGCGACTGGATCCCGATGCGCAGGGAATTCCCCTAAAAATATCCGAGTTGGCCACAGCGACAGGCAATCTCGAGATCGCCATTCCATACTTAGAAAAAGTATTATCTCTCGAAAATGCAGAGCCACATAAACTGGCTTATGCAGTCAGCCTGTTTGAAACGGGTAAACAAAATGAAGCCATTAGCTTAATGGAAGAATTAATGGCGCTCCAGCCAGATAACATGAATTACAAGTTGTATTTTACTGCAATGTGTCAAACAAACCACTTTGACGAAGGGCGCAAAATGCTTCCATCTCTCCTCAATTACTTTTCGGACGACTCCATGTCTCTGCTGTTGTTAAGAATGGGTCTGTTTTTTCACAGCAAGCTGGGGCTTTGGGATGTTTTGAGTATTTTCCTGGATAAGGGAATACAGGAAAAATCTGCTTCTCCCAATATTGTTCGTGAGCTGCGGTATTACCTTCTGCTGATAAATTTAAGGCTGGAAAAATTTCAGGAAGCTTCGAGAGTCTTTGAAATTCTGAAAAAGGATGAGCCAAATTACAGAGATTTGGCAAAACTGAAAATATTTATCGATGAAATAGACCTGGAGCCAATGATTAAACCCCAGAAAAGTTTTGTCCAGATTTTTACAGAGGGCTTCGCCAACTTGTTTCCGCAAAGGCTTGTCTACGCATTGTCAGGACTTCAGAAAGACTATTCTGTTTCTTTTGAGAAGTTTTTTAATAAAACAGACAGTGGTTGGGAAGTCAAAGCAGAATATGCTCCACCAAATCTTGCCCGTTCTTCTGCCGCGTTTCTTGGTTACAGCCTCGATGAATTAGCTGCTTTTGGAGGGCGGTCCATCTCTTATCTTGGCTACGATGCTGTCTCAAAGCACGAGGTTAAAGAAGCGGGAACAGTAGAAATTCAGGCGGAAAAAAAAGACGCCTCAAAACTCAAAGCATTATTCAGCCTTCGCCAAATGAAAAACGAACCAACTTTGAGCGACATTTTTATTTCCAATTTTATTCACGAGTTGACAGAAAGAAAAATGGACATGGGCTATATTCTCACAAATGCATCCCTGTCGGAGCAGGCAGAAAAAACAGTTATAGACAGCAAAATGCTGAATGTGATAACCGGACAAAAACTTATGGAGCTTGTAGTGGATTTTGAAAACTCTAAGCATTTTCAGAGGAAATAACAGCTTTTCGGTTAATTTCCACAGACATTAGCTTGCTCACGCCGGCTTCTTCCATGGTAACCCCAAAGATACTGTCGGCTTCGTGCATTGTTTTTTTGTTATGAGTAATAATTATGAACTGAGTGCCCCCTCGAAAATCTTCAAGCATTTTGAGAAATCGTCCTACGTTCTGGTCGTCTAAAGGAGCGTCAATTTCGTCGAGGATACAAAAGGGTGAACTCTTTACCATGTAGAGTGAAAACAGCAGGGCAGTCGCGGTAAGAGCTTTCTCTCCCCCGGAAAGCAGACGAAGAGAGCGCGGTCGTTTACCGGGTGGTTGGACCTGAATATCGATTCCGCTTTCGAGAGGTTTCTCTGGTTCACTGAGATGAAGATCCACCGTTCCGCCATGAAACAGCTTATTAAATATCTGCGCAAAGTTTTCCTGAACCTGCCGAAAGGTGGACGAAAAAAGCTCTTCCGATTTCTGGTGTATTTCTTTGATTACGCCAAGAATATCATTACGGGCGCGGGTAAGATCCTCAAGTTGCTCTCTGTTGTGATCAACCAGTTGCTGGACTGTTTTTAGCTCTTCTATGGCGAGTGGATTGATGGGGCCAAGCTCTTCGATAGCTTTTTGAATTTCAGAAAGTTTTGCTTTTTCAGCACCCGTCTGAATTTTCATGGTGCCTATCTGTTCTTTAATTTCATCTATGGTAAGATTGTAATCGTTATAAATATCTTGAATCTGGGCTTCGCGCGTGCCAATCATTGTACCAAGTTTGACCTCTAATTCGTTCATCGAGTCATAAATTTCCGTGACTTTTTGATTTTCGCGGTGGATGGCCTGAAGCATCTCCTCTTTTCTTGCTTCGAGTTTTTCTACAGCTTTTTCGAGGGATTCAATTCTTTCAATTTCTTTCTGGATGCCCTGCTGCAGTCTGGTGATTTCTCTTTCCCGGTTTTTTTGTTCCTGATCCAAGTTGATAATATCTTTATCCAGTTTAGCAAACTGATTTTGTATGAACTGGAGGCTGGACCGTTCGTGTGCAATGTGCTCATGGAGATTTTTTTCTTTTTCAAAGAAGGAATCTTTCTGCACATTATAACTTTTTATATCACCAAGAATTGTCTCCTGGTGTCTAATCAGGGAACGCTCTTCTTCGCGCAATTGTTCAAGATTTTCCTGCAAGTCTATTTTTTCGTGCTCCAGCTCCCTTGCTCTCTGTTCGGCCTGAATAATTCTTTCGTCGAGTTCTTCTTTGCGCGAATGAACCCCTCCTTTCTCAAACAGGATATGATATAAACCAGGAGGAAGGCTGCTCACCTCGTCGATCTGGCTTAACAGAGTTTGTTTATCAATGCCGCTTAAATTTGGCGATGGATTGCTGTCAGAAAAAATTTTTTCAATGGTATTTTTTAGCGCTTCAATTTTCTTATTGCGATCAACGCTGAATTTTTCCCACTGCGCAGTTTCCTGCTTCAAAGAGCTCAGGAGGTCCTGAATTACAACTTCCATTTTTTCCCGGAGCTCATTTGTATAGGCACGGTTTTCTGAAAGAGATTTTCCATTGCTGGAAATTGCCTCCAGCGTTTTTTTCTCTTTTTCGTGCCGCTCTACCAGTTTAATCCGGACGGTTTCCAGAGCTTTTCTTGCGTCTTCAATGTGGAGATCGAGTTGAAGAGTCATTTGATTTTGCGCTGCCAGTTCTTCGTTTAACTGCTTCACGCGCTTTTCCACTTTTTGCATTTGCTGCTGGATATTCAATTTTTGAAGGTCCAGCTCTTTGCGCTTTACGCTCATGATGGCAATGGAGTTTTGCCACTCAATAATACGATCTCGTGAAATCTGGTTGGTTACACCCTTTGTATGGAGTTCTTCTGTTTTTTCCCGGCGCTCCTTTTCCTGCAGTTCAAGTTTTTCCTGCATCAAAAGAACTTTCTGCTGCAGTTTCTCTCTTTCGGAACGTTTGCGATTTAGTTTTTCGTCGTATTCCTGTAGGCGGCTGTCTATTTCCATCAGGTTAACATACCGGATTTTGAGATCGTGTTCCTTTTGGCGTGCAATCAGTTCGCGGTATTTTTCGGTTTTTTCTGCCTGCGAAGTTTTTAATTTATGTTCGCGTTCAAGCTCCCCAAGAATATCCATGAGGCGCGTAATATTGAGTAGTGCATTTTCAAGATTTTTTTCTGCCTCTCCGCGTTGGGATTTATATCGGGAGATACCGGCAGCTTCTTCAAAAATATAGCGTCTGTCTTCTGGTTTGGAAGAGAGAATCATATCCATTTGCCCCTGCTCCATAAAAGAGTAACTGGATTTTCCGATACCGGTATCCATGAGCAGTTCTTCCACTTCTTTTCGAGAAACTCGCTTATCGTTAATAAAATATTGGCTTTGGCCGTCCCGGTAAAGGCGCCGCCCAATTTTAACAAAGGGAACGTCCAGTCGGAATATTTTTGTCTCGTTATCGAGCGTCAAAATGACTTCTGCAAAGTTGGCAGGTTTTCGCGTTTCCGTTCCAGAAAAAATGACATCTTCCATTTTTTCGCCGCGAATGGACTTTACAGATTTTTCGCCGAGTACCCACTTTACAGCATCGAGAATGTTGGATTTCCCGCAACCGTTGGGGCCAACCACTGCAGTGAAACTCGTATCAAAATGAACTCTCGTTTTATTGGCAAAGGATTTAAATCCCGAAATTTCCAGTTCTTTTATGATCATAGCGTTTTCAGGCTTTCTGCTTGCTCCCCTGTTTATCGGGAACTCTCTGGTGCATGCTGCAGTTGTCGGTTGAGGGAAATAGAGCACACTATCGGATAGAATCTCATCAGGGGCAAATTCAGATTTTCGCACGCAATGAAAAGCTAAATAATGATGAGAAACCACTGCTCTCACCGAGAGACCCGCAGAGGGAGGCCCAACGAGCCCTGGCCGGATTTCAGTTAAAGAAGGGATTGCTGGCCATTGTCCTTGGTGCTGCTTCTATCCCATTGTTGCAGGCTCTCCAGAAAAACAGAACGGGCGGCCATCTCGTTGTTCTCGATGCAGATAGTGTATTGCTTCGAGAGTTGCGCAATTTAGAGCCAGATGCATTTGCCGAATCCGTTGTGGCAAGCCCGGAAGATTCAGATAGGCTTATGGATTTTCTGGAGGGGTTGACCATTGAAGAGCTGTTAGGATATAGAATTTTTACCCAGACAGGACCAGCCTCTGTAGATCCAAAATTTTATCAGGGCCAAACCGATCTTATAAAAAGAACGTTATCATCGCGCCTATCCGATTTGTTTACCAGATTAGAGTTTGAACCCCTGTGGATTAAAAATGCGTTTATGAATCTACGCCATACAGACAGGGCGCATCCAGTATCTTCTTTGTTTGGATACGCCAACGGGATGCGTGCTGTGCTGGTCTCTACCGGGCCAAGTTTACGGGGGCGATTGAACTGGCTTAGAGAAAATAGGGAAAAATATTTTATTGCAAGTGTAGATTCTGCCTATCGAGTGTTGCACCGCATGGGCATAGAGCCTCATCTGATTTTTTCACTCGATGCGCAAACGTTTACGAGAAAACACTTTGCCGGTTTACCAAAAGGGAATCCCGGAAAATATCCCATCCTTGTGGCAGACTTTGTGGCCAATCCCGTTATCGTGCGGGACTGGCGCGGACCGCTTGCTCTTTCTTTTACGGCACAGTACCACGGTAATCGCAGAGCAGTTACACCCGGTTGCGATATCATAGAGGAAGCTCTGTTGCCGCCAGAGTGGACGGGCAAAATTCCAGGAGAAATACAGTCTGGCGGATCAGTGGCAACATCGGTAATTGATCTCTTGCGGCAAATGGGGTTTTCTGAATTGGTTTTGCTCGGCCAAGATCTTGCATTTTCTTACAGAGAGATACATACCACGGGTACACACCACACCGATGCATGGCTTTCGCGCAATGTGAACCGGTTTTCTCCTTTGGAGTCCATCAATGAAAAAGTGATACGCAAGCGTGCCACTCTTCCAGCTCTTTCCATCCAGGGGAAAAAAGTGCCGTCGGACTATATTCTATCTCTTTACAAAAAGTGGATAGAAGATGCAGCGGCGCGTTTGCCTGGGTTTCTGGTGAACGGTACCATTGAGGGGATGCCTCTTTCTGGAGTAAATGCTCTAAATACAGACGTTGAAACAATACCACAGAGCCATGGAGGCCTCCTGCAAAGATTTCTCGGTAGCCCTCTGCTGAAATCGATTTTGCGCGATCCAGATAAGCTGATTAGAGTAGTTGCTCAAAATCAAATGCCCTCTCTGGAAAAGCGCTTGGGCAGGCAATATTCCATTCGGGAAGAACGCCTGCAGTTAGAGGATAAACCGGAAATGGTGGGCCTCAAAAACAAAAAAGAAGAGTTCGTTTTGCGGTATTTTCGCAGGCTTAGTCGGATGCTCAATTCTCCGCGAGATTCATATTGAGAAGGTACTCTGCAATCCAGTCGGCCTCTTCTACGGATACAGAGTCGGCGTAGGGAGGCATACCGGTTCCCGGTAAACCATCCAAGATAGAGCGAACCAGAGAGATTTTATTTAGTTTGCCCTCTTCTCTCAATTGTATAATATCCCTTGGTGGTTCTGCAAGGGAAGCAGATGCTGGCCCTTTGCCGTCCGCACTGGTTCCATGGCAGGAGCTGCAGTGTACCACATAGAGTCTTTGCCCCTCCTGCAAACTGGAGTGAGTGGATGCTTTGCCTATACAGGCAAAGACAAGGAAGCTAAGGGCAAAAAGTATCAGGATTGTTCGAGCCATGATTGCAGCAAATCGGAAAAGCGGCTTTCCGGATACTTTTTATTGTACGTGCTCAGGAGATAAAGAACATTTTTATCACGCGTTTTACCCGCTTTCAGGTAGTAGGTTTTTATCAACAACAAATGAGCTTTCTGCTGGTATTCCGGAGTTGCCGACGATGGAAACTTATGCTGTAAGGCAATGATTGCCTCTTCGTAGCGGCCAAGCTCCAGCAAGGAATCCCCTTCGAGTAAAAACAGATCGGGCAACTGGCCAGAAGGCAATTTGCCCTTTTCCGCCATTTGCGCAAACCAGAGTGCTTCGGTTGGCCTGTGTGCAAGCAGGGAAGATTTTCCGGCGGACAAATACGCAGAGGCAGAAAACCGGCACGAAGATCCTCTTGCGATAGTATAGGTTTTGCTGATTTCCTTCTCACTGGTAAGTTGCGAATCAGAACAGGGTATAGCCAAAAGCGGGTACATTGTTCCGACCAGTGTCATCCAAATCAAGAAATGTCCCCTCATCATAATTTATTTACGGAAATCTTATAGGGGAAACTTAAATTGTCTTGCCTTCTTATAGCGGAATCCGGAACTTTGTCTGTGCGGGAAAAATCCAGCCACATTTTGATTCAGTTGACCACCCAGGCGTGAACAGAGCCTGCTTAGGATTGATGATGGACGTTTTAAATCAAGCGAGAGAGTATGAACGGGAAAGATAACGAAAAAATCCAAAAGTTAATAGAGAGATTTGATTCTCCCGTACCAAGATACACATCGTACCCGACAGCGCTCGAATGGAGCGAGGAGTTTAACGCCCAATTATTCTGGAACGCTATAAAAAGCCGGGAACAAAAAGCTCCCCTGAGCGTATACGTGCATCTTCCCTTTTGCGAAAACCAGTGTTTGTACTGCGGATGCAACACTGTTATCAGCAGACAAAAAAATATTATTGATGACTATATGGACTATTTGCTGTCTGAGCTTGCGTACTACGGTGAGACAATAGGAAAAGGGATTACAGTTGAACAGCTTCATTTTGGGGGCGGAACTCCTAATTTTCTGCGCATAGAAGACTGGCAAAAACTGCTTGATTCGCTTCGGGAGATTTTTTCATTTTCAAGAGATATTGAGCAGTCTATTGAGTTAGATCCAATGGTGCTTTCTCCTGACTATCTCGAATATTTATTTAATGAAGGTTTTAACAGGATCAGCTTTGGCATCCAGGATGTTACGCCACAGGTGCTGCGTGCTGTTAACCGACCACAGGATATAGAACACCTCGACGCTCTTATTTCTCATGCAAGGAAGCTCGGCTTTGTTTCTGTGAATCTGGATTTTATCTACGGGCTTCCCCACCAGACTATGGAAAGCTATACCGAGAACTTCTCCTTTATCCGTAAGCATCGCCCCGACAGACTTGCATTTTTCAGTTATGCCCATATTCCCTGGATGAAGAGTAACCAGAAAAAAATGGATGAAACGGCTCTTCCCGGACCAGAAGAAAAGCTGCGAATATATTTGCGTGTGCGTGAAGAACTGTTAAGCGACGGATATGTTCAAATAGGCATGGATCACTTTGCTCTGCCAGGGGACGAATTATCAAAAGCTCTTGCATCCCATGCGCTGCACCGCAATTTTATGGGCTATACCACCAAGCCAGAACTGGATTTGCTGGGTCTGGGAGCTTCAGCTATATCTCAAATAAATAGAGTATTTGCTCAAAATCCCGTGAAGTACAATCGCTACAAAAAAGCGATAGAAGGCGAAGAACCCCGCTTTGAAAAGGGATACGGAAAGAATGAAGAAGACGAGATGCGTTCAGAAATTATTCGCTCTATCATGGGAAGTTTCTTTTTTTCTATTTCCGGTTTTGAAAACAAATGGAAAGTTTCATTTAAAGAACGGTTTGCGGCAGAGATGTCTGCCCTGCAGAAATTTGCAGCAGACGATCTTCTCATTATAAACGATGACAGCATTCTCCTTACTGAAAATGGTACGTTCGGCGTTCGCCATATAGCAAAAGTATTCGATGCGTATCGTAACAGGAATGCAAAGACAGGATTTTCCCGGGGAATCTAAACCATGAAATACTATAAATATCATGCTCTGGGAAATGATTACTTTGTTATCGATCCCAGAGAGACCAGCCTGGCATTGAGCAAAGAAAGCATTAAGCTCCTTTGCGATCGCAACTATGGCATAGGATCTGACGGTATTTTATGGGGCCCTGTCCAAAAAGAGAATGGTGATTTTGAGCTTCGCATTTTTAACCCCGATGGATCTGAAGCAGAGAAAAGCGGAAACGGATTGCGCATTTTTGTGCGCTATCTTTTTGATCGCGGGCTCATCAGGCACGAACGTTTTATTATTCAGACCCGTGGGGGCAGAGTTTCTGCCATCGTGTATTCAAAGGACAAAATAGAAATTGATATGGGCAAACCGGATTTCAGCATTCAGGGAATTCCTGTTTCTGCTTCTAACAAATCGGGAGAATTTGTTGAACAGGAGATAGATACTCCCTGGGGCGCGATACGTGCTACTGCTGTTTCCATGGGAAATCCCCATTGCGTGATTACTTCAGAAAATCCCACGCGGGAACTGGCAGAAAAAATTGGCCCCTGGCTGGAAATGCACTATCTGTTTCCCAACCGCACCAATGTGCAGTTTATGCAGAAAGTTGATGATCAAAAAATTCGTATTGAAATATGGGAGCGCGGTGCAGGTTACACACTGGCTTCTGGATCTTCTTCCTGTGCGGCTGCTTCGGTTGCACATAAGCTGGGCTATGTGGGAAGGGATGTACTCGTCGAGATGCCGGGCGGAGTTCTGCAAATTAACATTCTCGAAGATGGTATGGTACGCATGACGGGGCCTGTAACGGCTGTTTCTACCGGAGAGCTTTCAGAAGACACATTGTCTCTGTTGTCTGGTTTGCCCGGCTAAAGAACTACCTGCCCGGAGGGCTTCCTTACTTTTTCTCTTCGGGGACTTCCGTGTGGCAATCTTCTCCTTTTTCTACATCAATGTTTACCCGCGTGACAATGGTATAAATTCCGAGGGCGAGTAAAAGAATGGCGAGAATAATTCTGTATTGAACTTTCTGGAAAATGGCTAAAACTTTCTGGCTGATCATTCCGAGAACCATGAGAGCAGGGTAGGTTCCAAGGCTAAAAGCAAACATGACAAGAGCTCCATGCCAGGGGTTGCCAGTGAGAATGGCCATCGAATAGGCGGGATATAAAAGGCCGCAGGGAAGCAATCCGGATATGCCTCCCATAAATCCAGCGAGAAGAGTTTTGTTGTCAAATTTTTTTATGGTGCCTGCAAGGAACTGGTAAAAACCATTGGGCAGCGAGCTGCTCATTATTTTTGAAAACGGCCCAGGTATGATATACGAAAAGGCAAAAAGAATGATGAGTGCTCCACCAAGAATGGCTGCCGTGTTGGATAGAAAAAACGTATTGATTCCAAAGCCGATAGAGCCGAGGACAAATCCCATGGTAGAATAGCTGATGCTTCGACTGGCATTGTAGACAAAATTTCTGACGAAAGATTTTTTAGCTCCCGCATTGAAAAGATACACAAAGGGTCCGCACATGCCCACGCAATGGATAGAACCGAGAAGGCCCTGTGCAAAGGCCGTACCGAGAATCGCTATCAGCATGTTTATATGCTGAAAACAGGCCGCTGGACTGCAAGTATTATTTGCTGCTAGCATATGCAACGAGCTATTTACGTCAACAGGGAGCGTATTCCTGCTTTACACTTTGTCACGCAGCGAAATAAAGTCCGGCATGTCAGCAAAAATCAAGAACATTGCAATTATTGCACACGTTGACCATGGCAAAACCACTATGGTAGACGAAATTTTAAAATTTACAACATCACTCGATGCAAAAGAATCCAGTGAGCGCGTGATGGATTCTAACGATCTCGAAAGAGAGCGCGGTATTACCATTTTAGCCAAAAACACAGCCGTACAGTATCAAGACTACAAAATCAATATTGTCGATACCCCCGGCCACTCTGACTTTGGTGGCGAGGTTGAGCGCGTGTTAAAAATGGTAGATTCCTGTCTTCTGCTTGTAGACGCCATGGAAGGCCCCATGCCTCAAACCCGCTTTGTACTCAAAAAAGCGCTGGAACTTGGCCACAAGATTATTCTCGTAATCAACAAAATTGATAAGCCAAACTGCGATCCGGATAAAGTGGTCGATGAAACGTTTGAACTATTTATGGAGCTTGGTGCAACCAATGAGCAGATTGAGTTCCCCGTCGTCTATGCATCTGCTAAAAATGGTTTTGCCATTAAAAAGCTGACAGATGAGCGCAAGGACATTGAGCCTCTTTTAGAAACTGTACTGGATTATTGCCAGGATTCAGCCCGCGAAGAAGATGGGCCCTTTAAGTTCCAGGTGACAAATCTTGACTATAACGAATATCTTGGAAGAATCTGTATAGGCCGCGTGTTTGGCGGAAAAGGACAGGTGAACCAGGAAGTGTATCTTCTCGGAGAAAACGAGAAGGGAGAACCAACCCAGTCTAAACAACGCATTACCAAGCTGTTTTCCTTTATGGGGCTAAAGCGCACTGAGGTGCCAGAAGTAATTTCTGGCGATATCGTTGCTATTGCCGGAATTGCAGAAATGACAATTGGAGATACTCTCACGAGTGCAGAGCCGCCGGTTGCTCTGCCGCGCATTGTGATAGAACCGCCTACGGTGTCCATGCAGTTCATGGTGAACGATTCTCCCTTTGCCGGTAGAGAAGGGAAATGGGTTACATCGAGAAATATCCGCGAAAGACTCGAAAAAGAGCTGAAGACAAATCTTTCTTTGCGCGTGGATGATCTCGGCGATAAATTCAAGGTGTCCGGGCGCGGCGAGCTTCAGCTTGCCATTCTGATTGAGAATATGCGCCGCGAAGGATTTGAGCTCGGTGTATCCAAGCCAGAAGTAATTATGCGTGAAATTGACGGCCAGAAAATGGAGCCTTACGAAGAAATCGTGATGGATATGCCAGAATCCTATTCAGGTGGTGTTATCCAAGAGCTTAATCGCCGTCGTGGAATTATGACGCTTATGGAAACGATTGCTGATGGAGTTGTTCGCGTGAAATTTGAAATGCCTACGCGCGGTATCATAGGCTTCCGCAGTTTCTTCCTTACGGAAACTCGCGGCGAAGGATCTCTTTCCAGTATCTTTTTGGAGTATCGCCCTTTCTCGGGTACTATTTCTGGAAGAACGCGAGGTGCCATTATCAGCATGGAAACAGGCAAGGCCAATGCCTATGCTCTCGACACTATACAGGAACGTGGCGACCTGTTTATTGAGCCTCAGACAGAGGTTTACGTTGGTATGATCATTGGTATCCACTCCAAAGAAACCGATCTCGATGTGAATCCTATCAAAGAGAAAAAACTTTCTAACGTTCGCGCTTCTGGATCGGACGACGCTATTCGCCTCACACCTCCAAGAAAGCTGACGTTGGAACAGGCTATGGACTTCCTTGAAGACGACGAAATTCTTGAAGTGGCTCCATCGTCGCTGCGCCTGCGCAAAAAGTATTTGAATCCTTCGGATCGCAAGCGTCGAGGTTGATGGGGCGCTGCCCCTTCGGCCAGATTCTTTTTGCCGAACTCGCGAAAGTCTTTGCCCAAACGGTTAGCTGTTTTCTACAAAAACGAGAGCGCCAAAACGGTCTGCATTGGAACGCGGTGGATTTACCGGGTTAGGGTTAAATACCCTGCCTGCGTAAGCATTGCCCAGCATATTCTCCCAGGCAGCATTGCCTGGATTCTGTACAATATACTGGATGCGAATTTGTTTCATCGGTTTTATTTTTCTTTTTTTCACAAGGTTTGTAGGTAGACCTGCTAAAACGCGGACAATTTCTGAATACAGGTTGATTCCAGTAGCGGCGGGAATTAGATATTCGCCAATCAGCTCACCGGGCACCTGCGGGCTCATTTCAATGAGAAACAGCTCCTGGTCCTTAACGATAAACTCCGCGACAATGGGCCCTGCGGGAATCTGCAAGGTTTTCACAAGGCTCTGCATTCCGTTCAGAATTTTTTGCGAAAGAGAGTAGTAAGCGGATGGAAATCTGTGTTCCATGTCGATGAATGGTGGTAAGGGAGAATGAATTTTATCTGTGATTGTTAACAGGTAAAATTCAAAATTTTCTACGAGCCCCGTAACAATAATTTCATCTCCATCGATTTTTTCTTCGAGTATAAAAGAGTTTGCTTCGAGTTTTTGAGCCGAAAAATTTTTGCGCGATAAAATTTCTTTGAGAGAAGAAAATTTATCGGCCTCGAATACTGCATGTTTACCTGCCCCGCTTCTCGCTTTTACAATTAATGGAAAACCGAGAGCCTCAATGTCCGTTTTCAGCATACCCGAAAAAGCTTTTAGATAGCGCGGTTGCGATATTTCTGGTACAGGGGTCCGGGATAATAGTTCTCGAACATAGCTTTTGTCTAAAATTGATTCCATGGTAGTGCGGGGGATTCCGCGCAATTTCAAATGTTCTGCAATATATGAAGCACTTAGCAATGCATGGCCATAGGAGGCAGAATAGATTCCCGCAATGTCCTGTGTGTCTACAGCCATGGAAAGTTTATAGAGTACTTTTCGATAATTGAAAATGGATTCATGAATTTGAACGGTAGCAAATTCAAATCCCGGGGCCTGAAGATTTTGATCTATAGCAATGGTTCTAAATCCAAGCCCCTGGGCAGAAAGAATTAATGGAACTTGGTTAATACCAGCACCCAGCGATACAAAGTATTGTCCATCTGCCTGCATTGGCCAATTATCGGATTGCGGGACTCTATGCAACAGTTTTTTGTCGCCGTCCCTTCTTTAGGTTGGAGATACGGCGGCAGATAGAGCTTTCCGGGAGACGAATATTTTCCCGTGCCGCAAGAGACGCAGGCAGCTTTACTGCAACGGGAAGGCGGTATCCCCGAACTTTTTCCTCCATGCTTTCTCGCAGAAGCAACGGAGCTTCTCTCGTTGAAAGACAGATGGAAAGCGCGCGCGAGAGACTCCCTTCGGTTAACAAAAATTCCATGAAGTCTTCTCCCAGGTATTTTTTTACTTCAATTATCCACATTCTCCATATATAATGTTGCTTGTTCATATACTTGTATAATGTGATTCAATTTTCACTTTTATCATTTATTCCCCCAAAAAAATAGCCCATTCAGAAAAAAATTTCCAGTAGTTAAAAGCCTATGTCCATAAAATTACGAAAAACGTTGTAACAACTTGTTAGAAATGACCGATACTGAAATATGCTTAGAGGAATCTACACGGGTGCTTCCGGAATGACGGTAATGCAGCACAAAATGGACATTGTGGCCAATAATCTTGCCAATGTCGATAAGACTGCTTTTAAAGAAGATACCGTTATATTTCAGAATTTTCCAGAACTGCTTCTTCACAGAACCAACGATGATGGAGTAGGCTGGACTCCGATGGGCAGTTTTGATATTTCCCCCCTTGTTGGGAAACTTGGGACAGGGGCAGAAGTCAACGAAGTCTTTACCAGATTTGACCAGGGTGCCCTCAAAAAAACGGATAACCCCGCCGACCTTGCGCTGGATGGCGAAGGTTTCTTTGTGGTGCAAACGGACCGGGGGGCAAAATTGTCTCGGTCTGGCGCATTTGTACTCGATAAAAACGGCTATCTTGTTAACCACCAGGGATTTCCTCTGTTGGGAGAAAAAGGGCCCATTCAGGTAAATCAGAATAATTTTATTGTGCGAGAAAATGGAGAAGTCTGGATCAATGGTGCCATTGGAACCAATCCGGAGAGAGTATATGGCCGCGATGTAAACCAGTGGGAAAATCCAGTTCTGCTCGATAAACTTCAGGTTCGCTACGTAGACTATCCAAGGCATTTGATGAAAGAGGGTGATTCTTTTTATGGTACAACTCCCGAATCCGGAGATATGCGCCCCGCCGCTTTCGAAAATCCGCCTCAAATTCTGCAGGGGTATCTCGAAGCATCCAACGTGAATATTGTCACAGAAATGGTAAACATGATAGAAGTGCAAAGAATGTACGAGGCTAACCAGAAAGCAGTGGGTACACACGATTCCATGCTGGGGACTCTCATAAATTCAGTGTTACGCTGATATTGACAGCATACGTCAAAACCAAATGACTTCCAGTGTGAGTCTTTTTGATATTGCCGACTTTATCGGAACGGCTGCCTTCGCCATCAGTGGAACCATTTTTGGTGTCCGGAAAAATTTGGATCTACTGGGAGTTGGCGTGGTTTCGTTTCTGACGGCCCTCGGTGGGGGCACCATCCGGGATATTCTGGCAGACCGCCCTCCGTACTCGATAACCCACCCCGAGCCCATTCTCATAGTTATTGGTTCAATTTTGTTTACCGTGGCTCTTAGGCTTGACAGGCACCACGAATTTGAAAGAGGCCCGGTATTTATTTTCTCGGATGCGGTTGGTCTCGTTTCGTTTTCAATTACGGGTGCGCTTGTGGGAATCTCTGCACAGTTCAATATGGCGGGAGTCATTCTGTTGGGATTTTTGACAGCTGTGGGCGGAGGCATGCTGCGCGACGCTCTTCTCAACGAAGTGCCAGCCGTACTCACTACTGATTTTTATGGAAGCGTTGCCATTCTCATTTCCGTGGGAGTGTATTTCATGGAAGCACAAAACTATTTCCCGGAATATAGGCTGCTCGGCATATTCTTTGTGGGGCTGGCCCTGCGCCTGCTCGCGCACTACAGGGGCTGGCGCCTGCCATCCATTCGCTGATATGATTATTTTTCTTGTTATATCCGTTGCGGCTCTTTTCTTTATTGTGTATCTTTCGATAACGGGGAGGCTTAGCGACAACGCCAGAGCCAACCGCCGTGTAAGCATTCCCCAAGCGACGGGCCCCAAAAAAAAATCGGATAATGTTCCATCTGGGAACGTGAAACTCTTTGAAACCTACGATTACTATGGCACTAAAATAATAAATGAGAACGGCATCTATACAGTCAGGGATAAAACAGGTAGCCAGGTTTTCTACTCTCATGAAGAGCTGCCACTCGCGTACAAGAAAATGCTCTCGACCATGCAGAATATAGGCAGTGAGAATAAAAAAAATGCTGTGTCCATAGATTTTAGAAACAATACCTATTACGTCAGGACGCCCGATGGTAAAGTTCGCAAATATAAGCGACTCAGTGAAATTCCGGCGCGCTATAGATCGTGAAAATATGATTGCACGCTTGGAATTTGCGATCCATGTTAATTTTAGTTGTCAAAGAAAAGAATATATTTTTCATTAACCACTGTGCGGCACACTTTCCCTGAAATATATAATATTCAGAAAAATCCAGAGCATGCCATAGCACTCGACGATAAAAACCGTCATCTTATTTTTGAACAAATAGCCCTCTTCTCTAAAAATGCGAACGCAAAAAGCGGCTCTCTATTTTCTCTGAACCGCCTGCCCGACCCTCTTCTTTCTTTCTCGGAATTTCAATTGATAGAAATTCTGAAAAAACTCATTTATAACAGGCTTGTATTGCAGCTTTTCGTTTTTGTATTCAGCGAAGAAGACCAGCGCATCCGCATCAATCCCGTCTTTTTGAGCCACAGTGAAAGCCAGGATATCGATGTAATCTACGAAGAGCTAATTGAGTTTTCGGCGGGGAACATAGAGAGGTATTTAAGCATATACAACAAATTCGACGAAAATGCGCTCTGGAGCGATATTAACGAAGATTTGCTCAATCATGGAAAGTCAGACTTTCAATCCATATCCCGTGATTTTATTGCTTCGGTGGGCATTTCAGATTTTAAAATTATTCCTCCTTCCCGATTGATCTCCCTTGTGATTCAGGATATTAAAAAGGTTCTTGTGCAGAGGGAAGTCCTCGCAGAAATACCCGGGTACGGAATCATGGCCGTGTATCGCCAGTACAGGTTTTCTGTGTTTAAGCTTGCCGAGCGGTTTATGGCAGAAAATTTACTTCCTCAATGCCAGCAGGATAAACAATGTCTGCGCAATATGCGACTGTTAGAAATGGAGAGGACTCTGTATGCCGAAGACGTAAATAACCCGGAATCAAACAGATTCGGTGTTAAGCTTGCCGATATTCTCCGAGACCATTTGCTGGCATTGCACAAGGTTTCCTCGGTTCAATCATTTCCGGGAAAGCTTTCACTGGAAATTCTAAATGCGTTCGGCAGGCTTTCTGAAGAAGATGCCGCCGAAGAAAAATATAAGCGACAGGTCGAAGAAATTATTGGAATCAAAGAAAAACTGAAAGCAGGTGGTGTTGCCCTCAAAGACTTTATTCTGTTCATGGAAGAGAGAGAAAGACGAAAATATCCTGAGGCTGTCTGGAATCTTTTCTCAAAGGATCCTGATCTTGTATATATTCACTGGTATTCTGATAAAACAAAATACCACTGCTTTGCCTATAAAGCAAAAGAAACGTTTCATATTCTTGCCGAGCTTACGCAAAATCTTCCGCGCAGCCACAGAGGGCAGGCACTCGTGATGAGGAAACTCGCGGATGCGGCAGAAGCGGATATTCCGGATTTATTTAAAGAAAAAAAATTTGTAAAGAAATATGGTAATTCTTTGAAGGGTGCATACCAGGATTATTTTCCTTGGTATGTGAAACTGTTCATGATGCTTGGTTTTGAATTTATGCAGGATATGGCTTTTGGCCTAGCGAAAGAACGCATTGAACACGAGCAGGCTTTGGCCCGGAAGGAGTATAAATCTTTGCGTGAGGCAGCAGAACAGCAGGAAACTCGCAAGCGAACAGACAACATGGAATTGATTACAAGAGTTACGCAAAAAAATAAAGTCATGGCCATTCTCGATGAAAACCTTTTTCGGAAAAAACATTTCCCCACTGTCCAGGAAATAATGCAGCAGCTTTCCCCCGAAGTCCAGAAAAACTTCGATGATATTCTGGACCGGGAAATGTTCCAGATAGTGCGCGACAGAGCAGGCAGCAAAAAGGGAGAAGAACTGGCCCTTCTGTTGTATCCTCTCGATCCTGAATGGAAGTCTAACTCCAGAAGGATTCACAATCTCATTAATGACATTGTAGAAAAAGATATTTCTAAAATTTCGAATACAGAATTAGAGAGAGTGTATCTGGTTCGCTCGTTCATTAACCAGCCGCAAAAACAAACGACTATTCCAGCCCCGCCGCAGAACGAGGACCCATACAAAAAACTGGAGCGCGAAATCAAGAAAAAGGAAATGGTTTCTTTTTAATTCCTTGTTTGGTCCGCTTACCCATTCCCGTCTTCATAATACCGTATTGCATTTTTTCCGCTGTGTTTTGCTTTGTACAGGGCTTTGTCTGCAATTTTTTTGACTCGCTCTTTGTCTCCATTGGAAACGGGTAGAGTTGTCATAATTCCCTGAGAGATAGTCAATATTTTGTGGTCGGATAGCTTATGGGGAATTCGCAGATCGAGAACGGCTTTTTTGAATCGCTGGCTGGTTGCAATGGCTTCTTGGCGCGTTGTGGCAGGCAATAGAACAATAAATTCTTCTCCACCGAATCTGGCCAGAATATCAGTTTTTTTGCTAAGGCTGTGCTGCAAAGCTTCGGCAACGCTTTTCAGTATTTTGTCTCCCGCCTGGTGGCCATAGGTATCATTATATTTTTTGAAATCATCAATGTCGATCATGAAAAGGGCTATGAGTTTTTTTGTCTGAACCGCTGTATCCCATTCGGCTTCGTAAAATTCATCAAATGCTCTTTTATTGAAAATGCCGGTGAGTCCATCGGTTCTGTTTGTTTTAATATAGGAGCGGTTGGCAAGCTCCAGAAGATGGTTAGCCTCTTCGAGTTCTTTTTCGCGGGCTCTTCTCTGGTCTAACGCGTCCTTTAGTTTCAGGGCAGAGTGTACGCGGGCCAGCAGTTCTACCCTTTTAGGAGGTTTTTCAATATAGTCGGTAGCACCTGCTTCAAAGGCTTCAAATAACTGCTTTACGCTTTCCTCTGCGCTCACCATGATGACAGGTACGTCTTCATATTCAGGGATATTCTTGATGAGTCGCAAAACCTGGATGCCGGTTAAATCCCGCATTACAATGTCGAGCAAAATGAGATCAATGGAAATCCGTGGTTCGTCTTTTTCGCCTATCCCAAGATATTTTAGAGCATTTGCTCCACTGCTTTGCAGATCTATCCACGTATAGCCGGCACTGGCGAGGGTCTTGCGGAGAAATTCCTGGGACGTTCGCGAATCATCGACAATTAATATTCTGCGCTTTGCGGATTCCGCAGCACTCATGTTGTATTCGCTCCGGGATCCGGATTTAACTCTGCCCCGCAGTATTTGCAGAATTTTGCGTCAGTATCGTGGCCTTCCCGAAAACAGGATGGACAAAGCTGTGTGGTAACCTTGGTCTTCTGTACTTCGGCAAGTTCTACAGTTACAATGCCGGTTGGGACAGCAAGAATCCCGTACCCTAAAATCATTACCGCTGAGGCAATTATTTGTCCAAACGGAGTTTTGGGAACAATGTCGCCAAAGCCAACTGTTGTCAATGTAACAATGGCCCAGTAAATAGAAATGGGAATACTCGTAAAACCATGTTCAGGGCCTTCTACCATGTACATGATGGTGCCGAGAATAATGACGAGAGTAACAACAGAACCTAAAAAGACGAGAATTTTGGGTATGCTCATTTTTAGAGCCTGCATAAGGACGCGCGATTCAGAAACATAGCGATTCAGTTTAAGTATTCGGAAAATCCTGAGCAGGCGCATTGCGCGCAAAACGACAAAATACGAAGAGCCTGCAAAAAACAGAGACAGATACGTGGGCAACAGGGCGAGCAGATCAACAATGCCCATTGCACTGCGCATATACAGTACCGGTTTGGGCGAGGAGTACATGCGCAGCAGGTATTCCACGGAGAATAGAACTGTAAAGATCCATTCCAGATAGATTAAAAATTGTTTCTGGAGCGGGCTTAGATTGGGGATTGTTTCGAGTATGGTTACCAGAATGGATAGAACAATCACCCACAACAAGGAAATATCAAAAGCTTTTCCTGCCGGGGTATCGGCTTCAAAGATTATCTGGTATAAAGGATTCTTTAGCTTGTTCATATAATTCCTGTGTTGCCTGAGAACCCTCGGATACTCTGGTTCAGCCGGTACGCCTTTTATTATTCTGCGAAATAGATTGGCAGAGTCAACTCTTTTGTAATTTACAGAACCAACTTGCAGAAAATAAAGAGACATGAGCAACACAGCCATTGTAGGCGCAGGAATTTCCGGTTTAAGCACAGCGTATTTTTTGAAGGAAAACGGTTACCAGGGGCAGATTGACATCTTTGATCCTGGCGAACCGGGCGGGAAAGTTCAAACGCTTCGAGAAAATGGTTTTATTCTCGAAGAAGGTCCAGAGACATATCTCGTTCGCAACCCTTTACTTTTTCTTACTGCTAAACAGGAGCAATGCGAAAGCCAGATTGTGAAAGCCAACCCAGTCGGCAAAAAAAGATTTATCGTGCGCGAAGGCAGTCCGCAGCAGGTTCCATCGGGTCCTCTTTCTTTTATTGCATCTTCATTAATTTATCTTCCCCAGAAAATTGCGCTGGCATCTGCTATGGGAAAAAAAGCGGCCCCTTGGGAAAAAATGAGTTTTTTCGACTTTGTGAAACATTTTGCGGGGGAGACCAATGCAGAATATCTCGCTTCGCCATTTTCTCGCGGGGTATATGGATGCGAAGCAGAAGATCTGGAGTTTTCGGCAGCCTTTCCTCAGTTGTACGCAAATTTGAGGAGCGGATTATCTCTTGCCGCAAGCGTAAAAAAAATGGCAGCCGACAGAAAAGAGTACTGGTTCAGTAAGTTTCCGGGTTACGAGTTTACCTCTCGCGAGCGTGGAATGTATTCTTTCGCAGATGGTCTTGCCACATTGCCCAAAGCACTGGCAAAAGCATTGCGCGAAAAATATTCTGTAAATTTTGTTTCGCACAAAATAATTTCGGTAGAGAAGAGAAATGGCCAGTATTCCCTGAAATGGAATGGTGGCAGCAGGATGTATAACCGGGTAGTCTGGGCCATCCAGGCGAAGCATCTTGCTCCTGCTGTCCAGAAAATGGATGAGCTTCTTTCCAGCCATCTTTCCGGCATGCGCTATTCTCCTGTCAATGTAGTTTTTCATGGCTGGGATTCAAAAATCTTTAAGCCCAATGGTTTTGGGTTTCTTGTCCCGCGCAAGGAGAAATTTTCCATTATGGGTACTTTGTTTTCGTCTTCCCTTTTTCCGGGGAGAGCCATTGAAGGACAATCGCTTACTAAGACGATGGTAAAAGGGGATGCCTCTGTTTTCTCGGATTCAGATTTGTCTGGAATGGCAGAAGAATCGCTCAAGCGTCTGTTTACGATTCATGGAAAGCCATTGTTCAGTAAAGTTGTGCGCCATGATCCGGGAATTCCACTCTATTTTTCCGGGTATTCCGAATGGAAGCGCGAGCTTATGGGTTTAATGGATCAACATTCAGGGATGCATATTACCGGATGGGATTACCATGGTATGGGTATTCCAGATGCTCTTGAGGGTGGATATAGACTGGCAGGGGCTATGCTGGAGAAGCATGCTTAAACTGCCATCCCGCCAGATTCGATTCGATACAAAGCCGACCAAGGGAGCTCTGCTCCAGTGGGATACGGTTCACACGGTTTGCGAAGAAAGCCGCTGCCCAAACCGCTCGGAATGTTATTCGAGAGGTACCGCTACTTTTTTGATTGGAGGAGAATTTTGCACCAGAAATTGCGGTTTTTGCAGTGTAAAGACAGGCAGGGGCAGGCCATTGACGGAGATAGCTGAAAAAGAAGCAGCAGACATTATGGCACATGTACAAAAACATGGACTTGAATACGTGGTTTTAACCTCTGTTACGCGAGACGACGATGAGCAGGGTCTGGCAGAGCATTTTGCTTCTCTGATCAGGACCCTGCGAACAAGGAATATTAAAGTAGAAGTTCTAATACCTGATTTCCATGCCAGACCAGAATTGCTGGAAATAATTACACGGGCAAGACCCAATGTAATTTCCCACAATCTTGAAACCGTAGAGAGGTTGACTCCCCAGGTACGGTCTGTAGCGTCTTACAATACAAGTTTGAACGTATTTAGAGCCTTGAAAAATATCGATTCTTCTCTGTCGTTCAAGTCTGGCCTTATGCTGGGGTTAGGCGAAACATTCTCGGAAATACGAGAAGCATTAGAGCAATTATTCCAAAATGGTGTTCGTCTTGTTACGGTAGGCCAGTATCTTCAGCCAGACCGCGAAAAACTTCTCGTACAAAAAATATATTCTGCCGATGAATTCAGTGAAATTGAAATCATAATCAGGCAGACGGGCTACAAAGGCTGGAAGACAGGGCCCTTTGTGCGAAGCAGTTATTTTGCGGAAACAGTCTACAAACAGGGGGAGTCGTTGTGAGCATTAAATACAGAGAATTCCATAAACCCAATCTTGATTATCTGTATGCCCTGGTTTCGGAAGCTAAAATTCCTCTTGCCATGGCAGAAAATCTGCTCGATTACTGGGAGATGCGCCTTTCGGATTCCCGCGATTCCCTGTACCACGAGTACTTTGAGTACTATCTGTTCTTTGAATCGATGAATGCTGGAATTTTATCTCTGTTTATCTATGACAAGTTTAACTCCCGCGTTTTGCACCAGTACGGAGTACTTTCTTCTACGATTCCCGATTTGATTCAAGAGATTGAAACCAGTTCGCCGGGATATGGAAAACTGCTCGAGAAAACCTTTGATTACAAGGAGGGAAAGTATCTGTTTGGGCGCATAGATATTGAATACGAGGAAAAAGAGTATATCCTTGGAATGGTGTATCCTCCCCGTTTATTCGCGGAGAAAAAGCTGCACCGCCTCGAAAAGGTTTTCATACGGTATTATCTTCCAGAAGCATTGCGCCCGGATACCCGCTTTCTCAATTTCTACTCTTCGCTCAATGATTTTGTCATGGAGCTTGTTAATCCAGTATTACGAGAGAAGCGCCCTGTAACATTTACCTATTTTAAGTTTGAAGAGTTCAGAAAATACACTAAATTAACCGGCGAAAGTTTTGCTACAGAGCTTGTAAACAGTCTTGCAGAAGAAATCAAAAACCATTTGAAATCGGAAGATATGATCTACATTATTAACCCGAGAGAGTATCTGATTGTCTCTTTGAACTGTGAAGCAGAAATCATGAAGTCCAGATTTCACAGGATGATTTTTCAGATCAAAAGCTTAATTCTGAATTATAACGTCCGCTTTACGACATGGAAAGTACCGGTGGACGACTTATCTACCATCTGGAATGATATTGCCGTTCAATAAGCATATGCAATAGCGTTTTTGCATTGACCCGTTCTTTCGGGTCTGCAAACCGATCTCATGGAACAGACCGTACGCGATTTAATTCGCACGATACCCGATTTCCCTAAACCAGGAATTCAATTTAAGGACATAACTCCTGTACTCCAGAGCCCCGAAGGCTTTTCGAAAATGATCGAGTGGTTTGCTCTTACGCTTGCTTCCGCAGAAAAGGTAGATATTATCGCTGGAGCAGAATCTCGTGGTTTTATTATTGGAGCAGCACTGGCGTCTAAAATGGGACTTGGATTCATACCTATACGCAAACAGGGCAAGCTTCCCTTTGAAACACTACGCGCTGAGTACGAACTCGAGTATGGAAAGGATGCCCTCGAAATGCATGCCGATGCGGTTAAGCCGGGAATGAAGGTTGCGCTTATCGACGATGTGCTTGCAACGGGTGGAACGGCCAACGCAGCCGCAACTCTGATCCATGAGGCTGGCGGGGTTGTAGCAGCCGCAGCGTTTCTGATAGAGCTGGATTTTTTGAAGGGGCGTGAAAAGCTTGGTCTGGTTGCGGGTCACCATATTTATTCACTGCTCCATTTTTAATCCTAATCTGATGAACGTTCGAATGCCCGCATCATGAATAATGTACATCAGGTAATGGGAGTGTATTTTCACATTCCTTGGTGTGACATTAAATGTGCCTATTGCGATTTCTATTCCATCCCCAAAAAAAATGTGTCCACAGAAGACTGGCAGGAATATGTAGACAAAGTTCAGAAAGACTTTGAGTCAAAGAAAATATACTTTCAGAAAAATAGAAAAGTTGTGAGTGTATATTTTGGCGGCGGGACTCCCTCAAAAGCGCCACCATTTGTTATAGACGCGTTGCTGTCTCTGCTTCAAAAAAATCTTTCTACGGCTGCCCACCTTGAAATTACTCTGGAAGTAAATCCCGAATCCGCCTCTGAAAGCAATATCAAAGATTACGCAGCAGCTGGTGTTAATAGAATCCATGCTGGCGTTCAGTCGAGAAGCCGGGAAAGCCTGCGGTATCTGGGAAGGTTGAATACCGAAGATTCTGTAACCAGCTTATTTCACAAAATCCGAAAAGCCGGAATTGAAAATTATGGAATGGATATTATTACAGGAATTCCGGGCCAGAAATTTTCTTCCATTCGCGAAGATCTCTGGTGGGGAATACGGGAAGGCGTATCGCATATTTCCTCCTATTCGCTAATGTATGAAGAGGGAACGGCCTTAAAGCGACTGGTAGACAATCACAGAAAGAAAAAAGCATCTGCCCGCAGGGCGCAGTTTCACTTTGATCTGGTGAAACAATTTCTCGAAGAAGAGGGATATTCTCAGTACGAAGTTTCCAATTTTGCGTTGCCAGGAAAAGAATCCGTCCATAATCTCATTTACTGGAAATACAGACCGTATCTGGGAATCGGCGCTTCTGCCCATTCCTTTACCGGATTTGAAGAAAACTATCGCATGGAAACGCTGCCAGACTGGAGTATCCACATGGAGACAGGGGACTCTGGGGTGGATCCATGGATAGGCCATTTTCGCCTGCTGGGACCTCAGAATTTTATGCGTTCGTTGCGTCTTCTTGATAAAGGCCAGCGAGAGCTCTACATCCGAAAGCTGCAAAATCTGCAGGAAGCTGGATTCCTCCTGAAAACAAAATCAGGCCTGTACCAGTTAACGGATCGCGGGATTAAGTTTTCAGATTCCATGCTGGTGGAAATGGGAAAATAAAACAGTTGCTTGTCTTTTGTTTCTCAATGAATAAACGGTTGTCAGCACAGGAATAGAACGGGGATTAACTGACCATGCGACGTATTCTGTTGATTTTAATATTTTCTCTGGGTAATGTGTCCTGCTCAAAAAAAATAGTGTACACAGATTATTTGTCTCCCATGGACAGAACCAGCGAAGGATTTCTTGATAAGTCTACCTACCAGGTGCTCGGTTTTGGACACGCTTTTAATCTATCAGAATTGGAACAGTTCAAACCTGTTTATTTCCCAGAAACTTTGCAGGAAGGTTTTGACACAATTTCTCTCGTAAATTATAACATAGAGCTTAAAAACCAGAAGGGAAGTATAGACTGGAAAAGAATGGCAGATCCTCAGCTGAATCTTCTGGTGACAGGAATTGCACCTGAACAGCTCACTCCCGAAGTTCTATCTGCTTTAGCAATGCGAGAAAAATCCGGTCAGATTGCCTGCAAGGCTGCTATATACAATGCCTTGGAAGTTTGGACACATGCGAGCGATACGGAGAAAATGGTAAAATCGAATGAGCGCTTTCCCTTGGAGAAAGCTCCGTACTATGTAAAAAGCATGGATGAGAAAATTCAACTTATAGAAAAGCAGATACAGGATACGGGGGTACGCGTAGAATTTATTGAGGAAACCGTCGTAGATTATGATAAGCTGGAATGCCATGCTGTAATTCATTTTAAAAAAGAAAATCTGCTCCAGGATAGAGAATATTTGAGAGCCGATTAACATCCAGCCCTGATCGAGATTGAATGCGGGAATTTGACATTACACACAAAGGAATCAAAATCCAGGGTATGGGCCTTGGAGGAATTGAATCATATTACATTTTGCCAGGTTTCCACCTTGCTTTTGATATTGGGCGCGCTCCGCAGACGCTCATTGATATACCCCGAATATTTTTGTCTCATGGTCATCTGGATCATGCATCTGGTCTGCCCTATTACTTTTCGCAGAGATCGCTGAAACACCTGCCCCCGGGAACTGCCTATGTTCCTCAATCCATTGTAGAGCCTTTGAGCGAAATTCTGAAACTCTGGAATAAAATTGAGGGGTTTGAATACCCAATTCAGATAGAAGGATTGAATCCGGGCAGTGAAGTTAAACTTACCGGTAATACTTTCGTGAGGGCATTGGAGGCAGAACATCGCGTAGATGCTTTGGGATATGCCCTTATCCGCAAAGTAAAAAAATTGAAGCCAGAATTTGAAGGGCTGAGTGGGGCAGAACTGCATAAATTGCGGAAAGACTCCGTGGAAATAAGCGAAGAGAAAGAAACGCCACTGGTGGTATATTCTGGAGATACCACTTTTGAATTTGTGGAAAACTATGAAGAAGCCAGAAAAGCAGAAATCCTACTGATTGAGTGTACGTACATTGACGATAAGCGTCCCATTGAACGGGCGCGAAAATGGGGACACATTCACCTCGATGAGATTATTCGTGCATTGCATCTTTTTGAGAATGATAGAATCATTTTAACTCACTTATCACGCAGATACGCTTCTGGTTATGTCAGAAAAGTACTTGCCGAAAAGGTTCCAAAAGAGTGGGCAGATAAAATTCTTTTTTTGAATTGAATTCAATAATTCATGGTACAGAACATATCTTTCTGCACGGAAGGTTCCAGCATGTTCATTAGATTCAGAGCAGACTGGCAGCCTTTTTCAGTTTCCTGCGATTCAACCGTCTTGTATCTCATTTTTGCCTGAGAACAGGCATTGCTTTTTTCACCGCACAATTTACATATTTCCAGAGTATAGCGTTCGCATGGAAGCGGAGCTATTGATCTGTTTGCATGTTGGCCGACAGGCGCAAAAGCGATGGTGAGTAATAATAACCCGATTACAACCGGCATCGTTGAACATGTATGCTTCTCCCAAATAGTAAACTAAAAAAAGGGAGTTCATTGAAAAAAACTCGACAACGCGCCTTCTTTGGTGCCATTGGGTTGAGTGAACGAAAAAATTGTAATCCTCGATTTTGGGTCTCAATACACACAGCTGATTGCCCGCCGCATTCGCGAAATGCATTATTATGCAGAAATATTTCCTTACTTTACTCCCTTTTCAGAAATTCAGGAAATGAATCCTGCCGGAATAATTCTTTCTGGCGGGCCCGAATCCGTGTATGTTGAAGGATCGCCTAAACCTGATGCCGAAATTATTCATTCAGGAATTCCGCTACTTGGGATCTGTTATGGCCTACAGCTGGTTGCTCATTATAATGGTGGCAAGGTTGATCCGTCCGAGCACAGAGAATATGGAAAATCTAATCTTGAGATTTTGTTATCAGGCTCTCCCTTATTCAAGGGGGTAAAAAATATGTCCGTAGCATGGATGAGCCATGGGGACAAAATTACTAAAATGCCTGATGGATTTGTTCCTGCGGGAAAAACGGAAAACTCTCTGTACGCAGCTATAGCTAATGAAGAGAAAAAAATCTATGGAGTTCAATTTCATCCTGAAGTAAAGCATTCTGAAGAAGGAAATAAAATTCTCGGAAACTTCTGCTCAGAAGTTTGCGCAATGCAACCCCGATGGACAATGAGCAATTTTGCAGAAGAGAAGATCCATGAAATCAGGACACAAGTTGGTTCGCAGCGCGTGCTCCTGGGGCTTTCGGGGGGCGTTGATTCTACGGTAACGGCAAAGCTGCTTCACGATGCAATCGGGGAACAGCTCAGTTGCGTATACGTCGATACAGGATTGATGCGCAAGGGGGAAACTGAGGCCGTTGTTGAGCGTTTTCAAAATCAATTTCACATAAATCTTCACGTTGTCTATTCTCAGGATAGATTCCTGGAGGCTCTTTCTGGCGTCACAAATCCAGAGGAAAAAAGAAAAATCATAGGCAGATTATTCCTCGAAGAATTTAAGCGAAAAGCCGAAGAGCTTGGGCACCACGAGTTTTTGGCCCAGGGAACCTTGTATACCGATGTCATTGAATCGGTATCTGTAAAGGGACCATCGGAGACAATTAAATCTCATCATAACAGAGTTCAGGAAGTGCTCGATTTAATTCAGGCAGGAAGAGTGATTGAACCACTCAGGGAACTTTTCAAGGACGAGGTTCGAGATCTGGGAGAATCGCTTGGGCTCTCCCGCGAGTCGCTCTATCGCCACCCGTTTCCTGGACCGGGCCTTGCCATCAGAATTATTGGGGAGGTAAAAAAACAATATCTTTCCATTCTGCGCGATGCGGATGCCATTCTTCTCGACGAACTCAAAAAGAGCGGAACGTATGCGAAAGTATGGCAGGCCTTTGCTGTATTTTTACCCGTTCAGTCTGTTGGTGTAATGGGAGACAAGCGTACATACGAGAATGTAATTGCTCTCCGGATGGTAGAGAGTATAGATGGCATGACGGCCGATTTTGCGCATGTTCCATTTGAGATACTGGGGAAAATTTCGACTCGCATTATCAACGAAGTAAAAGGGATAAACCGGGTAGTTTACGATATTTCGTCAAAACCACCGGCTACGATTGAATGGGAATAAGTCGCTTATTACTGGCCCTCCTTTTTTTGGGGACCCTGAACACTTCCTTTGCATCTGATTCTAAATACTGGATTATTGAGTTTTTGGATACAAAGGGAGCTCCTGTTTCTGCACGCGTAGAAGTGGCAGACAGTGACGAAAAAAAAAGAACTGGTCTGATGTTTCGCGAATATATGCCGGAAAATGAGGGGATGATTTTTCCGTATGACGAAGAAATCGTTCTGAACTTCTGGATGAAGAATACACGCCTTTCTCTCTCGATTGTCTTTATCGATAAACATTACCGAATTATTAAAATCGCAGAAATGGTTCCCTTTGATTTGAGGATAACGAGCTCTGGCAAAAAAGCCATGTACGCCATAGAAATGAACCGCGACTGGTTCAAAAAAAATAAAATCAAAAGCGGATCCATTGTTAAAATTCAGGAAGAGTAGCGAATGGATGCATCCGCGTTATACCAGCACAGTCTCAAAAATATTGCAGGGGAGTACATTGCACTGTTAATAGGGCAGTATGGCTCGGATGCGTATCCGGATCAGCGAACGCAGGAAGAATCGCTCGAAGAACTGCACCAGCTTTGTGACACTGCCGGTGTTCGCAATATGCAGTCCATTTTTGTGAAAGTATTCAATCCAAACCCAGCATCCTTCATTAACGAAACCCTGATTGAGCGCGTGCGAAATACTATTCGCGAAGACGGAGTAAATCTTGTCGTTATTGATGCGAATCTAAAGGCCAACCAGTTGAGTTATCTTGAAGATACCCTGAAAATTCGAGTGCTGGGAAGAATAGAAATTATTCTCGATATTTTTGCCATGAGGGCACAGACAAAGGCTTCCTCCCTGCAGGTTGAGCTTGCGCAACTTACTTATATTCTCCCACGGTTAAAGGGTCTTGGTGGTGTTCTCTCTAGGCTTGGTGGAGGAATAGGGACGCGCGGGCCAGGGGAGACCATGCTGGAGACAGACAGGCGCCACGTTCGTAAACGCATTCAAAAAATAAAAGATGAGCTTGAGAATGTAAAAACACACCAAGCCAATACGCGAAAAAACAGGCATCTCCCGGCGTTTGCACTGGTTGGCTACACAAATGCGGGAAAAAGTACATTGATGAACCAGCTTGCCTCATCGCCGCGAAAAGTATTGGCCGAAGACAGATTATTTGCGACTCTGGATTCATCTTCGCGAAAGGTATATCTGGGAGATATGGATTACAGGCCTTTATATGGTATTCTGTCAGATACGGTTGGATTTATTCGGAACCTGCCGGCTTCTCTTATTGCAGCGTTTGAATCTACTCTCGATGAAATTCGTTTTACGGATGTTCTCATCTTTGTCGTTGATGCATCTTCATTCCAGATTTATGATGAATTAAAAATTGTTGAGTCAGAGATCGATCGATTGAATATTTCGGACAAACCTCGCATTCTCTATTTTAACAAGGACGACCTCGTTTTTCCAGAAACCAGAGAGCGTTTGTCTTCTGAATTTCCTGATGCTGTTTGGGGAAGTGCGCTTTCGAAAGACGGTGTAGAGAGAATCAGAGAAAAGCTCTATCAGTACACGCTGGAAAAATATATTCCCGCCATAAAGGACGCTTCTGTATCGAAGAAGATGAATTTATATTGAATCAGGAGCGTGTTCGTCAATATCGCGGAAAAGGTTTTTGTCCTTTAAGAAGTTCACTTTGAACGCATCCGTCGGACCTGCTCTGTGTTTTGCAATAATAATTTCGGCTTTATTTTTCTCGGTATCGGGAAGATCTTTATTGAATAATTCTTCCCGGTGAATAAACACCACCATGTCTGCATCCTGTTCAATAGCACCGGATTCCCGGAGGTCAGATAATTGTGGTTTGGGATCTTTTCCTCGCTGTTCAATAGAGCGGTTCATCTGGGATACAGCAATGACGGGCACATTGAGATCTTTCGCGATCAATTTAAGGGCGCGAGATACGCTGGCTACTTCGAGATGTCTTTGATCCCTCCGCTGAGAGTCCGTCATTAACTGCAGATAATCGACAACAATCAGGCCGAGCTCTTTGCCCTCGGTGCGAAGCTGGTTGTTGAGCCTACGAGAGCGTTGCTTAAATTGCCACGTATTGAGGTCCGCGCTGTCGTCTATATAAATGTCGGAAGAAATTATTTCGGTTGCCGTTCTCTTGAGGCGCTCTATATCTGCAGCGCCTATATCTCCGCGCGAAAGTTTTCTGGAGTCATAGTAGCCCCAGGATGCCACAAATCGGAGGAAGAGTTCAAGGCGGGACATTTCCAGAGAATAAATTAAGACAGGTTTTTTTAGCTTAAGCGCGATATTTTGCGCTATATTCATAGCCAGTGTCGTTTTACCGGCGGCCGGTCGCGCCGCTAAAACAATCATCTGGCCACCTTTAAGACCGCCTGTTACAGAATCGAATCTTTGAAAACCGGTTGCGGTTCCCGGTATGCTGCCTCTATTTTCGACAACCTTTTTTAAGAATTCCGCAAATTCAGCCTTTGTCTCACGTATATGCTGAACATTCGTCTGGCTGTATCTGTTCGTAATTGAATAGATTTTTTTTTCTGTTTCAGAAAGAATTTCTTCCAGAGGTTGGGCAATATCGATTGTCCCACGCTGTATTTCCCGCATGTTCTCAATGAGAGCGCGGCGCAGAGCAAAATCTCGGACCCTGGTCGCATATATAGGAGCAGAGACGGCAGAACCCATGGATGCAATAGACGTTATTTTAGCGTAGTTGCCGGCTTTCTCCAGGCTGTTTTTGGCTTTTAGTGCATCTAAAAGAAGCAAAGTATCTGGAACCTGATTTTCATCCACAAGCTCCGAGAGAGTTTCAAATATGATCCGATTGCCTTCCGAAAAAAAATCTTCGGGGTGAACAACTTCCGTGATTTCTGAGAAGAGATGAGGTGATGAAAGAAGCGAGCCGATGACAATTTGCTCGGCTTCTTCATCAAAAAGCTCCATAGTTAGTCGTCAGAACTAACAGAAGATGTTTCTGCTGCGGATTCTTCCACAGGCGAAGATTCTTCTTCGGCTTCTGGAGCAGATGCAACGGAAATATTTCCTTCTTCATCTTGCACCAGCACCGTAATGGCTGCAGCTACGCCTTCATGCAGTTTAAGCTGAACGGTGTACTTGCCAAGCTGGCGAATGGGTTCAGAGAGATCAATAGATTTGCGGTCTAAATGGTGACCTATTTCTTCCAGCGCTTTCTGGATGGTCTGGTTAGTTACGCTGCCGAAGAGTCTTCCTTCTGCACCGGTTTTTACGGTAATTTGAACTTCTTTACCATTTAAGGAAGAAGCAGATTCCTGTGCTGTTTTTTTGCGTTTTTCCAGTTTGCGCTTGCGCATGTTGTCCAGAAATTGTTGTTCTTTTTCGGAACGAGCGTCGGCTCCGATAACAAACCCGTTGGGAATGAGAAAATTTCTGGCATAGCCTGTTTTTACTTCTTTGATATCGCCAGCTCTGCCGAGGTTTGTTACATCTTGTTTTAATAATACTTTCATATTTACTCCCTGTAATATAAGACCATGGTCAATTCAATTTTCTGAGGCAGGCTGTAAAGCCTTATTTCGGAAACTGAAAAAGAAGTCAAACAAACCTATTAAAAGAAAAAGAATCTGCAAAAATAAAAATCCGCCCGGAAAGAAGAGCAGCGTTAGCAGGATTCCGGTAAACACCCACGAAGACGCTACCAGACGGGCCTGTAAAAACGCCATGACTATTCCGTTCCCGTGGAAAATAAACAAAATGGAAAGAGCTACGATAAAATTCAATGAGGCAAAGATAAAAAATGTTTCGAGCGACGGAAAAATTTTGGAGAGAAAATAGATTCCCCCAGCGCCTACAAAAAGCCAAACGAAATACTGGGGCAGATTAAAAAATACGAGAGTGCCATACGGGATTGATCTCCCGTAACGTATGACAGAAATCAGACGCAGCAAATTCATGATTAAATAGAAAAAAATGGATGTAGAGATGAATACAAGTACTGGAGACATATAAATTATCGAAGTCTGGAAGCCGGATTTTTCTTCTGGCGTCAGCTTCATTTGCATGCTGTTATTCAGCTCTTCCATGGTTTTCTGGATAACCGTCTCGAGAGCACCGGGTGCAGACATCCAGTAATACAACCCCGCAAAAGAGACAGCAAACGATATGGCAAGGCCTTTTAGAAAGAACTCAGTATTGCGCTGTGAAAACGCATCACTTTTGCTGAAGAGAAAGCGAGCGTATTCCTCCACCATCTTCTGGTAAAGATCCTGACGGTTTTCCCTGTCGACGGATTTTAATTTATCGCGCAGGAGCTTTAGAGGTGGCGGTTCTAGGGCAAAGATTCTCTCGTCTTCTTTGACGGGAAAAATTTTAGGAAGGGAAAAAGCTGCGATTACGAGCAGAGTAATAAGTCCGTTTGGGGTCCAGAGAGCGAGAGAAATATCGGCCGCAAGAAAATAAGATACAGCTGCCAGAACAACAGGGGGAGCCCAGATATATTGGCGGAAGGATTCTGATTTATAGAACCAAGCAATAATTCCCCCCCAGATTAAATTGAGGGGGAATGTGAGGAGCAACAGCATTAACGAACAGAGAAAGGCATGAGCCCCGCCATGCGGGATTTTTTAATTGCTTTTGCTACTTCTCTCTGGTGGCTGGCGCATGTGCCCGTAAGCCTGCGGGGCAGAATTTTTCCTTTGTTGGAAACCAGGTGGATCAGTACTTCTACCTGGCGATAATGGATTTCGGTGTTTTTCTCTTCGCAAAAACGGCAGTTCTTGCGGCGGAATTTAAAATCCTTTTTCATTCCTTTTTTAGAGTCATCGTCCTGCGTTTTATTTCGGGGGTTTGTTGAATTCATATATAATCCTTAAAATGGTACGTCGTCTTCCGGAAAGGAACTACCAATGTCTGAGTATGTATTGTCATTGGTTGGCGCAGGAGAAAAACTGTCTCGAGCGTCGTAAGAGTCCCCGGAACCAGACGGGTTTTTTGAGTCCATAAAGTTGAAACTATCTACAATAATTTCAACTTTGCTTTGCTTTTTCCCTTCGCTGTTTTCCCAGGAAGACCATGAAAGAGAGCCTTCAATGGCTATTTTTCTGCCTTTCTGGAAAAATTTTCCGATCGTTTCGCCGGTTTTTCCAAAAGCAACGCAATCAAAAAAGCCTGCCTGATCCGTCCAGTTACCGTCTTTGCCTTTTACGAGGCGGTTAGAGGCAAGTGAAAAACGGGTGACAGTAGTGCCAGAATTGGTTGCTTTCAGTTCGGGGTCCCTCGTGAGGCGCCCGATCATGATAACCCGGTTAAGATCGCCAGCCATATTAAGCCCGAGAGACCATGTTTTTTATAACAGTCTGGTGGATCTTCATATCGGACGTTATCTGGGTGATGGCTTCTGGTACAGCTTCAAATGTGTGAAAAAGAAAATGCCCTCGCTCATGTTTTCTGGTGAGGTGGAACATTTTCTGCTGGCCAAGGTCTTCAAAGCCTGTGATTACTGCTTCTCTTTTTGTGAGAGTTGATTCAATGTTGTTTTTCACGGTTTCAATGCTTTCTCCGCTTCCGGGAGCAAGAATGGATACCATTTCGTATTTCCTGCGTTCTGACATAATTCCTCCTATGGATGTCAAGGGCGGATGTTACCTCCGCCCAGAAGGACATGGACTTTTTTTGTCGGCCTTATCTGGCGTCAAGCTTCTTCTGTTCTCGCGGGCCGATGCGAAGGGCTTCTGTGGCCACTCGATTTTCGAATGGCATGGGGAAGTTTTTTGCGCAGGCCAATTTCCCAGAAGAATGCTTTCTGGATTGCTTCTTCGTTGTTTTCGGATCGGGCAAGAATCTTAAAAAAGATAAACGATTCAAGAAAATGCTCTTTTATCATGAACTCTTTAACCCAGCCTTTGCGGTCTTTCACATCCCGGCTAAAACGAAACAGTGATTCGAGAATCTGTATAATTCGTTCTGTTTCTCGTTTGGTAAGCCCGAGTTCTACTTCGGCTTTTGCGAGGGACTGGCGCAGGTTTCGAGAATTTTCTTGCCGGTTCTGAGTTTCCCCGAGGTAAGGACGAACGAGATCTACAAGTATGAGCAGATAATACAGAGTGGTATTAATATCTTCGTGTTCGGAGATCATCCTGTCTGCAATCTGGAGCCTGCGGGAGAACCCGGAGCCTTCGTAGGTTGTTTCTCCCTGAAAAGAGGCCGCTGCAATGGTGGGAAACATGGCTTCGAGAAGGCCTGTTTTGTGCATGAGAGCAAATACCTTGTCTGTTTGGCCGGTGCGGAAGATTTTATTATACTCTTCGTGCATGCGTGGCTGCGAAGCCTTGAGGATCAGTTTACGGTGCTTTTTGATACCCTTTAGCAATCTGGGAGTGAGCTCAAAGTCGAGCATACTGGCAAACTTTACAGCTCTGAGCATGCGGACGGGATCTTCGGGTAAAGAAATGTCTTCATCGCCAATGATCCGGATAATCTTATCCTGCAGATCCTCAAAGCCACCCGTATAGTCGATAATGGTTTCGTTACGGGTGTCGTAAAAGAGAGAGTTGATAGTGAAATCGCGTCGGGCGGCATCGTCTTTAAAAGAACCAAACTGGTTATCTTTTTCGAGATAGAGATCGTCGGCTTCTTTTGCGCCGGAACGTGATTCTGGGATGGAGCGGGCCGTAGAGACCTCTATTATTTTGCTTCCTTTGAATACTACGTGGACAATTTTAAAGCGTCTTCCGATAACGCGGCTGTTGGCAAATACCCGCTTGACAGCATTGGGAGAAGCATTGGTTACTACATCAAAATCCTTTGGGAACCGACCCAGTAGAAGGTCGCGCACGCTACCCCCTACAATGTAAGCCTTGTATCCGGTTTGCTGGAGCCTTTGCACTACCTTAAGTGCGTCTGGATCTATGCCTGTTTTCCGGATCGAATGAGAATCGCTGTAAATGCGACGGCTTTTAGGATACTTTAATATGTCATCTGCTGTTTGCTTGCGGGATCTGCTGAATAGTTGAATGATTTTTTTCAGCATAGTAGCTCAATATGTAATTTGGCGACATACCTACAAGAAATTATTTCGAATTAAAGAATGAAAGTTTAATCTGTGAATTTAAGCCGTCCGGAATTCAGTGTTTGTTAAAACGTCTTTACAGTCACTCTTTAAATAAAAAATGTTGCCTATGGCTAAAAGAGAAGGCTATTTTGGTGAGTTTGGGGGGCGCTTCGTTTCCGAACTGTTGATTCCTGCACTGGACAAGCTTTGGGAGCAGTACAAAAAAGCCATCAAAGATCCATCCTATAAAAAAGAATACCAAGCACTTCTGCACGACTATGCAGGCAGGCCAACACACCTGTACTTTGCAGCTAATCTATCGGCCATTCATAAAGCCAGAATTTATCTAAAACGGGAAGATACTTTACACACCGGTTCTCACAAAATTAACAATACACTCGGTCAGGCGTTGCTTGCCCGCCGAATGGGAAAAAAACGCGTCATTGCCGAAACCGGAGCCGGTCAGCATGGCGTCGCAACGGCAACCGCAGCTGCCGTTCTTGGCCTAAAGGCGCATGTCTACATGGGAGAGGAAGATCTTCGCAGGCAGGCTCTCAACGGATTTCGCATGCGCCTGCTTGGTTCTACAGTGGAAGGAGTAGGTGGTCCCACAGGAACCCTTAGGGATGCCGTTAACGAAGCTCTCCGCGACTGGTCGAGAACCGTAGACGACACGCATTATATTGTTGGGTCTGCTATTGGCCCTCATCCTTTTCCTCGGATTGTTCGGGACTTTCAATCCGTAATAGGAAAAGAAGCCCGAAAGCAGATTCTGGCTAAAGAGAAAAGGCTGCCTGACATGGTGTCTGCCTGCGTCGGCGGGGGCTCCAATGCGATAGGCATGTTTTCTGGATTTGTTAAAGACAACGTCGTTTTGCTTGGTGCAGAGGCGGGCGGCAGAGGGGATAATCCCGGTCAGCATTCCAGTTCTCTTTCCCGAGGCGTGCCGGGTATACTGCAGGGAGCACGCACGTATCTGCTGCAGGATTCTTCGGGCATTGTTTCACCCGTCCATTCGGTATCTGCCGGGCTCGATTATCCGGGAGTAGGGCCAGAGCATGCCTATCTTAAATCTATCGGGCGTGCAGAGTATGTATCCATTTCGGACGAGCAGGCATTGGAAGCTTTTCGTGTACTGTCCGAGGTAGAAGGAATCATTCCGGCATTAGAATCGTCGCACGCGGTAGCTGCAGCTTTTGACTGGATTAATAAAGCCCGCAAGAAAGGCCTCAAAGATCCTCTCGTTATTATCAATCTTTCCGGTCGGGGAGATAAAGACGTTGCAGAAGTTCAGAGAATTCTTGACGGAGCAGGAAATGAAGATCATTAATTCAGGCGCAAAAACAATTCTACAATTAGAAGGCAATATCAATCTGGATGAAACAGAGGCACTCGAGCTCAAACTCGATAAACTATTGTCAGAGGAAAAAACGAAAGTGGTGGTGGATTTATCCGGTGTAAGACATTTCAGTTCTTCTGCTCTTGGAATTCTGGTGGCGTACAAAAAAGCCATGCAGGAAAACGGTGGAGACATTAAGCTGGTTGTCAATTCAGACGAACTCATGCAGTTATTTAAAGTTACAATGTTGAGTAAAGTATTCGAAATATCGGATTCGCGTAAGGACGCTCTTACACGTTTCTAAGAGAGTGCGGAAAATTCGCAGGCTCTAAAACCGGTGCATGGTTGGCCGTTCACGGCCCGCTGCAGCAACTGTACCGGAATTTTGCGGAGAAAAAAAAGGGGAATTAAAATGGGAGTAAATTTAATTGTAGGAACCCAGTGGGGAGACGAAGGCAAGGCCAAGGTAATTGATTATCTTTCCGGGAATACGGAAATTATTGTCCGCTACCAGGGGGGAGCCAATGCGGGCCACACTGTAGAAGTGAACGGAAAAAAATATGTATTTCATCTCATACCGTCTGGTGTGCTTTATCCCGAAACCATATGCGTTCTGGGTGGTGGAATGGTGATAGATCCGGAGGCTCTGTTTGAAGAAATCGAAAACCTGGAGAGCCAGGGGATTTCTGCGAGGGACAGAATCCGCATTGCTGACAATGCCCATCTGCTCCTTCCTTATCACAAACGTATAGATATCAAAAGAGAAGAAATTCCCGACGGTCAGGTTATAGGCACCACACGGCGTGGAATAGGTGTCTGTTATGGTGACAAGGTGAATCGCTGGGGAATCCGCATGGGCGATCTTTTGTGCGAAGATTTTTACAGAGAGCGCCTGCCCAAAATTCTCTCTTTCAAAAGTCGCGTTCTGGCCAATGTGTACGGAGAAGAGCCAATAGACGCTGCTGAGACGGAAAAGTATTTAAGAAGTCTGGCTGAAAAGCTTAAAGGCTTTCTGGTTAACTCCTCTTACTATCTCAACATGGAAATTTCTTCGGGCAAAAATGTTCTTCTTGAGGGAGCCCAGGGCACAATGTTAGATTTGGATTTTGGGACGTATCCTTATGTGACCAGTTCCAACCCTACCACGGGTGGAGCGCTTACTGGAAGCGGAGTTTCTTTCCAAAACCTGCAGGAAGTTATTGGGATTACAAAAGCCTATGTAACGAGAGTGGGCGAGGGACCGTTCCCAACAGAGATTCACGGAGAAGAGGCAGAGCATTTGCGAAAGGTCGGCAATGAATACGGATCAACAACGGGCAGACCACGCCGAGTGGGCTGGTTTGATGTAGAAGTGGTTCGCCATTCGGCCCGCATTAACGGATTGACTTCGATTGCTCTCACAAAATTAGATGTTCTTGGTGGATACGATACCATTCGGGTTGCGGTTGGATACGAGCAGGAGGGGAAAAGGATTTCGTATTTCCCAACTTATAATATAGGGAAAGTTACTCCCATCTATGAGGATTTCCCAGGATGGAAAGAAGATATATCCGGCGTAAGAAGCTTTAACGACCTTCCGAAAAATGCCCGCCGCTTTGTTCAGTCACTGGAAAAATTTATCGGTGTTCCGGTTCGCTGGATTTCGGTGGGTCCGGGAAGAGACAGTACGATAAAGCTTAAATGAGCTTAAAGATTTTATTCCAGGGGAAAGTGTTTACGCTTTCCAATTTTCTTTCTGTACTTCGCATCCTGTTAATTCCGGTGCTCGGGTACTATATAGCCGCTGGCGACGTTCATTCGTCAGCGAATGTAACAGCTCTCGTAATTGCTGTGATTATGGTGATTACGGATTTTCTCGATGGTTTTCTTGCGCGCGCAATGAACGAGCAAAGTCCGCTTGGCCAGTATCTGGATCCATTTGCCGATAAACTCTCTCTGGTCGCAGGGCTTTTCTTTCTGGTTCTGTACCGCGATTTCCCCGATTGGTTGTTTTATGTCGTCCTGGTGCGGGAAATTCTGGGATCAGCAGGTGGTCTGTTTCTGCTGTTTGGCCATGGGACTTTGGGCAGGCCCAATTACTGGGGAAAAACTGGAGTTGCGCTGTTGTCTTTGAGCGGTCTTGCATACCTCATGGATTGGAGCTGGAAGTTATGGACGGTGTATCCCATTGTAATTGTGCTTTTTGTAGGCGCCTTTGTTTACTATTTAACGTACAGGCATTATCTGTTTATAAAAAAATGAAAGATATTGAATACAGATCAAAAAATTGCTATAAAAACTATCATGGATTTGTAGGTTGACCTTTATGGGATCAAAGTTTTCTATTAGAAAAGAGGGAAGACTGCCAACTTTTGTGAGCAGGCAAATGCTCGATACTTGGAAAAATCAGAAAAAAGCACTCGAGACAGACGCCAGAGTCGCTTCGTGGGTGACCGCTTTTGAATGGCCAGATTTTTTTTCGCCCGATTTTGACAGTCCGGATACGGGGACACCGAGAGAAGAAAAACGGCCCATTGAAAGAGATGCCAAGACCGCGTTTCGTCTCGATATACCAACGCTGTATGTTAAACGTGAGCATCTCGTTGACTTAATGAAGTTGCTGAAGACAGCACCCGAATACAATTATAATTTTCTTTTGCATCTTTCAGCGATAGACTTTCTAAACAGTCCCGATGCAAACGATGCAGTCCGAAACAACGGAAAGCGCTTTCAAATGCTCTATATGTTGCGTGCTCTGCATCCCGATAAACCCGCTTTTAAGGGCCTTACTATTCGCGTTCTTCTTCCCGTGAATGAAGACGAACTGATTCCCTCTCTCACGTCTTTGTGGGTGGGTGCGAACTGGCCTGAGCGCGAGGTGTTTGATATGTTCGGGCTCAAATTTGAGGGACACCCTGATTTAAGAAGAATTATCATGCCAGAAAATTATCGAGGCTTTCCGCTTCGGAAGGATTTTCCCGTTGGCGGAATTGGTGAAGATTATCTCATAGAAGATTTGCTCACCGATAGACTTCTGAACGATTAACCGCAGGAGGTTACCATGAAAGACGAGCACATTGCAAAAAACAGAAATATTATACAGCCCGATGCAAAATCGGAGGAAGCTTGGACCAGAGTGGATCAACCCGGTGTACAGGTTGTCCGTGAATTACCTGACGGAAGAATGCAGCTCAATCTTGGGCCTTCTCATCCTGCGACACATGGAATTCTGGAAAACAAAATCATTGTAAACGGGGAGACGATTGAGTCTGCCGAACCAAATATTGGTTATGTTCACAGAACTTTTGAAAAGCTTGGCGAACACTATGGTTACAACCAGTTTCTTGTTTGTACGGATAGAATGAACTATGTTTCTTCTGCCATGAACAATATTGGCTGGGTGCTTGCTGTCGAAAGCATGCTCGGCATAGAAGTTCCCTCTAAGGCTACCGTTGTAAGAATGATTATTGCGGAGTTGTCCCGCATTATCGACCACATTGTTTCCATGGGAATTCTCGGGGTAGACCTTGGTGCGTTTGCATCATTTCTTTTCATGTTCCACGAACGGGAAGAGATCTACCAAGTTCTTGAAAAGACTACCGGTGCGCGTCTCACCACTACGTTTGCGCGCGTTGGTGGATTAGAGCACGATGTATATCCAGAGTTTGTTGCCGATGTAAAAAAGATTGTTAAAGAGATGCCTAAAATTCTAAAATGGAATGATAAGCTCCTTACAAAATCGAGGATTTTTTACGAAAGAACGAAAAATGTATCTAAAATTTCAGCAAAGAGAGCGTTGGAATACGGTTTTTCGGGTCCTAACCTGAGGGCAGCAGGTATTCCTCACGATGTCAGAACAGAAAATCCGTACATGTTCTATGATCAGGTGGATTTTGATGTGCCTGTGGGAGAAAACGGATCTGTTTACGATCGCTTCTTGGTGAGAGTAGAAGAAATGCGTCAGTCACTGCGTATTATTGAGCAGCTTGTGAATCATATCCCGGAAGGACCACACCATGCCGAATTGCCGCACATTTACTTACCTAAAAAAGAAAATGTGTATAAATCCATGGAAGACCTTATTTATCATTTTAAGATTATCATGCACGGGATAGAAGTGCCTCCGGGTGAGCACTATTTTGCAACCGAAGTTGCCAACGGCGAATTAGGATACACCATTATCTCGCGCGGAAAAAGAGCTCCTTGGCGGGTGTCCATGCGTCGCCCATCCATCTGGTATTACCAGGCGTTCCCGGAACTGGTAAAAGGCGATATGATTGCTGATGCAATTGCTACCATGAGTTCCATGAACATTATTGCCGGCGAATTGGACGGTTGAGGTAAAATATGAGAGCAGTAGAGAATTACACTTTTTCAGCGAAGGCAGAAGAGCGTTTTAAGAAACTCGAGACACAGTTTCCTGAGCGGGAGTCTCTGGTACTATGGGCTCTGCATCTTGTCCAGGAAGACGCTGGGTATATTCCTCCATCGGCTATATCATACGTTGCAGAACGCGTTGGAGTGTCTCGATCGCATGTGCAGGGAGTGATCAGTTTTTACGCCATGTTTCACGATAAACCCATGGGGAAATTTCATTTGCAGGTTTGCGTAAATGCATCGTGCTGGCTGGCTGGCTCAGACGAATTAGAAAAAACAATAGAGAATCATTTGCAAATACGCCCAGGCGAGACAACGTCCGATGGTTTGTTTACGTATAACAGACAGGGAGAATGTCTCGCATCTTGCGGGACTGCACCGGTTGTACAGATAAACGCTGATTACCACGAAAGCATGACGCCGCAAAAGCTCGAAACATTGATAGAGCAGTTAAAAAGGGATTCGTAAGTCGACAGGGAGTGAAAATGGCAGCACCGCTGGAAAAAAGAATAATACTTGCAGATTATGGTAAACCGGACTCGCACACTCTCTCCGTATATGAGGCGGGTGGTGGTTATACCGCTCTCAAAAAGGCTCTCGTATCCGAAAAGGATAAATGGACGCCCGATGGAATAATTAATGAAGTAAAAGCATCTAATTTGCGGGGGCGGGGCGGGGCAGGGTTTCCCACCGGTCTTAAATGGTCCTTTGTACCGCGCAATACTGGCAAGCCGACCTACGTAGTCTGCAATGCCGACGAATCCGAACCAGGTACTTTTAAGGACCGCGTTATTCTTGAAGATCTTCCCCACTCTATCATTGAGGGGATGATTCTTGCCGGGCTTGCTCTCGAGAGCAGGCAGGGTTATATTTATCTTCGCGGCGAATTTTATAAAGGCTGGCAACGCGTAGACGCAGCAATACAGGAGGCCTATGCAAAGGGATATCTGGGTGAGAATGTTCTCGGTTCCGGAAAAACCTTTCACCTCGCGACCTACCGCGGTGCTGGCGCTTATATTTGCGGGGAAGAAACGGCTTTGCTTGAAAGTCTGGAAGGCAGACGCGGGCACCCACGTCTGAAACCACCGTTTCCCGCCGTAAAGGGCTTGTACGGATCTCCCACAACGGTAAATAACGTGGAAACCTTTGCTGCCATCCCGCACATCATTAACAATGGCGGCGAATGGTTTAAAAAGCTTGGCATTGGCAATGAAAAATCAGGAGGCACTAAGTTGTTCTCTGTTTCTGGCCATGTCATGAAGCCAGGCGTATACGAAGTACCCATGGGCATAAGCCTCATTGACTTTATTAACGAGACAGCAGGCGGTATACGACCTGGCAAAGAACTCAAAGCAGTGATTCCCGGCGGTTCTTCTACCCCGGTGATGACAAGACAGGAAGTGATGCGTGCAAAGCTTGACTATGAGTCTATGGCAGAGCTTGGCACGTTTCTGGGCTCTGGCGGGATGATTGTTCTCGACTCTAGCACCGATATGGTGCAACTGACAAAAAGACTCGCCGATTTTTATGCCCATGAATCGTGCGGGCAGTGTACTCCGTGTCGGGAAGGCTCAAAATGGATAGCCGACATTATAGACCGCTTGATTGATGGCCATGCAGTAGAAGACGATCTGAAAACACTGCTCAGCTTTACCAAAAATATGGGCAATGGTACAACGATTTGTCCTTTTGCCGATGCCAATGTGATGGGAGTTGTTCCCATTGTAGAAAAATTTTACGATGAATTCCTGCATTACCTTGAAAAAGGAAAATCGGGGGAGGGAAAATAAATTATGGCCTGGTACCAGACTGAAATTTTTTGGGTTATCGTAAAAGTAGCCGTAATACTTTTTGTAATTCTGACGGGTGGAGCCTATTACACGCTAGCAGAGCGCCGCTGGGCCGCCTTTTTTCAAATGCGGCTTGGACCAAACAGAGCGGGGTTTTGGGGATTGCTTCAGCCACTCGCCGACGGTATTAAGTTTATCCTCAAAATGGAGACCTTTCCGCGCAATGCCGATTTGTTTTTGTTTATGCTTGCTCCGGTAATCTCAACAGTCACGTCCCTAATGCTCTGGGGGGCCATTCCTTTTACCCCGATCATAGAATTGCCCGAGGCTGCGCAAAAAATTACCGGCTCAAAATCCTTTATTCTCCAAGTTTCCAATCCGAATGCAGGTGTCCTCTACATGTTTGCGGTTTCATCTCTTGCGGTGTACGGAATTCTGATCGCAGGCTGGTCATCCAATAATAAGTATTCCCTTCTGGCATCTGTGCGCGCAACAGCACAGATGATTAGCTATGAATTAAGCCTTGGACTCAGCATAATCCCCATTATTCTGATGACCGGTTCTCTGGATCTCTATACCATTATAGAGACGCAAAAGAACAGCTGGTTTCTATTTACCCTGCCTGGCTTTCTGGCGTTCTGGATTTTTCTGGTAAGTATTTTTGCGGAGTCTAACCGAATGCCATTTGACCTTGCAGAAGCAGAATCGGAGTTGATTGTGGGTTACCATACAGAATACGGTGGCTTCAAGTTCGCGTTCTTCATGATTTCAGAGTACATGAATCTAATCACCCTTTCCCTGTTGGCAGCGATTCTCTTCCTCGGAGGATGGACACTGCCAGATTTTATTTCTTCGGCAATCTCCAATGTGTGGTTGCAGCATGCCGCTGGAATAGGGCTGTTTTTGTTGAAGGCCTTCTTTTTTGTATTCCTTTTTGTCTGGGTGCGCTGGTCAGTTCCCCGATTTCGCTACGACCAGCTCATGGATATAGGCTGGAAAGTGATGCTCCCGGCATCCCTCGTGATTGTTTTTATTGCCGGGATTTATGTGTATCTAAAGTGAGGCTGCTATGAATATACCTGAGATATTATTTTATTCCTTCACGTTTATACTGGTAGGCTCTGCCTTTGGCGTTGTATTCCACCGAAATCCAGTTAAGTCAGCCATGTTTCTCGTCCTGTTTTTTGTAGGACTTGCCGCGATGTACGCTCTTCTCGGTGCAGAGTTTATGGCGACTCTACAGGTACTCGTTTATGTGGGTGCCATCATGGTCTTGTTCCTTTTTGTGATTATGCTCATTACCGTGCGCGACGAGGCACTGCTTAACATGAGTAGCAACGCGGGCAGAACCGTGATTATTACTGTTCTCGTTCTCGCATTTTCGCTGCAGTTTTGGGTATTATTGGGTGGTTTTATGAAAGCCAAAGGTGAGCATGTCGTTAATGGCGCGGCTCCTTATTCTACCGAGGTAATGAACTATACGACTGGAGAAAAATTGCTCATTACAGGAAATGCAGAAGTAATCTCTTACGCTCTGTTCGAAAAATATTTGCTGCCATTTGAGCTCATTTCCCTTGTTCTTCTGGTTGCCGTTCTCGGGGGAATTTTGTTGACCAAGCATAAGAGGGAAACTCTTCAATAAGCAGGGAGATTATCATGGAAATTGAAATTATTCGAATTATTTTTCTAACTGTTGTTCTTTTCTCTATTGGTATTCTGGGAGTTTTGACGCGCAGAAATATTATTGTCATGATTATGTCTGTGGAGATTATGTTGAATTCGGTGAATCTTTTATTCATTGCATTCTCTCGTTATTTTCAGGATCTAAACGGAGAAGTAATGGTATTATTTGTTATGGCCATTGCAGCTGCCGAAGCTGCCGTTGGTCTCGCTATTGTTATTGCTCTTCACAGAAATTACCACTCCATTGACATAATGGACATTAAGGCACTCAAGGAGTAATGCTGGTATGGAAAAAACGTTAATCACTCTTGCCATGTGGCTTCCTCTTGCAGGTTTTGTTCTGAACGGTCTACTCAGCCTGCGTTCAAAGACTGCAAACCAGTCGCTTGTATCAGGCATTGGCATCGCTGGCGTTCTGGCACCCTTTGCGATATTTGCGTATTTAACCTTTAATCTCGACATCCTTCATTTGACAGAAGAAATGAAGGAGTTCGTCCTATTCAGTTGGATGAATACAGGGACTTTCTCTATTGATTTTGGTTACCGGCTTGATGGTCTTACCATTTTTATGGCCTGGATAGTCACGGGAATCGGATTCCTGATCCACGTGTACTCCATTGGATATATGTATGCGGAGAAAAAAGATTTTTCTCGTTTCTTTGCCTACCTGAATCTATTTATTTTCGCGATGCTCCATCTCGTTATGGGTAATAATCTCGTCATTCTTTTCCTTGGCTGGGAAGGGGTTGGTCTTGCTTCTTATTTATTGATTGGCTTTGACGTGCATAAGGACTCTGCAGCAGACGCCGGAAAAAAAGCCTTTATTGCAAACAGAATTGGTGACGCCGGGTTTTTGATTGGCATGTTCCTTCTCTACCAGGTAACAGGAACTCTCCAGTACTCCGGAATTCTCGAGTTCTTCTCTGTTCACAGTGTGGCAGCGGATTTGTTGAATGTCATTGCCGTATTCCTGTTCATTGGGGCCGTGGGCAAGAGTGCCCAAATTCCTCTGTATGTATGGCTTCCCGATGCCATGGCGGGCCCTACGCCCGTATCTGCCCTTATCCATGCTGCAACCATGGTGACTGCGGGTGTGTTCATGATTGCGCGCCTGTCGCCGGTTTTTCTGGGTGCTCCGGAAGCATCTACCATGATTGCATATATTGGGGCCTCTACCGCACTCTTCTCTGCTTTAATTGCACTCACCCAGACGGATATAAAAAAGGTTCTGGCCTATTCAACAGTATCCCAGCTGGGGTACATGTTTATGGCAATGGGTGTAGGGGCCTATGGAGCAGGGATGTTTCATTTAATGACACATGCCTTCTTTAAAGCGCTATTATTCCTCAGTTCCGGTGCAGTCATCATCGCTCTGCACCACGAGCAGGATATGCGCCGTATGGGCGGACTGTTTAAGCACCTTAAGTTGATTGCAGTTCTCTTTTGGATTGGTGCCATTGCCATTTCCGGTGTTCCCGGTCTCTCTGGCTTTTTCTCCAAGGATATGATCCTGGAGCAGGCCTATACATTCAAAAATGGCGGCCCCGTTCTGTTTGGAATGGGTTTACTGACTGCCCTGCTCACAAGTTTTTACGTTTTCCGACTTATATTTCTCACGTTCCATACGCGCCACGATGGCGTAGCGGACATGGAACACCACCATGACGATCACCACGGACACGATGATCACCATGGAGTTCTCCCCGTTTCTTGGAACATGAAAGCTCCACTCGTTGTTTTGGCTTTGCTTTCTATTGGTGGCGGTTATGTGGGACTTCCGCATTTATTTACCCACGAAACACCTGCGATTGTCTCTTACTTTGATAAAGTTCTTGAATATTCTGAGGGTAAATCGCCTTCTGAAGCATCTCATGAATGGAAGAATCATCCAACCGAAAGCGAAGAGCAGGTGCTAATGGGAGTATCCATTCTCGTGGCTGTGATTGGTTTCCTGATTGCTTTCCTGATTTACCAGAAAGGCAATGCGCGACCACAGCCTGACGGGGCAGCCCGCCCATTCTATCAGGCATGGAGCTATAACAAGTTCTATGTGGACGAACTTTACGAATTCCTGATTTTACGTCCTATGAAGAAATTAGCTGAATTCTCTTACAAAATAGTGGATGTAAAAATTATTGATAACACGCTCGACGCGATTGCCGCCGCTCTCGTTGCCATCGGAAACTTTTTCCGAAGTTTTCAGAGTGGGGTTATCAGTGACTACGCTTTATACATATTCCTTGGAATGTCTTTTTTGGGAATGATTCTTATTGGAGGAGTGATCTGATATGTTAACCTTAAGTATTCTTGCTCCCCTGGTTGCTGCCATTCTTGTCTGGATTTTCCCGTCCAGAAATAATTACAGAGAAGACTCTGGTCATAAACCAAACGGGTGGCTGATGAATGTAGCATTGATCGGTTCTTTGATCGCTATGGTGGCATCTCTCTTGGCAGCCTCGTCCTTTAATGGACAGTCGGCAGAATTTCAATTGCACGAAGTATGGTTTCCCGCCGAAGGCAAGGCCATCAATTGGATATTCTCGGTAGATGGAATCAGCATAGGTCTTTATCTGCTCACAACGATTTTGTTTCCTATTGGGATATATTATTCGTATGCCAGCTTTCTCGTTAACGCTAAACAGGGAATTTCACCGCGCCGGGAGAAGCTTTTCTGGATTTCTCTGCTTTTCCTTGAAGCTTCTGTTATAGGTGTTTTTCTTGCTCAAAACCTGATCACGTTCTATGTTTTCTGGGAGATTATGCTGGTGCCCATGGCCCTATTAATCGGCATTTGGGGCGGCTCTGACAGAAAGTACGCGACTATAAAATTCTTTATATATACGTTTGCCGGGTCTGTGTTTCTTCTGGTCGGCATGATTGCCCTGATTTACGCCCAATGGTCCAATGGAACAAATTTTGATATTGGTTTTGCTCTTTACCAGAATGCTGCACAGCTTCCATCGCATATCCAGCGGTACCTGTTCTGGGCCTTCATTCTGAGTTTTTTGATCAAAATTCCGGCCTTCCCGTTTCACACATGGTTGCCCCACGCTCACACGCAGGCACCCACGGTGGGATCCATTATCCTCGCTGGTGTGCTGCTTAAGCTTGGAACATATGGCATTCTCCGTTTCTCCATACCATTATTTCCCGAAGCTGCGAACGCATACTCGGAACTGTTTATGTGGGTAGGAGCCGTTGCCATTGTGTATGGCGCCTGGCTCGCATGGTCGCAGGATGATCTAAAAAAGCTTATTGCCTATTCTTCGGTTTCTCACATGGGTTATATTGTCATGGGCATGTTTGCGGGAACCGCCAACGCGATTGCCGGGTCTTATCTCCAAATGATCAACCACGGGATTACCACAGGTCTTCTCTTTATGCTCGTTGGGGTTGTCTACGATCGCGTTCATACGCGTGATATAGCAAAATTTGGTGGTCTTGCACAAAAATCACCTGTCTTTGCCACAATCTTTCTTATTGCGACATTGAGTTCCGTAGGATTACCTGGAACCAATGGATTTGTGGGAGAGTTTCTGATTCTTCTTGGAACCTTTGAGGCAAACATGCTCATAGGCGCGATAGCTGTAACCGGAGTCATTTTTGGCGCCGTGTACATGCTCCAGCTGTACAAGGCCGTTTTTTTTGGCGAACCGGGCGAAGCGATTGCGCATGCTAAAGTAAGCCTGCATATGAACAGCCGGGAAATTTTGCTGACGGTCCCGTTTTTAGTGTTAATTTTCTGGCTTGGTTTTAAACCGGATCTCGTTCTGTCTCCCGTAAGGGCCTCTCTCGAAAAAATACAATTCAGAGAAATAGATAGATCGTTTGTCGCCCCCAAAATCGGCAAAGCAGTACCTGTTGAAGGACACGCCGAACACCACTGAGGAGTAAACAATGGAAAATATTTTTAAATTTCAAGATTTAATTCTTTCAGCCCCCCAAATGATTCTCATTTCCGGGGCTCTCCTCATTCTTCTTTTGCAGGTTATTTTACCTGGTTTCAGAAAACTGCTGGCGTTCTACATAACGTTGATTTCGCTTTTTGCATCGCTTTACTTCGTTACTTTTGGTATCCCGGGAACTGCCTTTTATGGCTTGTTGAGTGGCAATCCCGAAGGCGGTACAGCGTTTCAGGGAAATCTGCGCCTGAATGGTTATATTCAGCATTATTCGTTTTTAATTCTTTTAGCACTCACGATAATACTCTTTTTTATTAAAAGAGTTTTTGCTGAGCAGAAACTGGAGCTTGCCGAAGTCTACCAGTTTCTTCTCTATATTGGTGCCGGGTCTATTTTTACCGTAAGTGCGAATGACCTTATGACCATGTATATTGGTTTGGAGCTTTCGTCGCTGCCGTTTTTTATCTTGGCGGCCTGGGACAGAGGAAGAGCGACAGCAACAGAAGCTGCTGTTAAATACTTTTTCCTCTCTACTATAGGTATCGCGTTTATGCTGCTCGGCATCGCGCTGGTTTACGGAGGGTCTGGATCGACAATGCTTTCCGAGGTTTTCCCAGTCGTTTTTGCAGAAGATTCGTTTTCGTATAAACTTCTTGCGGCTGGCTGGTTTCTGATTATCGGTGGTTTTCTCGTTAAGATAGCCGTGGTGCCCTTTCACGGGTGGGTGGCCGATGTATACGATGGGGCTCCTTCTGTTATTACAGCAGCCATGGCCTCTATCGTGAAAATATCTGCCGTTGGGGCGGTCTTCCGCATTCTCCAGTTTATGCAGCCAGACATGCACATGATTCTAAATACGGGGATTATTATTTTTGCCGTGGCCTCTATGGTTTACGGTAACATGGCGCCTTTGAACCAGAATAACCTGAAACGAGTTTTCGCGTATTCGTCGATTGCTCATGCCGGTTATATTATAACCATGTTCATGTTTTTTCCGGAAAGCTTTAAGGCGATTTCGCTGAGAACAGAGGCTTCCTCTGCCCTGTATTTCTACATTCTTACCTATGCGCTAACCACTATTCTTGCTTTCGCGACGATAGCGTATCTCGAAAACGGAGAGGAGAGAGGGCTTACTTTTGACCACTTGAAAGGCCTTAGCAAGAAAAATCCCTTCGCGGCATTTTTACTCTCTGTTTCTGCTCTCTCCTTTGCTGGGATTCCACCGCTCGCTGGATTCTTTGGAAAGCTGTTCCTTTTGAAGGTTCTCCTTTCGGCGGGATATTACTATCTGGCAGTTGTCATGATTGTAACGTCTCTCGTTGGCGTTTACTTTTATATCCGCATCGTATTTTACGCGTACTGGGATTTTGAGGATGAAAATGCAACGTCGGGAATGCTGCCCCCCTTTCGGGGTATATTTGCTTGGAGCGCTGCTATTGTGACGGCTGTTCTTGTTCTTGGACTCGGGTTTTACTCCGAATCCATATTTAATTTTGCGAGAGTCGCTTCTGAGTTGATCCAATAAAAAAAATAGAATAAAGAGGTTATTCAATGAAGTTGAAATTTTTGCAGTTAGGAAATTTACTTCTTTTCGTATTCCTCCTCGGGGTGGTGTTTTCTCCGTTTGCAGGAAGCAGCGAAAAAAATACTACATCGGCTCATGCGGAAGCTCTCAATCCGCTGAGCAAGTCTGATTCCGTTCAGGGAGCCATGGTTGTCCAGAATGCGTTTCGGGAAATTTACAAAGAGGTAAATCCTGCTGTTGTTCGCATTGAGACAGAGCAGACGATAAAAATGCCTGTTCATCCGTTTTTTGATGATCCTTATTTTCGTCGCTACTTTGGCGAGCCAGAGCAGCAGAGCCAGAAACGAACAGGGCTTGGCTCTGGCTTTGTTATCAGCGCTGATGGTTTTATTGTTACAAATCATCACGTTGTATCCAAAGTGGATAAAATAACCGTTAAATTAACGAATGGCAAACAGTACGAAGCCAGGCTCGTAGGTTCGGATCCTTCGTCGGATATTGCACTCTTAAAGGTGAGTGGCGCCAAAGATCTGAAGGTTGTCCATATTGGAGATTCCGATAAAATTGAGGTGGGCGATTTTGCTATCGCTATTGGCAATCCCTTTGGCCTGTCTTCCACTTTTACCTATGGCATTATTTCGTCCAAAGGCCAAGATGTAAACTCTGCCGATGGTGTTCAGCGCATTCAAACAGATGCGGCCATTAATCCTGGAAACTCTGGCGGCCCTCTGTTGAACATTCGCGGAGAAGTGATCGGTATCAACCAGATGATCTACTCGCAATCAGGTGGATCTGTGGGCATTGGTTTTGCCATTCCCGTGAACCATGCTATGGAAATTGTAGAAAAGCTTAAAACCGGAAAAGAAATTAAACCGGGCTTTATTGGAGTTTCTGTGATTACAGAGCCGTCCGAAGAGTTAATTCAGGAACTGAATCTTGCAAAGAAGACAGGCATTCTCGTGGGCGATGTAATGCATGGTTCTCCCGCGTGGAAAGCGGGAATCCGCCAGTATGATTTTATTTTGGAAGTAGATGGTCAAAAGGCCGAGAGCTTTCAGGTACTTAAAAAAGCCGTGTTAAAAAAAGGTACCGGAAAAAATATTAAAATTAAAAAAATATCCGAAAGCAACCACCAAGAGGAAACAGTTGAAATCAGAATTGCAGAAATGCCAGAGAGAGATGAAACGCGATGATTTTCACCGCCGATATTGGCAATACGCAAACAGTGTTAGGGCTGTGGTATGGCAATCGGCTTTTATCTACGGCTCATTTATCTACTAAACACTATACCTCTCAGGATGAGTGGAAATGGGCCATTTCTCAATGGCTGCGCGAAGAAAAAGATAAAATTCGTCTTCCAGTCCGGATAGAGAAGGCGGCAGTGGCCAGCGTTGTTCCCGTTTCCAATGAAATATTTCGGGAATCTTTGTATGAATGGGGAATTCCTTCTGTTGCATTTCTGGACAGCCAGTCTACCATACCAGTTCAGTTTGAGTACGAGGGACGCGCTACTCTTGGTGCCGACAGGGTAGCCAATGCGCTCGCCGGCATTTCTTTGTTCGGAAAGAATATTATCATTGCGGATTTTGGAACGGCAAATACATTTTGCCTTATAGCCGATGGAGTTTTTAGGGGCGGATTGATTGCCCCTGGAATACAGGGGGCAGTTGAAAGTTTGTTTTCTGGAACAGCTAAATTGCCTCAGGTAAATTTTAAGAATAAAGCGCATGTGCTCGGCTCTACTACAATGGAATCTATTGAAAATGGAATGTATTTTGGCTGGCGCGGTTTAACGCGCGAGATTTTACGCGAGCTTACTTTGCATCCGTTTGGCCGTGGGAAAAGTTTTGTTAAGATAGCAACTGGCGGCATGTCTGTGCGCATGAATTTTACTGGAGAGCTGTTTGATGTAGTCGACCGATATTTAACTCTGCGGGGGTTGAATTTGTATGCGCAGATGTAAATTGCTCTGTTCAGTTTTTATCTCTCTGATTTTTGCGGGCTGTAATTCGACCGGTGCCATAATTGATAAAAAGCCTGTTCCGGATTCGGCGAGGACCGTTCTGGTGGGTGACCAAATGTTTTCTGTCGTTGTGCCACGGGAATCCGCCGGGGTTGTTCAAGTTGTGTACGTTGACATTAAATATCTGGGTGTAGAAAAAAAACAGGTTATTCTGGAGCTGCTGGAAATGTATGGCAAACGCAAGGCAGAGCCGGATCTCAAAGAAGCGGTTGCCAGGGATGCGAAAGCAGCAGCGGCGGAGGGAATAACAATTGCCGGATCCAAAGTGGTTTTCTATTATGCTGGAAAAGATAAGGCTGTCTTTTCGCTGGAGAACCCATAATGCAATATATCCTAAGACTGACTTCACTTTCGCGCTATATTCTCCGTAAATATATCCCATATCTCTTGATTAGCACAGTCTTTTTTACGACAATTATTCTTGTCTTTTACTTAAAGGAGGTCGTCCGCGAGGCAATGGAGAAGAATCTTTCCTTTCTCCTTGTAGGTGAACTAATGGCCTACAGCCTTGGGTGGACACTATCAATGACTATTCCCATGGCAATTTTACTCTCGGTAATTTTAGCGGTTAGTGCTCATAATTCTGACTCCGAAGTGATTGCGATGAGAGCCGGTGGAATTTCGTATCGCAGAATATCCTGGCCTTACGTTATGGTTGGAGTCCTGCTTTCAGGATTTCTTTTATGGTATAATCACTTTGTCGTGCCAGGGTTGTATGGCCAGGTTCTCATGAAGACCAAAAGAATCGTAATGGCCGACCCTGCTGCTGTGATAGAACCGGGCCAGTTTACCATGATCACAGATGATGAAACCAGAAAAGAAAGTATTTATCTCGACGAAATGGAGAGGACAGAGGATGGATTTGATATACTAAAAAATATTCAGATTCAAACCCATGTCAAAGAGAAAGGATTTTTACGTTTAGAAAGACTCATTATCGCCGCGACTGGTGAGAAAATTATGGCAGGCAACCGAAAAGCCATACGATTGCGCAACGGCTATATTTTGTATAAAACGGAACAGGATTATACCGTTATTGATTTTTCTACCGGTCATACGGATCTGTATTTAGTTGAGTCTAATTTTGCTGAATATACGCCCGAGGAAAAAGAAGTCGCTTTTTTTTCTAACAGTCAGTTAATGCAAAAAATTGATTCGTGGAAGATCGAAAAGAAAAAGGAACTGGTTACAAAAGCACATACAGAAATGGGCAGACGAACTGCTCTTGGTTTTGCTGCTCTTCTGTTTACCATTGCGGCGTTTCCGCTTGGTATTTCGAATATACGGGCTGGAAAAGGAGCCGGGCTTGGGATAGCCATTGTTCTTATTTTTCTCTATTTTACACTGTATTTATTGTCCGATGCCATCGCCAGTTTTGGGGTTCCCGGCTATTTATCTGCCTGGGCGGGTAATATTATTTTTATTGTTGTGGCCGCTGCTTTGTATTTGCAGCGAATCGCTGAGTTTTCACCGGGTGTTTTATTGGCAAACCTGTTGCGTAGATAAAAACTGGTTTTAGTTTTCGTAGTTGGTTATGCGCGTTACAAATTCCTGAAGCTTTGAAAAACCGCTCGAAAGTTTAGGCATAATTTCGGCCCCGTATTGCGTTATTTTTTCGGTGGTCTTGCTCCAAATTATTTTGGCAATGATTTCAATAATGTCGCCCTCATAATTTATCCAGCAGAGAATATGTTCACCTTCTTTGTAAGTAAGAAACGACTGGTAAGAAATGCCATGGTTTGATAAATCGAGAAGAGCCGGCGATTCAAACAGTTCCGCCTTTTTTTCTTCCAGGTTGTATTCAGCTACCCAGACTTGTGCCATTCCCGGTTTACGTGGATTTTTCCTGCGATCCGCATAAGGGTGTTCTATCGTTTTGATTAAATTTCTTTCGAGAACCTGATCAGAGATTGGCTTCTGGAAAATAAATGCCGCGTTGGATAGAATTTCCGGATAAGCATGCATCGCACTCGGCATTGCCGAAAGGATAAATATGTATGTCTCCGGGTGAGTGCTCTTCAGCTTTTGAATAAAGTCAATGGTGGTAACGCCGTCCTTCAGCATGAGATCGAGAATGGCAAGGCTGTATTTATTTTTGAGAATTTCATTTTCTGCGGAAAGATCAGAATACGAATCCGCCATTCCGCCGAGCTTGGTGACGATTCGCCCTAAGGCCCTGAGGCTCACTTTGGCATCGTCAATAATGAGAACATTTTTATTTTTTAAGGGGAGGTATAAAGACGCATCAATGGCCGACAGGATTTTGTCTGATGTAAAAGGCTTCTCTACAAGATAATCCACACTTGCTGCAGCTTCTGGATCTTCCGCGAGAGCAGAGGTACTCGATGAAACAACTATGATGCGCGTAGAGGGAGAACGTTTTTTTAGCATCTTAATAAATTCCAGTGTCGATTCATTTTTGAGGAATATATCGAGAATGGCAATATCAAAAAAATCGGCAAGAATGAGATCCTGGTTAGATAAGTCATTGTACACTTCAAGATTACCACCGTTTTCTTCTATGAGGGTTTCGATGCTATTTGTGGAGGCACGCGAATCTTCTACAAGAAGAATTTTTTTGTCGTCAAGTTTATTGCCGGTAAGCATAATCAGCCCGATTTGAGTGCGTTAGTGATAGAAGAGATAAGACGCTCTTCTGCAAATGGTTTAATGATGAAGTCATGAGCTCCCGCTTGAATCGCCTCTTTAATGAAGCGGGCTTCGCCTAAAGCAGATACAATAATGATTTTGGCTGCTGGATCTATAGACTTGATCTTTTTTGTGGCCTCAATGCCACCAACTTTTTTCATGGAGATATCCATGGTTACGATATCGGGCTGTATTTCTGGATACATTTGAATAGCTTCGAGCCCATCTTGAGCCTCACCAGAAATTTCAAAACCTTTATTCTCAAGGTGTTTGCGAATTACTTGACGCATGTAACCAGAATCATCCACGATAAGCACTTTGGTGTTGCGGGCCATTTTCCTCTCCTCAATTGTGGTTGCAGTTTGTCAAATCTTTATCTCTGGCACAAGAATTAATAATTCTGCCTTGATATCTTCCTGTTCCCACAGGAACTCATTTTCAACATATAAAATTTCCATGGGGGGGCCGGAAACCTGGGATTTAATATGTTGTATAATTTCGTCTTTGTCGTCAGTGATTTTTGGTACTCCGGGTTCTACAGGAACCTCTGTAATCTGTGTAAGGCTGTTCGTATACGCAGAGCCAAGAATGTTCGTTACCTCCATCAGGGGTTCATACTCCAGCTCATCGGGGACATCGAGACCCGCCTGTTCCAGCAACAGCTTGACAATCTTGTGCGCGTTTTCTTCGTTCAGTAAAAAATGCACGGCGCCGTCGAGCGGATTGATCGGCAGAGAAAAGTCAATCATCTTGCCGGGCTCTTTTCGGATGCGGTTCAGAATGTTGTCTATCTTTTCTATAGTTATCTGCTGCCCCTTGCTTTTGTCCAGTTTAATATTGTGGGTTCCGGTTAGAGCCTGGATTCCGTGGATGGCCCTGTAGTTACCCTGGCGGAGCCATTCCTTGAGCATGTCTCTATTCTCTGTGGCAAAAATTTCTTTGAGTTTCTGCAGGGACTGTACTTTATCTTCATCTTTGTGGAAAGAGAGAGCAGCATCTTCCTGTATATCCAAATTGTCAATATTTACAATCGGAGTGCCTGTTCTCGCCTGGCGGATAATTTCGTCTACCAGCGTTTGCTTATTGTCTTCAGATTTATGCGGCGTTTCCATTGGTTCTTTCCTCGGCTTTTCGATTTCTTTTGATTGCTCCTTGCCAGCTTTGGTTTTTTGGGTTGGCTTTTCGCTGACCTGAACTGGGGATGGAGTTTTTTTAGCGACCTGCGCAGCTGCTTTTTCGGCTTCCTGCTCTTTGTTTCTTTTGCGCGAAACAATGATGCGTGGCGCGTTTTCTGACAGGATATGGCCGTTAGAGAGGTGTTTGTACAGTTGAATAATTCCGTGAACGTCAAGAATCAGAATAATGTCCCCATCGCCCATAATGGATGCACCCGAAATGCCTTCAATGGGCCGGTAGTGTTCAGCGAGAGATTTAATAACCATCTCGTGGCGGGTCAGGAACTGATCGACGAGAAGACCAACGAGTGTGTCATTGTACTCCACAACGATAACTGGATAGGTATTCTGTTGCCTGTTTTTAGATATGTCGAGCTGGAATATTTTATCCAGGCGAATGAGAGGGATCAGAATGTCGCGCAGGCGAACCATTTCGTTTCCGTCTATCATGAGAATATTTTCCCGGCGGATTTTTTGAGTCTCTACGATGGCACCCATGGGCACGGAATATTTTTCATCTCCCACCTGAACAATCAGGGCATTGATGATAGCCAGAGTAAGAGGAAGCTTGACGGTTATTTTTGTGCCCTTTCCTTTTTCGGTTTGGACATCTATTGTGCCGTTAAGAAGTTCTATGCTGCGCTTGACAATGTCCATTCCGATTCCGCGTCCGGAAATATCGTCAGCGGTGTCTTTGGTGGAAAATCCCGGAGAAAAAATAAGACTTTTAGCTTCTTCCTCTGTGAGCGTTGCCGCCATTTCTCTCGTGATGAGCCCTTTGGAAATGGCCTTGCTCACAATTTTATTGTAATCGAGGCCCCGCCCATCGTCTTCTATGATTACGTTTATGTAATTGCCTTCCTGGTTTGCAGCAAGGCGAATGAGCCCCGTTTCATTTTTGCCGATGGACTTGCGCTCTTCTATGTCTTCCAGTCCGTGATCCGCAGAATTGCGAACGAGATGCGTAAGCGGCTTAATCATCTCATCGATAATTTTTTTATCTATTTCTGTATCTTCGCCTTCGAGCTCCAGTTGGATTTTTTTGCCGGTCCGGGAAGAATAATCGCGGGCAAAGCGTTTAAAGCGGGAAAATACCTGTCCAATCGGAACTAGGCGCGACTTCATGACGAGTTCCTGCACGTCTCCAGAAATTCTAAAAATCTCTTTTACGCGATCGCGCACCTGGCGGTCAACGTCAGCCAATTCCGGTCTGTCCTTGATATATTCCTGTATCTGGATGAGTCCACTGTTCGCGATAACGAGTTCGCCAACCAGGTTGAGAAGGGTATCGAGTCTTGCGACGGGAATGCGGACTGTATCAGAAATGCTGAGGTCTTCCCGTTGCTGCTTGCCGCCCCCCTGTGTCACGCTTTCCGGATTCTTGCGTTCGTTCAGTTTGCGAAGATCTTCTTCTTCTATGTATTCAATGCGTTCAATGAGATCTATATTGATAAAGACTGGAATTTCTGTGGCAGTGAGATCTGTATGAACCCAGAAGCGCAACTCGCGTTCGCTGGCAGCAAAATCGGGAGATTCAATTTCATCGTCGCCCGGCGCATGTCGTATAATCTCCGCAAAGCTGTTTATTTTCTGGTGGACCAGAAAGGCACGCACAGAAGGGGCCGGCGCATTGGGAGAAATCCAGACTCGAATGAGCCCCGCACCGGGAACGTATTCCGGGATTTCTTCATCGGACATCTGCATACTGCCAGAAGCAGAAGGTTTTGTCTCTGGTGAACCCTTGCCTACAAAGCTGTTCACCTTTTCAATAAGGTGCTGAACGGGTACTGCGTTAGGGTCTGAACCTTCGGACAGCCTTGCGCCAATCGCAGAAATGGCGTCCTTGCACTCGAGCAGGGTATCAATGACTGGGCTTGTGACCGGAGCGTTGCCCTTCTCGAATTCTTTGAATACCTCTTCCATGGCATGGCCAAGGTCTACGAGATTTTTGATGGAAAGGAATCCCGCATTGCCTTTTACGGTATGCGCAACCCGGAAAATCTCCTGGATCATTTCCTTGTTTGTGGGATTCTCTTCGAGAGCAATGATGGCATTGTCGAGAAAGCTCAGGTTTTCATTGAGTTCTTCGAGAAAAATGCGCAAATCGTCCTGGTCCTGAACTTCAACCATGATGAAATATCGGCCTTTTTGCGGGCAATGTCAAGTCTATTTTGTATTAGGTATCCTCTGAACAAGATTTTGACTATCTCCATTTTGCTGCGAAAACATGCGTTTCAAAAAGAGTTAAGCGGTGAGCCTTACGCAGGCAGCGATTTTTTGCGTAAGGCATTTTTCGCCAAAATCGATATTGCTCTATTGAGAAAATTTAGTGCAATAAAAATAATCGCTCGCTAATTTATGAGAAAATACACACCTGCACAAAGAGGTTCAAAAGAGCGCGCTCTGGCGACATAAAACTCTTGCTCTTAAAAAACCGTTCAGCCTCTGCCGCGCCTGGACACATAGGGTGCACTGGTTGCAAGCCTTGCCTACCTCGATACGCCTGCGGCTACTCTGTATAAACTTGGGTAGGGCACCCCACCCGTAATTGTTCCTATGAAAACTATTCTTGACAGCAGGGAAGTGCATTCCAGAAACCAGTATGATGTACAAAGATCCATCCTGGGTGAACTGGCTCTCGCGAAAAATTCCATTTTTTGCCCTGGATAACATGGCTCTTTATTTAATCGTACTACAGGTTTTTGGATTTATTGTTTACATGACCAAACCAGAGCTGATCACAAATCTGTTTCTGGATCCGGGGCTGGTGCTGAGCGGGGAAGTCTGGCGGTTGTTTACGTTTTTAGCCGTGCCCATGGATGGAAATTTTATTTTCATGGCTATTTTCCTCGTCTTTCTGTATTTTATCGTTTCCAATCTTGAGGCGCAGTGGGGTGCTTTTCGTCTTACGCTGTATCTTGCTATTGCCATTCTGCTCACCATTCTTTTTTCGTTTTTGTTTAATTTCCCCGTGCGCACATTTGGCGACATAGAAATCAGTTTGTTTTTAGCCATGGCCATGCTGAACCCATCCACTGAAATTCTGCTGTTTTTTATTTTTCCGGTAAAAATGATATACATTGCCATTGTCACTGCCGGTTTTTTACTGTTGCGAATCATTTTTGCAGATTCTAATTTAGATAGATTGTACTTTTTATTTGTTTATTTGAACTATCTTCTTTTCTTTGGAGTGTATCATTACGGACAAATACAAAGCTGGTGGCGCGCCCGCCAATATAAACAAAACAATAGGAGATAACATGCCAGGTTTATCAATTATGCTTCCCTTTACGGTTCTATTAGCTCTTGGATTTCTTGTTTTCTTTTTCTGGAGCGTAAAGAACCGCGATTACGATGATCCCGAAATGACTGCCGTAAAAATGGTTATGGACGATGATAACGATGTTGACAGAAGCATGCAGCCCAAAGCCGCAAAAACTAAAAAGGAGAAAAAATCCTAAGGGATTGTCTGGTCGTACCAAACCATGAGTGGATCTACTATTAAATATTCTGAAATTAAAAGTCAGAATATTTGTTATCATTGCGGTGAAGAAATTCCTCCCGGAGTAGTCCATGAGCTGCGCCACGAGATGACTACAGAATCCGGGAAAAAAGAAACTTCTACCCTGCGCTTCTGCTGCAATGGCTGTTTGCAGGTTTTTCAGATCATTGAAAGTTCGGGGAATAAAGGTTATTACAGTTATAGAACAGAGTTTGCACCTAAACCAGAGGGCAATACTATAGACAAATGGCCGTACGAGGTTTGGGATTTGGAAATAGAACCCGACGAGAATGGGCATAAAACCGCCATTTTTCTGATTCAGGGAATTCATTGTGCAAGCTGCGTTTGGCTCAACGAAAAAATATTGAACCAGGAGACCGGCGTATTGAGCGCAGAAGTGCAGCTGGCTACAAACAGAGCCACCGTGACCTGGGATCCCAAATTGATCAACATGCGTCGCATTGCCGATGTGATTGCAGCCATTGGCTATCTCGCCATTCCCGTAAAAAAGACAAACGAAAAAGAGGCGAGAAAACTGTCTAACATCATGCTTCGCAGAATGGCCGTAGCCGGTTTTTTCATGGGAAATATCATGCTGGTGAGCGTGGCTCTTTATGCCGGTTATTTTTCGTTTATGGACCAGATGACGAAAACTTTTTTTCATGTGGTCAGCTGGCTCATGGCAACTCCCGTTCTGTTTTATTCGGCCTGGCCATTTTTTCTGAACGCCTGGCATTCTCTAAAGCATCGCGTTCTCAGTATGGATTTGCTTACAGTGACAGGTTTGTCTCTTGCATATTTTTACAGTGTCTATGTAACGCTTTCCGGAAAAGGGGAGACGTATTTTGATTCGCTTACCGTTGTCACCTTTGCCATATTGATAGGTCGTTTTATAGAGACAAAGTACAAAGAGAAAACACTTACCTATCTGGAAAATCTTGGCAGCGGCCTGCCACAGATTATTCACATTCGCCGGGACGGACAAACAGTAGATGAGCAGATAGACTCTGCAAAACAGGGCGATATAATCGAGGTTCACCCCGGGGAACTAGTACCGCTCGACGCCCTTCTAGAAATGGACGTGGCAGAGACGGATGAGTCCATGATTACGGGAGAGTTTCGGCCATTGCTTAAAACGCGGGGCGATGTTATTCTTGCGGGTTCGCGTTGTCTTGGAAGCAGTATGGTTCTCAAAGTGACTAGCACGCACGAAAACAGCACCCTGAGTCATATCACGAAATTGGCCGAAAAAAGTCTCCGCGAACTTCCGGCCACCCAGAAACTTGCAGAAAAAGCAAGTGAATATTTTATCCTTTTTGTATTGCTCGCTGGAATATCTACGTTTGTGTTCTGGTATTTTTTCCAGAGGGGTGGAGTTGAACTGGCTTTGCTGCACACGATTTCGCTGTTGATTGTTGCCTGTCCCTGTGCTCTTAATCTCTCTATTCCCACGGCCTTTATCGTGGCTCTTCAGAAGGCATTTAAGCGGGGCATTATTCTGCGCGGGGGAATTGTTCTCGATGAGTTGTACAAGGCGAATGTCATTGTTCTCGACAAGACCGGTACAATTACAGAAGGTAAAATGTCTATTAATGATCAGAAGTTTTACATAGAAGAAAAGACAGATTTGCTTCAGTTGGCGTGCGCGTTAGAAAAAGCTTCTGGGATACATCATCCTATCACGCGGGCTTTTGCTGCTGCTTACAACGGCACGGTGAGTACAGATTCTGTTCATTCCCTGGTTACAATTCCCGGGCGGGGAATCAGCGGAGTCTATAATGGAGAAACCTTTTATGCAGGTTCGCGCATTTTTATGGAAGAGCTCGGAATTGTTTTAGAGGGAGAGCAGAGCAGCGATGAAACTCTCGTTTATCTTTCCGGTATGCGCAATGGCAAAGTGGTTGTTCTTGCGCGCTTTCAACTTGCCGACACCATTCGCAAAGAAGCCCCGGAGCTGATGCAGAGACTGCACAAAAAGTATCGCATTGTGTTGCTCACGGGAGACCATGCGCAGAGCGCTGCAAAGGTCGCTAGCTATCTCGGCATATCGGAATATTACGCCAACCAGAAGCCAGAGGACAAAAAAGAATTTATTGATGCGCTGGAAAACCAGGGACTGCGAACGGTCATGGTGGGAGATGGCATTAACGATTCCATTGCGCTGGCTCGCTCCCATGTAGGAGTTAGTTTTGCGCAGGCAGCGCAGATTTCCACCTACAGCAGCAGCATGTTGTTTCTGCACGAAGATCTTACGTTGCTGGCAGATGCTCTGGAGTTATCGGTTAAAACAAGACATAAAATTATTCAGAATCTTGTGCTCTCCTTTTTGTATAATATTCTATTGTTGCCTCTCGCATTTGCCGGAAAAATCATTCCTCTGTATGGCGCCATATTCATGTCGCTGAGTTCTATCATGGTGGTGACCAATTCGCTCCAGCTTGCAAGAATCTGGAAATTAAATAAGAGAATCCGCAAGCCAGGCAAGATAGTACTCTGACATTTCGGCGTTGAGTTTTGTGATTTCGGGAACAGAGTAGGGGTGGTGCTCGAAAAGAAAGTGCTGGAGTTCTTTCCATTTTTCTTCTGCTGTTTTTATGATGAGCTTGTATTCCGCCGAGCTTTGGACTTTTCCTTCCCACCGGTAAAAAGATTCTACAGGAAAGAGATTCACGCAGGCTGCCAGTCTGGTATCAACCAGAAGAGAAGCCAGAGAAACGGCATCTTCGCGTTTCTCTGTAGTGGTAAGTACGACAACCGGGGTCACTTTGTTTCAGAGGTGTTTTTGTCTTCTTTCTTTTTGTTATCGATCGGGAGCTCTTCTTTTTCAAATTCTGTGCCGGGCTTTACGATCAGTTTTTCGTCCCAAGGGAAAGAAGTATACAGGCGGGGATCGTTGTGGTAAGAAAAATATCCCGTAAAATTGTTGAATTTTACGAAGAATGTATTGGGGTCGGTTTCTGACGGCTCGTATTGAAAATCAGACGCTGTGAGCGTTTCTGCATCTTTGTATTTATGGTTGCGTGCAAGAGAGCGTTGCAGAGATTTCAGCAGAGTTGTTTCCAGTTGCTTCTTTTTAAAGTCGTCCGTTTTTCTGGAGTCGGCAATCTCTTTCTCTAATTTGTAATATTCTTCCATGATGGGACCGGCAGACAGAGATGATGCCAATAGCCCCAGAGTAGCGGTAAATACAATGCGTTTCATAATTTCTCCTACGTTCGTAAATATCGGAATCCCTGCAGCCCTTCTGAAGATTACTGCTTAAAGGAAATACGGGATTCTGTTCCCGAAAGCAAGCGTTTGATATTCTGCCTGTGTTTGTAAATAATAAAAAGAGAAACGGCGAGCAAAAAAACAAAGATGGGCCAGGAAAAATTCTCCCGGTAAAGAAGTGCGTACAGCGGTGAAAGCAGCGCGGCACCTGTTACAGAGCCCAGGGAAACGAGCCGGGTAGTAGCTACGAGCAGAACAAAAACCAGTAGAACGACGAGGACAGAGAGTGGAGCCAGAGCCAAAACAGTTCCTGCACCCGTAGCCACACCTTTGCCACCCTTAAAACGTATCCAGAAGCTGAACGAATGGCCCAGAATGGCAAAGCCTGCCGCTACCATGGCGGCGACCGATGGATCCAGCGGGCCGTGTAAAAATAAAACATGCATCGCTGCAAATACGGGAAAAAAACCTTTGAGAATATCCACAGCGAGTGTTATGCCTCCCCATTTTTTGCCGAGAACGCGCAAAGCATTGGTGGCCCCCACATTGCCAGATCCCTCTTTTGTGATATCTTTTCCCAGGGTTAAACCTATCCAGTAGGCTGTAGGTATGGAGCCAATCAGATAAGAAAGAAAAGCAATGAGAAGCAGATGTATATCCATGGCAATGGAAAAAAAATATTCGTCAGAGCGTCAAGAATTGCTATTTTGTAAGCAGTGAAGAAACAACAGAAGACAGCTTTTTCGGGTCCCATTTTCAGAAGAACTCTCAAAAATCCCGGAGGGATAAGCGGAGTAGGCCTGCATTCCGGGGTCAATATGGATATTGTGTTTCATCCCGCGCCAGAGGGAACTGGCCTCGTATTTTACAAAAAGGTGGGCAGAAAAGATGTAATGCTGCCGGTTCACCTTCGTCATGTTTTGGATACGTCACTGGCCGTAACACTTGGCAATGCAGACATGCACGTGCAGACGGTAGAGCATTTACTCTATGCTTTGTTTGTGGAGGGAATTACAGATCTCGTTATGGAAGTTCAGGGAGGATCCGAAATTCCGATACTCGATGGTTCCGCCAAAGAATTTCTCGATCTGTTTGGATCTCTCGAAACGCATGAGCTCAATCCCGAATGGGAGCCCATCCGGATCACCAGGCCTGTAAGCGTGAGCGACGGAAATCGCTATATTGTTGGCTTGCCGGCAGATGATTACCTTATCAGTTATTCTATCGATTACCCGCATCCGCATCTTAAAAATCAGTATATCCAGCTTTCTTTTACGAAGGACGTGTTCAGGCGGGATATTGGACAGGCCCGTACTTTTGGCTTTTTAAAAGACATAGAGTATTTGCGTTCCAAAGGGCTTGCTCAGGGCGGGTCCGAGCAGAACGCTCTCATCTACACGCCAACGGACACTCTCAACGAGCCAAGATTTGACCGAGAGTCCCTCCACCATAAAGTTCTTGATCTAATTGGAGACCTGGCCCTTATAGGCAGGCCTTTAATTGGCCATGTGCTTGCGTCGCGCGCTGGGCATGCGCTGGACGTGGCTTTTGGCAAAAAGATACTCAAAAACTTTACGAAGGAATCCGAGCTCGACTTTTTTATTTCACAGTCAGCGGGTTGAGCTCTGGAGAGGAAACTCTACTTCAAAATATACACGGCTTGCGTCTGCCTTGCCAATTTCGAGAAAATCGCGAACGTTCTTCATGAAGGGTTTAGCCCCATGGCGATGCAGAACTTTATCTACCATGGTGAGACCCAGCCCAAACTCCAGAGTTCCATAACGCTCGTCGACTGTTCGCGTTAAGCGAAAAAACGGCTCAAACACGACTCTCTCGTATTCTTTGGGAATCCCGACAATATCGCCCTTGTTGTCAACGGGTTTGCTTATTACAGACAGAGTGAGCACGGCAGGCTTATGATTAAAAATGACGAGGATAGAGCTGCCGGGCACAGAAAATTTGTATGCGTTAATGAAAACTTCGCGCAGTGCCTGTGCCATTTTTTCGCGGTCAATGAGGATTTCTTCGGGAATGCCGTCCAGGTAGGCATCGCTGATTTTTACGGTGTGGTTTTCGATGGCGGCAATCTCAGAGAGTTCGGTTACGATAGCCGTTACAAAGCTGTGGAATTCGCGCAGGGTAAGGCTCTCCAGTTTTAGTTTGGCATTGATGAGGTCATCTATTTCTCCAAAAACTTGGAGGGCTCTCTCGCCCATTTTAGCGTTTTGAATGACGAGATCCATGAGCTCTTCGCTGATAATATACTTGCCGTTTTCTTTTACTGCGCTGTGGGAAATAAGAGAGATAAGAGCGACGAGTCCGCCAAATCCACCGCCCTGGGAAAAGCTTGTTTTAAGATTGGAGAAAAGCTCGCGATCAAATTTGTCATAATCGCGGGCAAGAATTTTTTCTACGGTATGGCGGGTTTGGAGTTGCTGTTGTATGCGAAGCTCGCGGTCTCTCTCTATGGCCTGTTCGGCTTCGCGCATTTCCAAAGTCTGAAATGCTTTGTCTATTTTAAGGAGAAATTCAGCCTGATTGATGGGCTTTAGAATATAGTCAAAAACGCCGGTTTTCATGATGTCAATGGCGGCAGAAATATCCTGAACCCCGCTCTCGACAATGATCATTGGTTTTCGAGTGGTTTTGCGAATTTCTTCTATGAGCTCCTCGCCGCTCATCTCCGGCATGTTGAGGTCAGTGACGACAACATGAAACTCCCCATTGTGAAAAAGAGCGAGTGCTTCGCGGCCATTTTTAGCCAGAGTAACCTCGTAGCCGACTTTTGTAATGATAGTTTTCAGCAAGGTTGCACTAACGGGGTCATCCTCTACAACCAAAATGCGACGCTCCATGGATTATAAGTCCACAGCACATTTTGGGGTCAAGTACTTTTGAATGTCCGGAGAAAAATCGGGCAGCGGGCGTTGCCTTAGCGTCAAAGAAAAGTGAGAAGCAAGACCCAGTTGAAGCAGGCGAGTTAACAGGGCTGCAGAGGACACAGGAGGCACGCGAATTAAAAACTGGCCGTGCGTTCTCCCCCTGCGGTATTCTGGCTCTTTGGGAGGAGATTGCAGAAAGTAGCGAATCTGCTTTAGCGGCTCCGGATGGAAAATAAATGTTCCATGGTGTAGAATGTTCGTCCTGCGCCTGCGCTGGGCATTGCCGGATACTTTTTTCCAGTCGCCATTTTGGAATACAGATAAATCAGAATAACCTTTGTGGACAGGCTTTTTATGGGCTGGAAAAAACTCTGTGACAGCAATCGAAAAAATGCGGTAAGAATCGGGAATAGGGGCCAGTTCGGGATACGCTTTAGAAGAGGCAATAATGCCGTAGTTTAAATTTCCGGGAAAGTGAACGACAGAGCCCCCGCCAGAGCTGCGCCGGTAAACAGGGGGATGGTTTTTGTGCAGATAAATTTCGCGCGAACAGTCTAATGTGCGGCCAAGGATAATGGAGGAAAAATTCTCGTACAGAACCAGGTCCATGTCGGCACTTTCCGGATCATGAATGTTGAGCAGATGTTCTTCCAGGGAGAGATTGAATCCTGGATTACTGGAAGTGGATCTGTAAATGTTGAGGTAGGGCACAGAATCTCAAAGCCTGACAGTATCGAGATCAAACACGACATCGTACATATTCCCGAAAAGCGTGCAGTTAAATAAACTGTCAAGCATTCTCTTTATAGGAGTAGGAGAGTAGGATGCGCTACCCGCGCGGGGCCTTGTCGTTTGGAGCGATAAAATCTTGACAAGTCCGCAATTAATCTTCTTTAAGGGATTTGCGATGAAATATGACATTGTTGCTAAACGGTTACTGGAAATATCTGGAAAACAAATCCTGAAAGAATTTTTGCACATAGAGGCAGAGGAAACCGAAATTCTTGAAGAGCTTCCCCAGGAAACAGTCAGTATTCGCTCAACAGATTTTCCCATTCTTGTGAGGAGATCATCCGGTGAAAAAATGATACTTCTTCTGGAATTGCAGACAGAATGGAAGAGAATAAAAGTTTTGGATATGCTTGAATACAGTGCAAGGTATCAAAAAAAGTATAATTTGCCTGTGCATGTATCCATGTTGCTTTTTAAAAGGAATGCGAATGCTGTTGATTTTTTTAAGTCGGAGCAAATTGAATTCCATTTTGACCTTGTTAAGCTTTGGGAGATGGATCCGAATGAATTATTCAGGAAGTCAGTATACGAACTTTTTCCATTTATACCATTGATGAATTCTGAAAAAAGTACTATACTT
>DYPL01000042.1:0-12511 GCA_020719945.1 Turneriella parva
AATCTTCTGCCGGCAAAGAGCCCTGCCCGGGTAGGGCACTTTTTTATAGTTTGCTCAAAAAAGGCTTGCCGCCGCATCAGGTTGGATTATGTCGCATTATGAGAGCGTCTCTGCTCATCCTTCTATTGTTCACCTTTCTTCCCGGTTGGGCGCAGTCTCAGGAGACTTCCTCCTCTGTTCCCTCTACAGAAAAAAAATCTCCGGATTCGCTGGAGGAGCTCAACCTGATTCTTCAGCAAAAACTCGACGAAGAAGGCGATCCCGCATTTGGAGCCAGACAGGAGACAAACTGGGCTGCCCAGATTTTGCGCACCCTCGTGGTACTGCTGTTCCTGATTGGCGTTTTTTACGTGATCTACAAAGCGTGGCTGTTCCGTAAAAATCTTCCCGACCACAAATCTCATTCTATTAAAGTGTTCGTCTCGCATCCGCTGTCTGCCAATAAATCCCTCCAGATTGTTCAGGTGGGGGGTCGTCTTCTGCTGCTCGGCGTAACCGATTCCAATATCAGCCTTCTCGCAGAAATCAGCGACAAGCACAGAATGGACCAGATTCTGTTAGATGCCGAAAAAGACGCAAACAATCCGCCGCCGGATTTTTTACTGGAGCTTTCCACTTCTGTCCGCAAAGGCATAAAAAGCTTCCTGAAGCCATCCATGACTCCGGAGCCACCGCCGCCAGAAGACTTTGAATCCATGCGTTCAAAATCGACAGGCAGAATTCGTAAAATGCGTTCAGAAAGAAATCTGTTTAGTGAAGACGGGGAGGACAAATGAAAAGACTTATTCTTTTAGCTTTTCTGCTGGCTCCCTTTTGGGCTGCGCAAAGCCAGGAAATACCAATTCCCAAGATCGATTTTAATATTACGCAGGCAGAATCGCCGCAGGACGTGGCCCTTGCCGTTCAGATTCTTCTGCTGCTGACTCTGCTCAGCATGGCGCCCGCCATTATTCTCATGCTCACTTCGTTTACCAAAATTATCATTGTATTCGATTTTATTAAACGCGCGCTGTCTCTCCAGAACATGCCCCCCAACCAGGTCATGGTGTCGCTGGCCATCTTCCTTACTTTTTTTATTATGGCGCCCACATTCGAAGAAATTAATACAAAGGCGCTTCAACCCTACCTTGATGCCAAAATAAGCAACGAAGCATTTTTTGAGCGCTCTGCTGAGCCACTTCGCAAATTCATGATTAAACAGATTGGCAAAGAAGGCGTGAGCGAACTGGCCCTGTTCATTAAACTTTCCAAAGCTGAGCGCCCAAAAAACATAGACGAAGTATCCATGATGGTTCTGATTCCCGCCTTTATGCTGACAGAAATTAAAAAGGGATTTATTATCGGTATTTATTTGTTCATACCTTTTCTTGTGATCGATATGATCGTAGCTTCCACGTTAATGTCCATGGGTATGATCATGCTCCCCCCCGTAATGATTTCTCTGCCTTTTAAAATTATTCTGTTCGTTCTCGTAGATGGCTGGACCCTCCTGACCTATGAGATTGTAAGGAGTTACTCATGACAGAAGCAGATGTAGTTACGCTCCTGAGAGACGCCATCTGGCTTACCATTAAACTCTCTGCCCCCATACTCATTGTCGGGATGGTTGTGGGTCTTATTATTTCCATTATACAGACAACGACGAGTATACAGGAACAGACCCTGACCTTTGTGCCAAAAGTAATTGCCACTTTTATCACCATCGTACTGCTTGCGTCGTGGATGATACAGAGCATGCTCGATTATACCCGAGACATTTTATCCCTGATAGCCAAATATTAAGATGGAAATCTTCGCTCTTAAGTTTCAGGTTTTCTCTGTTTTTTTTGCGAGGCTTCTCGCCATGTTTTCTACCGCGCCGGCCTACAGTTCTGAAAGCTTTGGATTTTTTATGCGGGTTGCTCTATCCTTTCTGATTGCCACCATGGTGACACCTGTCATTCCCATGCCCCCCGATTTTTATGCAAACATGGAAACGCGTTATTTTTCTATTTTAATAGAACAGGCTATCGTCGGTATTTTTATTGGATTTGCGGTTACTCTGGTTTTCACTGCGTTTCAGATGGCCGGCGAATTTTTTTCCGTACAGATGGGCTTCGGTATCAGCGAAGTTTTTGATCCCATGTCACAGATTTCACTGCCTTTGCTTGGCACCATTAAAAACCTTATGGCCATGTATGTTTTTTTTATCAGTGGATCGCATCTGCATCTCATCTCTGCTGTTACCTACTCTTTTGAAAAAATCCCCATGCTGCCCGGCACTTTTTTTCTTTCTGGCAATATCCACCAGGGCCTGTTCGATTTTCTCGCTCTGTTAAGTGGACTCATGTTCCTGATTGCTTTACAGATTGCCATGCCCGTTATGGGAACTCTGATTCTCGTCTCGGTTGCGCTGGGTATATTATCGAAAGCAGCACCCCAAATGAATATTCTCATGCTCGGTTTTCCGGCTAAAATTTTAATCGGATTTATTGTACTTGGAATGACATCTCCGCTCATCATTCATTTAATGTACAGCCAGCTCGATGGAGTGTTTCAGTATTTAGACACTGTAATTGATAAATGGCCCAAACCGAACGCACAATAGTGCTTGACGCTTTCATGAAAACAGACAGATAACGCAATGCTCGTTGAATTTATCAACAGACTCTTTGCCAACCCCAACCTTGAAAACCTCAATATTTTTCAGAAGCAGGCCTATCTCATCAATTTTCTAATAAAGCATCCGGAGCGAATGAGGCATGCCATGATGAGCATGGAACTGTATTCCCATCTGTCAGGGCGCGAGGCTCTCGAAATTCTAAAGGCCGCCATAGAGGCGCACTCTTCCAGACTGCTGTTAGAACAGTTCGAAAAAAATGCAATAGCAAGGGTAGATTTCTCACCTTTCGTCGAATTCAATATTAAAGTAGACCGTTCCAAAACGACCCAAGAGATTATGTCTCTGTACCGCGATTCTGTTTCACATCCCGCTCTGCAGCGTGCTCTCCAAGCGATTCTCGAACTTTTCCGATTTGGAGTAATAGACAAATATATTCTGGCTTCTGCTGCTGCCAAAGATCCCATGTACAATACATTATTCCGAATCTGGCGCCACGGATTTGATGCATCCAATCTCAAGGAATTCATAAAAGCTACGGCTCTGCTTCTTCCTTTCTACTATCTGCCGCAACAATACGACAGCGTTTCGGACGACAAAGTAAGTATCACTGAACTAACGAGTGAATCCCTCAAAACTATTTTTACGCGCGAAGTAGAGAACTCTCTGTCTAAGACTCTCAGCGGGTATCCCGCCGAAGCGCTTTCCCTTGCCTCTACCAGCTTTCTCTATGCCAATCCGGATCTTGCCATAAAAAAACCGGGTGGTGTTTTTATGGGTTTGCTGTTTGCGCGCGAATACGATACCTGCGCTGGCATAGCCGCAAACCGTGGCAGCGACCGCGAGTACATAGCCCGCTTTTTGCAGTCCTCTCGCAATCATGCCACCATGATTGGGGACATGCAGCGCCTTGCGTTTCAGATTGAGCATGGCTAAGGCCTTGACGGCGTGAAAAAAAATCCAAACATAGGTCATGGATAAAATCCCCACGGAAATTCTCGTTTGCCCCAAAAACAAAAGGCCGCTTGAGGATGCCCCGGAAGAACTTCTCAAAATCTTGAATAAAGAAATCGAACAATCCAGACTGAACAATATAGCGGGGGAACCAGTTAACCAGCCTTTCTCCGCCGGGTACATTGAATCCGTAGACAAAATTTTCTATCCAATAATAGATGACATTCCAGTGCTGATTTATGAACTGGCCATCAGATACTGATGTTACTGGAAAAAATTAAATCTCCAGCCGATCTCAAGAAAATCCCTATAGAGCAGCTGCCGGCCCTCGCAGCAGAAATACGCGAATATCTTATTGGAACGGTAAGCCGCATTGGCGGCCACCTGTCGTCCAATCTCGGAGTCGTGGAACTCACGCTGGCCCTGCACTATGTCTTTGATACTCCCGAAGATACCTTCTGCTGGGATGTTGGCCACCAGACATACACGCACAAAATATTAACCGGGCGGTTAGAGCAGCTTAAAACAATCCGGCAGACAAACGGAATCAGCGGCTTCCCCAAAATAAGCGAATCCATACACGATGCCTATAATGTTGGACATGCTGGAACCTCTATCAGCCAGGCTCTCGGAGAGGCCATTGCAAACCAGATTAAATATCCAGACAAGAAAAGATTTGTCCTTGCCATAACAGGAGACGCTTCCATTGTAAATGGCATGTCGTTAGAAGCCATGAACCATGCAGGGTTTCTCAAAACGCCATTCATTGTTATTCTAAACGACAACGAAATGAGCATTTCGCGGAATGTGGGAGCCCTCAGCTTTACCCTCAACAACCTTATCTCTAACCGTTTCTATGCAAGCTATAGATGGTGGAGTATGAAGGTCCTCTACTATATTCCACTCATCGGCCCACCCATTTTTAGGCAAATCCGTCGCTTTTCGTCCAGTCTTAAAAGCATTCTCACCGAGCACCAGTTCTTTGAAGAACTCGGCTTCCGCTACATTGGTCCACTCGACGGGCACGATGTCGTTAAACTTGTTAAACTGCTCCAAAAAGTGCGCGATACATTGCGCTCGCCTACACTGCTCCACGTTGTCACCAAAAAAGGCAAAGGATACTCATTCGCAGAATCCAATCCAACCAAATACCACGGGGTAGCCCCCTTTGTGCCAGGCCGCGAAGACGAACCCGCACAAATACACTGGCCACTCTCCCGCTTTGTCGGAGAAACCCTCGCCGTCATTGCAGAGACAAATCCAGATGTCGTTGCAATTACTCCGGCCATGACAGACGGATCCGGACTCACGGCCTTTGCCGACAAATATAAAAACAGATTCTTTGACACCGGCATCGCAGAGGGCCATGCCACAGCGCTCGCCGGCGCGTTCGCCAAAAAAGGATTATCCCCCTATCTTTGCGTGTACTCCACGTTTTTACAGCGCAGCTACGACCAGCTCATCCACGACATAGCCCTTATGAATTTTCCCGTCAGAATCGTCATAGACAGAGCGGGGCCGGTAGGCGCAGACGGAGCCACCCACCACGGCCTGTACGACATTGCCTTTTTAAACAGCATTCCAAATATGCGCATTCTCTCGCCATCAAACGCGGAGGAACTCGTTGCCATGCTCCACTTTATGGCCAGCTACACGGAACACCCGGTAGCCGTCCGCTTCCCAAGAGGCTCTGCCGATGCGTCTTTCCTGCAAAGCGCAAAAGCCAAAACCATAAGTCCCTGGAAAGCAGCTGTCCGAAAACGGGGCAGCGACGCCGTCCTGTTCTGCGAAGGCTTTACCGTTCAAACTGCACTGCGCGCAGCAGAACTGCTTGTGAGAAACGGAATCTTCCTCGAAGTAGTCTCCCTACTCTCCCTGAAGCCGCTGGACCAGAAAGGAATCCTCAAAAGTATTCAGAACAAAAAATACATTTTTTCCCTTGAAAATCACAGCATACAGGGCGGCCTAGGCGCTATCCTCGCTGCCATGCTGGCCACGCACAACATAACCACTCGCCTGCACGCCTTCGCTTATCCCGACAAAATTATTGATCATGGTTCCCAGAGCGACCTCGAAAAACAATACGGCCTCGATGCCGCTTCTCTCGCGAAAAGCATGGCCGCTTTTCTCAAAAAGAAATAAGGGTGCCCTTCGGGCGGATTTCTTTTGCCAGATGATGAAGTTACTTTTCTGCCAAAGTGGCTACTGTGCCCTGCGCGGGTAGCGCTTCACTATCCAACTATATTCTCTACAGAAAAAACAACCTCACCCGGTGCAAGCATTGCGTTAATTAATGTTATCTCTGAAAATTCTCTGATTGAGTCAACACGAACAGGTATCGCCTCCATGAAGCCCTGCTCCAGTAAAAACGCACGGCGCGTTCCGGCAAGAAGTGGAGTATCCGGTGTAAACCATCTGCCATCTTTGCGAAAGGCAATGTTGGAAAAAGATGTATCGGTAATAAAACCATCGCGAACAAATAAAGGTTCATGATGCAAAGGAAAAGATTTTATCAGATGGTCAAAGAATGATCTATCGGAATACTTTAAGGAATAATCTAAGTCGTATACATCTGTCTGAATTAGTCTTTGAATGGTTCGCGGTGTATAAGGCATACAACGAATTTCTCCAACAGCCTCGCCATAGGTAAAAGAAAAACGAACGCGCTCGCCCGGACAAGTACAGTCTGGAACTTGAGGCACATGGGAAAAACCAAGCGCGGACAAAGAAGCCTGCATGCGGTGCCGGTGCAATTCCACGCGTTGTAAAATTCCGTTTCTACACTCCAGTGTTTCAAGCAAAGGGAATGGTTGTTTTTGCGACAATTTCATTGTACTCCTTTTCGGGATCACTGTATATGGTAATCCCACCACCGGCACGAAAATACAAACGGTCCCCGTCTATTTCAATAAATCGTATGTTGACCGCACTATCAAATTTTTCTCCATCAAAATATCCAGACACGCCGGTATAAAAACCTCGCGAAGTTTGTTCAATGGATTGAATTAATTCCACAGTTCTTTTTTTGGGCGCTCCTGTGACTGAACCAGCAGGCAGCATTGAGACAAGAATGTCACCTAAATGACCATACACAGTATCTTTAAGCAAACCGCAAATGCGCGAACTCGTAGCGCAAAGGCTGCTATCCCCTCTTTTAATTATTTCAGTATACCGATATTTCTCGACGCGAACCGAATGCGCCACCTGCGATAAATCGTTGCGGAGAAGATCTACAATTGTCGCATGCTCTGCCATTTCTTTAGGGTCAGAAAGTAGAAGCCCGCATTCAAATGGGTCCACAATTTTGAGTGTACCCTTCATGGGAAATGTACAAATTTTGCCATGAACGATTTTCACAAAAGGCTCCGGAGAAAAAAATAAAAAATGACCACGATAGTATACTTTGTAAGGAGCGAGTGCAGCAGAAAAAAGAATATCGGGATGAGGGCTTTTTAATACTGGTATGCGTTCGCACAAATTCAGTAGATACGTATGTCCCTCGCGCGCAGCAGTCTGCACCTGATGAACGCGGGCAAAATAATTTTCCCGATCGAGCGGGGCAAATTGAACAACTTCGTTTGTGCCAGACAGGTTAAAGAGAGGCCGTTCGGGAAATGCAAATTGAATCTTTTGTTCCTCACTGTTTGTCTGGATGAGAAATTTCTCCCCTGCAAAGTCCGATACAAAAAAGAAAGGTATTCTGTTTTTAGAATGCTCATTCAATAGCCGTCTTGCTTTTTCCCTGTGCACTGCTCCTGTATCCCTTGAGTAGATGTCTTGTAAAGATTGTTGACGCAGTGTTTCATAAATATTCTACAATTGTCATGAGCCACTCCGAGGGAAAGTTCAAACGTGTATATATAGAGACATACGGCTGCCAAATGAATGAATACGATTCCCTGATGGCAGAATCCATTCTCGAAAAAGCCGGCCACTCTATCACGCGCTCAGAATCCCAGGCAGATGTCATTCTGCTCAACACATGCGCCGTGCGGGAAAACGCCCACCAGAAAGTATTTAACAAGCTCGAACAATATGGCTACCACAAGGGACACCGCCGCATAGGCGTTCTTGGCTGCATGGCACAAAATCTCGGAGAAGAGTTGCTGCAGTCTGCTCCCTCTGTAGATTTTCTTTCTGGCCCGGACTCTTATTTGCAGCTTCCAGAGGCAATTCAACATGTCTTTGAAAAAGAAGAAAAGGTTTTGCATCTTTCCTTATCGCCTCTGGTCAATTATTCCGGGGCAGAGCCACCACCATCTGTTCATTTGCGTTCTTCGCCTTCGCGCGTAACAGGCTTTGTCACCATCCAGAGAGGCTGCGACAATTTTTGCACATTTTGCGTAGTTCCGTATACGCGTGGCCGCGAACGTTCCAGACCTATTTCCGAAATTACGGCAGAAGTGCGCGCACTCGAACAGGCAGGCTATAAAGCTGTAGTCCTTCTCGGCCAGAATGTAAATTCGTATATTGCCGGTTCTGATACGTTTGCCGATTTAATTAAAACATTGTTGCGGGAATCATCGATTCCGCGCATTCATTTCACATCCCCCCATCCAAAAGATTATCCAGAGGAGCTCATAGATCTCATGGCAGCAGAACCGCGCTTTGCACCACAGGCGCATATTCCATTGCAGGCCGGCAATGATGAAGTGTTGCGGCGAATGAAACGAAATTATACGGCGGAATCCTTTCTATCTCTCATTCAGAAAATGCGCGATCGCATTCCTGGGATTGCCTTCAGCACAGACGTAATCGTAGGCTTTCCGGGAGAAACGCAAGAACAGTTTCAAGACACATTGAAAGTTATGCGGGAGGCAGATTTTGACTCGGCGTTCATGTTCGCCTATTCTCAGCGCAAAGGCACCATTGCGGCGCGCCGGTATCCGGACGACGTTCCGGCTGAGGAAAAACAGCAGAGGCTGGAACAATTGATTGCCGAACAAAATGAAAGATCGCTGCGAAAAAATACGAAATGGATTGGTAGACGCGTCGAAATTCTCATTGAAAATATTTCCAGACGCAACGACCGTGAGCTATCAGGACGCCTCTCTAACGGGAAGCAGATCGTATTTCCCTTCCCAGACTGGCAGGGAAATCCATCGGACTATATCGGACGCTTTGCGCTTGCGACAATTGTATCGGCATCCTCTGCAACGCTTCGCGGGGATAATGCAGAGTTGTTAAGTAAGTAGAGCCCTACCCGGGCAGGGTTTTCCGCATAAAGAAATTTCAGCCAAAGAAACTACCGTTTTATGAATCGTTTTGCATACCATTGGCAAATAGTTCTCATGGCAGGGGCTTCGTATAGTGTATTACTTTTTCAGTCCAAATAAATCTCTGTTTTTAAATACGGATTCCAGGCAGACCATGGCGAGTCCGAGGCAGAACGTCGCGGCTCCGAAAATAAATACTGACCGGCATCGATTGCATCGGCCTTGTGAACCAGAAACGCTTCGAGAAAGCGGGGCTCCTCGATGGCACCCCATTCCTTACGACCCTGGTGAGATACAAGAATATGCTCCAGCTTCAGAGCCATTACTTCGTCAAGACCAACAGAAAGAATAACAGGGCGAACGCGGTCGTAGCCTAACAGAGCATGACCCTTGAGCCTTCCCTGAGATGAATAATCAATATCGTACAAAAGAGTTTTATATTCGTCTACTTTTCCGACATTGTGGAGAAAAGCACCAGCGAGTAACAAATCGCGGTTAGCATGCGGATAAATACGAGCAAAAGAGTCAACGAGCTGCATAACGCGAAGAGTATGCTCCAGGAGACCCCCAATATAAGCGTAATGGGAAAAGCGCGACGCGGGTGCCTCTACAAAAAGCCGTACAAATTTTCTGTCTTCCAGAAAATGCTCGCAGACCAGTTTAATTTTTTTATCGGAAATTTTTTCTGTGCGTTCACGAACCTCCCGCAACAGTTCTCGGCGGTTAAAATGGGTGCGGCGGGCAAACCGGGTCACTTCGTCTATTTCTTTTTGGGACTTTTCTATTTTTAGAATTTTAATCTGGCGAACCCCTTGGAAATCTTCCACCGTGCCGGCAATCTTAACAATATCCCCCATTTTCAGGGAGGTCTGAAGAATAGAAAGTTCCTTCTCCGTGCCAAAATAAACGCCGGGGAGATAACCAGTGCGGTCAGATAAAATTACCCGGATGAATGGTTTCTTTTTTCCTTTATTGAGAACAATTTTTCGCAAGAGAAAATACGCCTCTTCCAGAAAACCAATGTGCAGGTCTTTGACAAAAGGCATGCGGGCAACTTCAAAGGCATCCATCATATTCTCCCTAAGGCGCGCCCTGCTACAACGAGCAAAAAGCCAAGCAGCAGATTCCCGGCCAGATACAAAAATAAATCGCGGTAGCGCCCCGATTGCAGCAGGACTGCATTCTCATAGGCAAAAGTCGAAAATGTGGTTAAGCCACCTAAAAAACCACTGATAAAAAATTCACGCCACGGCGAGACAATAATATTTTTATCAAAAGCCCAAACAGCCAGGATTCCAATCAAAAAAGAACCGAGCAGATTGACGGCAAGAGTACCGACAGGAAAGCCAGGCCAAACAGCCGCCAAACCGCGAGACAACGAAAAACGGGTTACGCTGCCAATCGCACCGCCAAGAGCCACGGCCAGATACACCGCTCCATTCATTTTGTACCGTCTATAAAATGAGCCGTTACTTTTTCGCGGGTAATTACGCCCCCGCCAGAAGAGGCGAGAAGTTCACTCACCGCAGCCAATACGGATTCTATCAAGCGCGTTTCTTCTATTACTTCAATGACGACGGGCAGGGTATCACTGATGGCGAGGATATGCGAAGAATGCCGCCGCCCGCTTTTTCCAAAGCCGGCTATGCCATGCAGCACGGTTGCCCCGCGAACGCCGTGCCCTTCCAGCGACGAAAGAATCAACTCAAGAAGCGGCGTACTGCCTTTTTTATCGTGGTCTGTTAGAATAATGCGCAGTAGTTCATGCATGTCCGTATATGGAGACATAATCCCGTCCGTCCAGATAATTTTCTGTATGGAATTTTCATTGACCAGCCCCCCGCGAAAATTCATACTAACCCATGATTAAGAAAAATCTTCTTCCCATTGCGCTGTTAGCGATGGCCGCGTGCTCTCCGATGAATATATCTCAAGATATCCAGAGAGCCGAGACGCTGCGCCAGCAGGAAAAATATGACGAAGCCAGAAAAGTTCTCGAAAAAGTAATTTCTGCCGAATCCATTACATCGCGCGAAAAAGCCAGAGCCTGCAAAGAGCTTGGCAATACTTGGTTGCTTGGCAATGACGATCTCGACCGCGCCGCCATGTGGTACCAAAAATCTGCCGAGGCAGATCCGCAGTACGAAAACGCCATTCATAACCTGGGCCTTGTTGAGCTGAAGCGTTTTGAACAAAAGCTCACGGGCAAGAACGCCTCCCCCGAAGCGCTGGGTCATCTGAACAAAGCAGAAGAGTATTTTTTGAATGCTCTAACTAAAAATCCGCGTTTTGCTCTTTCTGCAGAAGAGCTTTCCAAAGTCTATTTCTATAAAAAAGATTATAAAAAAGCCCTGGAGCAGATTCGCACGGCCAGAAAATATTCCGGACAAAATTCCCGCATGCTCCTCATAGAAGGACAAATCTTCCAGAAAGGACTCAAAGATCCCAAATCCGCGTTTAGATTGTACGAAGAGGCATTTGCAATCGACCGCAAGAATCCAACCGTGGTGTATTATCTGGTAGAGACGGCCTCTTCGGTTTCCCGCGAAAAATACGATTATTACCAGAGCCATTTTAAGTCCATTGCAGGAATGACCACAGAGGAATTCAAAAAGGGCCGACTCATCGATCTTAACCTGCGATCAGACTGAAAAAGCTCTCGCGGACTTTTGGTTCTTTCCGTAAAGATTGCAAAGTTAACGAGCCGATACTGAGGCATGGGTCTCCTTTTTAAAAGCAGGGAATCAGAAAAAAATCAGCCGACTCAAAAACCAGCTAAATCCCTGCTCGAAAGATCACGGGAGTCTTTAGAACAGCCCAAAAAAAAATCCCTTTTCTCGCGCGCTCTCGAACTGTTGGGAAAGCCACCCAGGAGTACCTCCAAAACAGAACCGAGGAAACATAAGGGCCTGCTCGAAAGAGCCCGTGAACTGTTGTTTGGAAAAAAAAACGAGACCGCAGAACCAGCGGTTGAACAGGAACCAGAGCTCGACTTAGCCGCCCTACCCCTCCCAGAAGAAGTATTTGAAAACTCTTTTCCTGAAGCTATTGTGCCTTCGGAGAAGAGCTCGGTTTTTGAAGAGGTTATCATTCCCGATCTTTCCGCAGAGCCTCCGGGAAAACTCACCGGCGAAAAGCCTTTTTCTCCAGAATATCACAATATCCAAATTCGGACTCTGCCGCAACGCTTTCAGGAATACCAGGCGCTCACACCGGAAGAGCTCGAAAAAATGCCTCTGCCTCCTCTTAAGTTAAGCCATCGTTCTTACGACATTGCTCCCCCAGACGGCCCCTATGGCCACTACGGACGCAGTCTACGAAACGCGGAATCTTTTTTGGCTGAGGGTGACTTTGAACTCGCTGCGAGTACGTACAGCCGCGTGCACGAAAAAATTCCTGACCAGGGAGCCCGCTCCAAAATCCAGGAAAATTTATCGGACATCAGCAACTATCTGCAGGAAATGCACGAGCATATTTCCAAACAACCCCGCTTTATTACGAATCCTTCGTCTCGCGCGGGAGGCAACGATGGAGATGATTCTATTCGCCAGCAGATAGCCCAAGGATTTATTGATATTCAAAAAGCGATTTTTGAAGCCGGTAATTTGCAGATAGATGCAGCCAACGCAGTCATCAACGCAACGGGTAGCGGCTCGGGTGGGTCTGGAACCACTTCTCCCGATGGGCCCGCTGGAATTTCAACAGTTGGCCCGCTTTCTTCCATTGCTGGCGGATTTGCTGG
>DYPL01000042.1:12611-17466 GCA_020719945.1 Turneriella parva
CCGCTGCCGCTGGTGAACCTATACAACCGGGAGAACCCGCAACACTGGGTGAAGAATCCGCAGCTGCTGTCGCGCCCATGCAACATACGCCGGAACAGGGATTTATGTCGCCTCCAGAAATGCCGGCCCTTACAGATTCCAATCTTACAGATGATTCTCCCGAATCAGAGGAAGAAAAGCCAAAAGAAATTCAGGAAATTCGAGGCGTTTTAGAACTCAAACCGCCAGACGAAGAAGACACTCCTTTTCTTACCCTGACATACGATTTTACGCGCATTCCGCACGAATTTGTACTCGCTCGAGATCACAACATTTTTGAATTTGCCTATTATAAATACAAACCAATGCTCATAAAAGCACACCAGTATATTCGGCGCAAGCAGATCACGCGCGCGCTCAACTATTACCGCGTAATCCGGGAGCAGCAGATTCCAGAAGAATTCCGGAAAATGATTGACCAGAATATTGAAGATATTACGGAATATCTCCAGAAGTATCTGATGGCAAGGCAATGACAATACTTTTATCTGCCGCAATAGCGGGAGCGATTGCCGTTTCCTTTGCGGACTCCCTTTCCGAAAGAATTCTCCGCGCGTTTTACTCTATCCAGAGAAAAACAGAAAAAAATCCGTGGAGAAAGATTCTCTTTACACGCTCGCGCTGCGACCATTGCCAGAAAGAAATTCCGCCTGCCGGGCTAATCCCGATTGCCGGATATTTGTGGCAGCAGGGAAAATGCGCGCACTGCCAAAATACAATTTCCGCACGTTACCCTGCCTTAGAAGCCGCAGGCGCCGCGTATGCTGCCCTCCATTTTTATCTTCACGGAAACCTCTTCACGCTGGCAATCCTGCTCTCTGCGTTTCCCGTAGCTGCCGTTATCTTCCGCACAGACTCGCGCTACTTTTTAATACCAGATGCTGCCCTCCTCTGGACATTCATGCTGAGCCTTGCTCTGCTTGGGGTTACTTTCTCTGCAGCAGACTTGCCCTTTAGACTTGCCCCTGCCCTTTTATGGTTTGCCATATTTTATCTGCTGCATTTTTTCAGCCAAGGTAAAATGGGAATGGCAGATGTTAGACTGGTTCTGTTTCTCGGAATTGGCCTGACTTTTTGGCAGTCGCTTATCATGCCTACGCTGGCTGCCGTTCTGGGAATGGTTGCCAGGCTCTCTGGCTTTCACGGCAAAAAAATTCCCTTTGGAATTTATTTATATTTATCTTTCTTTCTTGCTGCTTTGGTTCCGGAAGTAGTGATAGAAAAACTTTTCGTAAAATAATTTTTCAGGAGCCGTAAGTTCGGATACATCGTATTCCGGGCGGGGAACAAATTCTGTTCGTTCTGTTTTTCTGGACAACGGAAAAAATTCTCTTGCCTGCATTTCCTTTCTTCGCTTGTTTTCGTCCCGCTCTGATCCCTGCTGACTGCGAAGAAATTTATCGAGAGCACCGTCGCTGTTGCCATCGTTTCCCTTTGGCGGTTTTTTGGCATCCTCTATCATTTCAGCTGCCTCTCCCTGACCGTTTTGCTTTTGCTCACCTTTTGAAATTTGTTCGCTGCCGCTACCGCCAGGCAAAACCATGGAAGAAGAACCATTGCCCGATTCATCAAGCAGATGCACCGACAGGGTATTCAGTTTCCACAGCAATTGATCTGATACCGCAGCAGCTCTGTACGGCGTTCCAGCTGAATTGTTTAACTGTTCAAAGAGTCTGTGTACCTCTGCAGTTTCCGAGCGAATCTGAGGCGGCGTAAACGGAGAGGTAAGCTGCTCCTGCACGGCAGCCGAATAAATAGCTGCTAGTTTTTTAGTGGCTTCCAGAAACTCTGTCTGGCTGGATTTTTCGTCGCGCAGTGTTCTGAATACCCGTGCATGCTCGTGCACATAATAGGACATTTTTTTCAGGGCTTCCGTATTTTCGGACTGCATGCGCTGGGCCATCCCCTGCATTTCTGAATTCAGTTCTGCCATGACCGCGTCCAAGGAATCCACAGCCATGGCATCCCGCTTTTTCCCGGCTTTCTGCTCTGCGGCTTCCATAAATTTATTGGAAGCCTGATGCGCTAACGGAGTTTGATTCGCTTCCGCATTCTTCTGCAACTCCGTGAATTTTTTTATCTCTTTTTCTGTAAGAGAATTTGAGGCAATCTGGTTGCGCAGTTTTTGTAACTCCTGCGAGATCTCCTGCATTCGGGCCAGCCGGTTTGCCATTTGGAGCAGTTCCAGAGAATCTTTCAACATTTCCAGATATTCGCTCCGACTAATCTGCATGGCCTTTTCATTTCTCTCGCGGAAAGAACCCGGCATCTGCTTGAATAGATCAGAGATTTCTTTCTCTCTGCTTTCAATTTCCTGCTCCAGAATGGACTCCATGCGAGCCGCCGCTTCACTGAGCATGGCATCCGTGAGATTCTTTTCTTTGTTGGCGGCATACCCTGTCTCTTTGCTGAGCGAGCGCAAACTCTGAAGAAGATCTTTTTGGGACTGTGCTGCAGCAGAGAGAGCCTCACTATTGCCAGAGCGAACAGCAGAGGCAAGACTGTCTTCCAGGATTTCTGCCGCTTGAATTATATCCGCAGATTTTTGTGCAGCCTGCTGTATCCATTCGGAGTTGCTGGAAGTTTTGTCACCAAGTCGCAGAGTAACCGCCTCGCTGCGAACAGAGGAATTTTCAGATTCTGCCAGTAGAAATAGAGTAACCGATTTTTTTCCGGAAAAGAAATAGGAATAGACACCTTCCATTTGCCTGCCACCCTGCGGAAAAGGAAGAGCGTATTGTTTTCCTTCGACCAATACCCGCAGTCTTTTTATGGTTCCCTCTGAATACACTCGGTACGGCAAATGAACTATTCCATGCTCCGGCATAACAATTTCATTTTCTGTAAGCCATTCAGCGACTATTTGGGGAGGCAGGGTTGAAAAAAAGCTGTATTCCGGCGAATAATATGTTCGGCTTAAACTATCTACTTCCAATATATATTCAAATTTTCGTTTTTCTTCTGGACCGCGAAAAACAAATTCCTGTTTAGCGAGACCATTTTGCCCAGAAATCCTTTTGCCAGAATACAGTTCTCTTATGGTCACTCCAGCGCTGGATGTAAATTCAAATCGATAGTGAGCGCCAATGGAAAGAATACTATTATCTCCCGATTCCTCTATCCACTGGCCATTCTGAAATATCTTCAGTTTTATGGCAGGTACATTTTCCGCATCAGCTGTAACCTTTTTCCAAGGAAGAGCCACCCGGTACCAACCCATCCTAAAAATGGGGCGGGCTGCAATGGAATCTACCGCTAAAACTGCTTCCGGCCTGCGCGCAATCATTCCAGACGAATTCTGAATCTGCCAGTAGACGGGCCTTTCACCGTGGCTGCAAACGGCGTCCCAGTGAAGAGCATTGCTGGCAGACAACTGCACAGTGTAATGACAGAGCGGTGGTGCCGGCCTTTTCTCCATGAAAGAAAATATGGGATATTCTATTATGAATAGAATCAACGACAAAAATGCTAATCCAGAAATCAGAAACAATAAGCGAAACCGGGCGACACTCTCCCGCAAAAAATATACGGTTCGACCTGGCTGCCAGGAATTCTGAATCCGCTGAATCCATTCTTTCTGGTATTCAGGATCTCCAGAAACCCTGTTTTTTTGTATATCGCGTACAATAATTGCAGAAGGAAAGCCATTCCATGTCTTCTTTCCGGCCACATTGTACACACTATCTGACATTTTCCTGATTTTTCCAGCATTCAAAAAATATAAGAGGACGAAAGCAAAAACAAACAGAAAAAAAAGTTCTCCACCGAATGACAAATCAGGATTATGAATAACAGCAAATGACATGATACCGAATACAAACAGGAAAATGAATGACAGAACGAAAAGGAACGTTAGTGTGCCCAAAGTATGGGTAAACGCCAATGCCAAAGAAAAAGGGAGTATTTTCTTTTTTATTGTTTGGTTGGTATCCATGCCGAACAAGACTGCAAAGAGCGGTGTGCAAAACAAGTTTTTTTTGCCGCTTTTTTCAAGTCTTGTTAAATTGATCAAAGTAATGCAGGCCAATTCTATTTGGCTTGCATACAATAAGGAATGGAGGACGTAATGCCACCGAGAAAAACATTTGACCCTAAAGAAGCCGTTGCGCACCTGAAAGCAATTTACAAGCAGTATCTCGCAGAAGGTGGAGATCCAAACCGCTTCACCATACGCCACTATAACAGAATTAACACGAGCTCATCTATGTACATAGACGTATTCGTGAAGAAACTGGGAGGCTGGAATGCTTCTCTGGAAAAAGCCGGAATCCCACTTGGTTTCCGCCAGTACAGAGAGTACTCCAAAGAAGAGGTAGCCAACTATGTCAAAAAAGTTTACAAGCTTTACCTAGCACAGGACAAAAAGCCAAACTTTGAGATTCGCTATAAAAATCAGGAAAAAACTTTCCGCATGATCGACTTCATGACTACGAACGAAAAAGCCGGTTCAAAGTTTTCACTGGCCGTAATCCTGAAGCGTTTCGGTTCTTGGAGCAACATTCTGCGCGAACTCGATATTCCAATCGGGCGAAGCCGTGGACTCTCTCAAGAGCAGATTATCGACCATGTTATGGAAGTTTACAAGCGCTTCCGCGAGAAAGAAGGCGAAGAAAGAATCTTCTCAAAAGAAATGTACGAAAAGTACAATTTCATTGACGAAGTTTATATTTCTTCCAAACTCGTAGAAAGGCGCTTTAAAACCTGGATGGGCGCAAAAAGAAAGATGAAAGTATATTGATTCTTTTAGAACAGCCAGGGGCTTTGCCCCTGGCGTCCTGAACGGCCCCTCTAAAAATAAACTTTTTAGGTTAAGCTT
>DYPL01000009.1:0-6859 GCA_020719945.1 Turneriella parva
AAAAATCTTCTTGACAGGAGACTATAACAGTCTTCCAAAAACAGGAATGACTTATCCATACAGAACAATCTATTCTTTATTTTTCGCTGCATTTATTTTAGGGCTGAATGCCTGTACTTCTGTCCCCAAAGACAAAAGACTGCAGGAGGAAATCAGTAAAGGGAAAGCAGATTCCATCATTACCCTGGTAAAACAGGGAGCCGATCCCAATGCCCTCAACGAGGTTGGCAATACCCCGCTGATCCAAGCCATTATGGACCAGAACGAGCCAGCCTTTAAGGCACTCATCGAGGCTGGTGCAGATGTAAACCTGCCTGCAAACGATGGAATGACACCGGTGATGGTAGTAGCAAGCAGTGCCGATAATGGCACGTACCAGGGTTTTCTGGTAACTCTCATCGCTTCGGGGGCGAATCTTAACCTGGAGCATCCGAAAGAAGGCCGACCTTTGTATATGGCTATCGCAGCCAACAATCCTGACTTTGTTAAATTGCTGCTCAAGGGTGGTGCAGATCCCAATCTTGTCCATAAAAACAGAACTCTGCTCAATATTGCCCTTGCCCGCCTGCATGCGCACATTGCGTACCAGCTCGTGTTGAACGGAGCCAATCCTGTCGCTGCTGCCGAGAATGAAAACTATCCTCTTGTGAATGCCCTCAATAAACTCGAAGATCGAGACAGTAGCTTTATCACTGAAATTCTTCTAAAAGGCGGCGCCGACATGTACAAGGGAAAAAACGGCGAGGTACCCCTTTACATGGCCGCTGAAAAATGCAGCAAAGAAACTGTCGGTGCGTTCATGAAAAACGGCGCAAATATCGACTATCCGGATTCCGCAAGAGATACTATTCTGATGCGTGCGCTGCGAAACAAAGACCTCTGCGTTACACAACTGGCTCTGGAGCACAATGCTTCTCCCGTCGTCAAAAACAGAAAAGGAGAAACTCCTGTTGCGTTAGCTCTGCTCACGGCAGATAGACGGTTTATTGAGCCCTTCATTGCAAAAGGTGCTATCACAGCAGAAACAAAAGACAAACGGGGCTATTCTCTGCTGATAATAGGGACAGAAGCCCAGAATGTGGAGCTGCTGCAATATGCTCTTTCGCTTGGTGTAAATCCAACATACAAAAATCGCCAGGGAACCTCCGCTTATACCATTGCATTTTCCCAGGAAAACCAGCCAATGCTTAAGTATCTACCGGGTGGAACTACGACAAATATATTTGAGGCGGTAGAGTTTAAAAGCCTTGAAATGATAGACTATCATCTAACACGGGGGGATGATGTAAATTCTGAAAATGAATTTGACGGAGAGCGAAAAACTCCTTTGATTCTCGCGGTGGAACTGTCCGACATTCCATCGATTCGCCTGTTGCTGAACCGGCGCGCAAACGTGAATGTCTTTTTTGGAAAACCGCTTCGCCTTGCGGTTCAAGCAGACAATATGGAGATTATAAAGATTTTAATAGCAGCCGGAGCCCGCGTCAATGAGCAATACGAGGCCAATGGAACGAGTGGTCCTACCGCACTTTCGATTGCCGTAGAAAACGGAAACTATGAAACGGTGCGGTATCTTCTCAATCGCGGTGCCAGCGTTGATCAGGCGGTTGGGACGAGACAGGTTACCGATGGTTTTTCGTCCGAAGCATTAAAAACGCCTCTGATGCAGGCTGCTTCCCAGGGGAAGGCACAGATTGTTGAGCTATTGCTCAGCTGGAGTGCGAATTCTTCCTCCATTGTTCGCGAGTACCGAGTAACTCCTTTAATGTATGGCGTATATTCTGGCAATTCAGAAGTGGTTGGTTCCATTCTTCGCCGTGCTTCCAACTATTACTATGTAAATTTTGTGAATCATAGTTCGGATTCTGCTCTTTCCATTGCGCACACCAATCGACACAAGGAGATTGAGCAGTTATTACTCGATGCTGGTGCATTTAGCAGGAGCTCCGATTAACAGAGCGACTTTTCGTCTGGCGAAAAAATTTGCCCCCTTAGCGGTAACAATCCGCCCGAAGGGCAACCATCATTTCTTCTTGACCACGGAAAAGAATCAAATAAAAGTCGCTCATGCAGAAAAAAATACGCCTGTATATCCCCCCGGATAAAGTGAGAGAGCCAATAATTTTCAAAATGGTGACAAAGTACAATCTGGAACCAAATGTGATAGAAGCCAACATCCACCAGGGAAGCATAGGCGAAGTGCTGCTCGAACTCAATGGAACGCCGGTCGATATTGAAAGCGGCATTCTGTTTCTGCGCGAACTCGACATAAAACTGGAAGAAATGCCTTGAACGAAATTCTGCCCTTTCTGCTGCCCGTCGCGGGAGTGGCCATCGGGTACGTGTCCGCAATTTTTGGCGTGGGCGGCGGATTTTTCTTCACTCCGTTTTACCACGCGATCCTGGGAATGCCGGCAGCCGATGCGGTGGCTACGTCTATGCTGCAAACGCCCGTACAGACAGGATCTTCTGTGCTCGCCTTCCAGAGAAAAAAAAATCTGCAATGGAAAACGGGAATGCTTCTCGGAGGGTTCTCTCTTTTAACCACATTTTTTTCGGCACAATGGATTTCTTCTTTCCATGAGACCGATTTTGGGAAACTGAAATTATGGCTGGGGCAAACCGGCGCAGACTGGCTCGTCATCCTCGTCTATGCCGCCACGATGATTTCCCTTTCCATCTATTCTCTTTTCCAGTTGCGCCGGTCTACGCCGCCGGAACAGGAAGCTCCGGTACAAAACTGTTTCCGTATAAAAAACGTTTTGTACTCCGCTGCGTTGGGCGCTTTTCTGGGAGTGTTCTCTCCGCTTGCGGGCGTTGGCGGCGGACTCATTGCCGTACCGTACTTTATGCACGTCTGTAAAATGAATCCGGCTGCCGCCGTAAGCAACAGCAATGTCTACATTCTCGTTCTGTCTGTGTTTGCCGGCTCCGTTTATCTGCTAACCGGAACGGGAGAACTTTCCTTTGCCCTGCTGGCTTCCTTGGGCGCTTTTCTGGGGGCACAACTGGGATCCCGCCACGTGCTTGCCATACATCCGAAAAAGCTCAAAACGGCGCTCGTCTTTTTTCAGATGGGCGTCGTCTTTTTTTACATACCTGTTAAACTTCTTTTGTAAATGCCGAAAATCAACACACTTCTTATGAAAAATCAAAAACTGATTCTAACCCTTGCTTTGCTCCTCCTCTCTGCCATTCCCTTTGGCGTCTATATGGCCTCTGCCGCTTCGGAAAAAAAAGGCGAATTGTCAGAAACGCGTCCCGCGCCCAAAGCGTGGTACGAACAACGTGGTATTCCCGTTTTGTGCTATCACCAGATTGTTCAAAGCAACAATGAAGAAGCGGACTATGCCATCAGCTTGGCCGATTTTAAGGCACAACTGAGCTATCTTAAAGAGAACGGCTACCGCTCAATTTCCCTGGCGCAAATGGAAGAATTCATAAAAACTGGAAACACGCCCAATGGGCATCCGCCCGAAAAACTTGTGCTGATTACTTTTGACGACGGCCTTCGCGATTTTCCCGAACTGGCAGCACCGGCTCTGGAACAGTATGGATTTCGCGCCGTTCACTATATTTATCCCACCTATTTAATGGCAAAAAAGAAGAGAGCCATGCAATGGAGCGATATTCCCGCCATGGAAAAGCGCGGCCACGAAACAGGCTCCCACACCTACTGGCATCCTCTTCTAAACACACTCACCGAAAAAGAAGAAAGGAATCAGTTTGTTTTATCCCAAAAGAAAATAGCCCAGAATTCTGGCGTATCCGTGCACAGTCTTGCCTATCCCTTTGGCGTGTATACGGACAAAAGCCCAGCACTGTTGCGCGAATCCGGTTACCGCACGGCATTCACCATTTTTCCTGGAGAAAATCTTCCTGGAGCAGATCCGTATCATCTCAACCGCTTTCTCGTTCCGGGAACATACTCGCTTTCTTCTTTTATCGCAAATCTCAAAAAAAGAAGTCTGCCCGTGCAACATATTAACCCGGCTCCCGGATCATTTATTCCTGCCTCGGAGTCACTGTCTGCCGTTCTCCCTGCGGGACTCTCTCCGGACCAGATTTCTCTGCACGTGTTCAGCAAACGCCAGAATTTTTCTTACGATCCAGCGACGGGAAAACTAACCGCCACGATTGCGCGTTCTTCCAAAAAAATGAGCATCGTGAGAATCTCCGTGAAAGTAGTGGAACACACTCATACCAGAGAATGGCTTTACAACCATCGTCTGTAAGTAGATTCTAAGGGACTTTTTCTGAGGTTACATAAAAGTCTGCTGCCCACCGGGCGAACTGTTCGCAAAGCAGAGGAGTTCCCTTGCCCGCGATAAAGGCCGAGAAAATGTACTTTACGGCGCCGGCAAATGCGCGAGCGAACTGTATGAACATTGCTGCGCCTGGTTCTCCCTGGTCTCACTCTCCGGAAAAAACTGCTCAAATACTGACAACAGATATTGTCGCTGGATTAACCGAAAATGAGGCCGCGCGCAGGCTGGAGGAATTTGGGCCCAATGAGCTGCCCACCCATAGAGATATAAATCCAATCCTTTTGTTTTTGTCGCAATTTAATCAACCCCTTATCTACATATTGCTGGCCTCTGCCGCCGTTACAGCAGCTCTGCACGAATGGATAGATTCTGCCGTTATTTTTGGCGTTACTCTGGTCAATGCCGTCGTAGGGTATATACAGGAGGCCAATGCACGCAGGGCCATTGCAGCCCTGTCTGAGGCGGTTCCCCACGATGCGACTGTTTTTCGCAACCGACAAAAAAAAACAATCCCGGCCTCCCTGCTCGTCCCGGGAGATCTCGTTTTGCTGAAATCGGGAGACAAAGTCCCCGCAGATATAAGGCTCGCAAAAGTGCGCGATCTGAGCATAGATGAATCGGCTCTCACAGGAGAATCGGTTCCGGTGCAGAAATCCAGCGAAGCCCTTCCGGAAAATACGCTTCTCGCAGACCGCTACAATATGGCCTACTCTTCTTCCATGGTCACCTATGGTTCCGGCACGGGCCTTGTAACTGCCACCGGAGAGAAAACAGAAATTGGAAAAATCAATACTCTCATTTCCACAGCAGACATGATAGAGACTCCACTCACTCGCTCAATTGCATCGTTCAGCAATCTGCTTCTCTGGATTATTTTATCCCTTGCCACCATTACTTTTGTCGTGGGCTTTTTGCGCGGGCAGGATCCCGTGGAATTATTTCTTGCCAGCGTTGCCCTAGCCGTAGCGGCCATTCCAGAAGGGTTGCCTGCCGCACTCACCATTACTCTCGCCATTGGAGTTTCTGCCATGGCAAAAAGAAACGCGATTGTGCGTAAACTTCCGGCAGTGGAAACTCTCGGCAGCACTACCATCATCTGCTCCGATAAAACCGGCACCCTAACAAAAAATCAGATGACGGTCACGAGGCTATGGTCTGCCGGCACTCTGTACAAAATAACAGGAACGGGATACTCATCCGATGGTTCTCTATTTCTCAATGGAAAGCAGACCCGTGCTAAAGAAAACCAGGCAGCCAGACACACGCTGTTAGCAGGACTGCTCTGCAACGACTCCCGCCTGATTCAGAAAAAAAATGAAATCCATGCAGAAGGAGATCCAACCGAAGCAGCACTTCTCGTCTCTGCTGAAAAAGCAAAACTCTCCGAAGACTACGAAGAGAATCATTTTCCGCGCGAAGACTGTATACCCTTTGAATCCCAGCATCAGTACATGGCTACTCTTCATTCTGTGCACGGACAAAAACACAGAATTATTTTCGTAAAGGGATCTGCTGAAAGCATTCTGCCCCGTTGTAAGCATACCATGACTGAGAACGGAGAAACGGCACCAATAGACTACGACATGATTTCTGCTAAAATGGACGAGCTCAGTCACCAGGGATTGCGCGTTCTCGCCTTTGCCATGCGCCATACTTCGGGCACAACGCAGAAAATTGACCACAGTGATATCCAGGGCGATCTCATTTTTCTTGGACTGCAAGGCATGATCGATCCACCCAGACCCGAAGCCATAACCGCCATTGCAGAATGCCGCAATGCTGGAATCACGGTTAAAATGATAACGGGCGATCACGAAGGCACAGCGCGCGCCGTCGCGGGAATGCTTGGAATGTTTACGGGAGAGTCTTCCCTTAACGGCAGGCAGATTGCAGCCATGAGCGACGAAGAACTCCGCAAGGCAGCTCCCTCGGTTTCCGTATTTGCCAGAGTAGCTCCCGAAGACAAACTCCGCTTGGTAAAATCTCTACAGGAAAATGGAGAAGTGGTAGCCATGACGGGCGACGGCGTGAACGATGCCCCTTCGCTGAGGCAGGCCAATATCGGTATCGCCATGGGAATTACCGGAACAGACGCCGCAAAGGAAACAGCCGACATGGTTCTCACGGACGATAATTTTGCATCGATACGGGGAGCCGTAGAAGAAGGCCGAAGCGTTTACGAAAATCTGATCAAATTTATTACATGGACGCTACCCACCAATTTTGGAGAAGGATTAGTCGTCATGATTGCGATTCTTATCGGCATTACTCTGCCCATTCTGCCCGTTCAGATATTATGGATCAATATGAGCACGGCTGTCCTTTTAGGCCTCATGCTCGCTTTTGAAAAACGGGAAAAGAATCTCATGAACCGGAAACCGAGATCCTCCAAGGAACCAATTCTTTCGTCAATTCTTATAATTCGCATCGTAATGGTTGGTTTTCTGTTGAGTTTAAGTGCTACAGCTGCCCATATGTACGCCCTCGAAACCGGTCGCTCCCAGGAGCAGGCACATACTATAGCTATGAATATATTTGTCTTTGGAGAAATGTTCTATCTGTTCAATTCGCGTTCGTTAAAAGGGTCAGCC
>DYPL01000009.1:6959-57586 GCA_020719945.1 Turneriella parva
TGTCTTTGGAGAAATGTTCTATCTGTTCAATTCGCGTTCGTTAAAAGGGTCAGCCTTCTTTCGAGGATTTTTCAGCAATGGCTGGCTCTGGAGCGGCGTAATACTCATGACTGTATTTCAGATTCTGGTAACATACCTTCCCCTCGTACAGCCCGTGTTTCGCTCTGCCAGTTTGTCTCTGGAAGACTGGATACTGGTTATTACTCCTGCACTGGCAATCTTTACCATCGTAGAACTGGAAAAAGCCTTTACCCGCCGTCGAAAACCGAAAGAGTGAAACATGCATTTTGCCGATCTCCTGCGATCCTCTTTATCTTCGCGCGATGAATTCTGGAACCAGTTTACCCATGTGGCACCTTCGGATGTCCGCAGAGAAACCCTCCATGCCGTTTTGCTTGCTCTTCCCCTGCCCATCCTGTTTTTTGCAGCATTGGAAATCATGGGCAGATTTTCGATGCTGAGTCTTGCCAAAGCGATGCTCGCACCTGTCATTCTTATCTCAGGTATTATCGCTTTGTTTTACGTAATATCTCTGTTTCTCCGGGGAACGCTTCAACAAAAAGGAGTGCAGCCTGGCAAATACCAGATCTACCGCATGGTGTTAATGAGCGGGCTTCCCATGCTCACGGGAACTTTTCTCTGGATATTTCCCCTGATTGCCCTGTTGCTCTACGTGCTTCTAATGGCTCGAATGCTCTTTATTTTAGCGGGTGGCCTTAAACATGCTTTTGCACTGGCAGACGAACAAGCCTGGAAAATTACCGCAACGAGCATGGTAGCCACGGGATTCGCTGGCCTGTTTTTACTGCTTCTAGCCAGTCTGGTTACCTCAATTGTGTAACTTTCTATTTATTTACTTTACAAAGACAGTATATAAAGAGAAAGAGTCCTCATTATGAGTACTGTTAAAATCTATCCCTTTAAACCCGGTCAGGGTGACCTTGGCGAGCACAAGGCAAAATCCAAGCGAGTCAATTCTGAGCTGGGCAAAAATTCTCTCACAGAAAAACAGCAGACGATTCTCGATTTTATCAGAGACCATATTGAATCGGTGGGATACCCGCCGACCGTGCGCCAGATTGCAACGTATTACTCCATTTCTGCCAAAGCCGCACACGACCATGTTCGCGCCATTGCTCGCAAAGGATACATCAATCTTTCTCCGGGGTTTGCGCGCGGCATTGAACTCGTAAAAGACGAAGAAGACTTAGTAGAAACCGTGACAATTCCGCTGCTCGGACGAATCGCTGCCGGCGTACCCATTCTCGCAGAAGAGAACATCGACGAAAAAATAGCACTGCCAAAATCCTTTGTTCCACCAACCGGGAACATGTTTGCCCTCCAGGTAAAAGGCGACTCCATGGAAAAGGCAGGCATTTTCGATGGCGATATAGCCGTACTGCGCCAAGTCACCAACTACGCCATTGAAGTGCGTGACGGAGATATCGTGGCTGCGCTTATCGATGGGAGCGCAACGCTAAAAACGTACCGCGCTAAAGGAAAACAGCTTTTTCTCCAGCCCGAAAACGATCGCTACAGCAATATTCCGCTCACCGGAAAAGATCCCGTTTCCATTGTCGGAAAACTGAGCGGAATTTATCGCAAATACTGATGGAAATAGGAGTCCGAAAGAGCATTCTGCTCGTCATGGATTCACTCGGCGTGGGCGAACTCCCCGATGCCGCCAATTTTAACAGTCGCGGAGCCAACACTCTTGCCCACATTGCGGAGTCTCTTCCGCAGGGGCTGGAGCTTCCCAATCTTTCGCAGATGGGTCTGGGCAACCTGACATACGCGCGTGGGCTTCCCCGCTTTGCAGAGACGACCGGCTTTTTTGGAAAGGCAAGGCTTCGCTCCGGTGGAAACGACAGCCTGAGCGGGCACTGGGAAATGGCGGGTCTATCGATTGTAGAGGGATTCACATCCTTCCAGAATGGACCCAGCGATGTTTTACTGGCGGAAGCAGAGAAACTCGCAGGGACAAAATTTCTGGTGTTTCGAGTTGGCGAAGAACACGATCCCACTGTAGATATTATGTCTCAATATCTCGTGGAACACAGAATTACAAAACAACCCATTCTGGTTTGTTCTGGCAGCTCTATTTTCCAAATTGCAGCACATCCCCAGGTAATGCCCCTTGAACAGCTTTTTACAATACTCAAAAATTTATCGCCTCTTGCCAAAAAATTTAACATTGCCAAACTTTCTGCCATCCCCATAGCGGGAGAACCCGGCAATGTTCAGTTTTTATCGGAAGATCAACAGGAAATTCATCTTCCTCCCGTGCAGCCAACGCTGTTTGACATGCTAATCGCACGCGGGATACCCGTGATTGGCGTGGGCAGAATTCGCGATATGTTTTCCGGACTGGGGCTAACCGACACCATGCCGGCAGACAACAACCACGAAGTTATTTCCACCGTTATGCAGTTGCTCCGCGATTCCCAAGTGAACCGAGAGGGGCAGGCTGTCATTGTAGCCAATCTGTACGATTTCGATAAATACTATTCGCACCTGCGGGATCCCATCGGTTACGCCAATGCTCTCGCAGAATTTGACGACATGCTTCCGCGCCTTAAGCGCGCCATGGAAAACGAAGACGTGCTGTATTTAACAGCAGACCATGGGGGAGATCCCACCTTTCCCGGAAACAATCACACGAGAGAACATGTACCCATCCTGGTATTTTCACGCATGATTCAACCGCAAAAAAATGCTTCTCTTGGCGTCCGCAAAACGCTGGCCGATATTGCCCAGACTGTTGCCGAATCCTATGATCTCGGAGCCCACTATGCAGCCGACAGTTTCTGGGGGGATATAGTTGCCCACATGTAATCGTTGGAAAGTTTGCCCCATGTATTTCCAGGAAACCATGACCATTGCAGAAGCACTGCGAACTCATGCAGACGTTGCACTCGTACTCGAAAGTTACGGCCTCACAGGCTGCACCCGCTGCAGCATCAACCAGGTGGAAACTCTTGCTCAGGCGGCTAACAGCTACGGTGTTCCGATTGATGCTCTGTTAGCCTCTCTCGAAAATTTGTTTTGATTCGGTAACCTCTGAACGCGAAGCGAGCCGCAGGCAAAAAGTCCCTCCGTGTGACCTTGCGAAAAAGGGGAGGAGGTCACTTACTCTATTCTTCTACGGGAGCAAAAGCCCTTGCGGATTCGTGAAAAGCAATCCCCCGCTTTGTTTCCTTGAGAAAATTCACAAAATATTCTATGCGGGCTTTCTCGTTAGATCCTTCGGGAAGCAAGGAGAGCAGCTCCTTTTCTATGGCCTCCACTGCCTTAGGGGCAGATTGACCGCGTAAATACAGAATCTTAAAGGCTGTGCGGATTGCCCGCCGTTCTGATTCACTTATCCCCGCTCGGCGCAGGCCAACAGCATTGAGACCATGAATGGTAGCCGGATTCCCATTGACGAGAGTAAATGGTGGAATATCGCGGGTCACCTTGCTCACCCCGCCTATCATGGCATAAGAGCCAATCCGCGTAAACTGGTGCACCATGGACAGTCCGGAAATCATGGCATTGTCATCTACCGTTACATGCCCTGCCAGTCCACTGTTGTTTACAATGACAATGTTATTTCCTACTATGCAGTCATGGGCAATGTGCACGTTTACCATAAAATAATTTTTATTGCCAATAATTGTTTTTTCACCTTTAATTTTAGGTTTATGGACTGTGCAGTTTTCACGAAATATATTATTGTCCCCAATTATAATCTCTGCCTCGGGGTTATTGAAGTGAACATCCTGGGCATCTTCTCCTATTACTGTTCCGGAAAAAATTCTGTTTCCGCTGCCAATCTTTGTCTTACCGACAATGCGCACATTTGAGTAAAGCTCCGTATTATCGCCAATTTCTACTTCGGAACCAATAATACAGAAGGGACCTATTTTTACGTTTTCGCCAATTCTGGCGCCAGGCTCAATAATCGCTGAAGGATGTATCATGCTTTGACTTCCTTTTTTCGCTTCATATTCTGCAAAGTAATTTCTGCTATATCGAGAGTCTTTATTTCTTCCTGGTCTAACGCCTTGACCCCGTCGCTCACCATGGTTCGGCAGAAAGGACAGGCCGTGGCAATCGTCTGTGCTTCTGTGGCTAACAACTGCTCTGTTCTCGCTACATTAATTCTCTTGTCTCCCTTCTCTTCTTCTTTCCACATTTGTGCTCCACCGGCCCCACAACACATGGCTGCTTTGCCATGTTCGATGGGTTCGAGCAGAGGAATGCCTGCAGCTTTCAGAACATAGCGCGGAGATTCAACTGTGTCGTTGTAGCGCGCGAGATAACAGGAATCGTGGTAGGTAACCGGCTGTCCGGAACCGCTGTTCAGCTCTATCTTTTTGTCTTTGAGCAGTGAAGCAATAATATCGGAATGATGGATCACCTCGTATTGGCCACCCATTTGCGGGTATTCATTTTTAAGGGTATTCAAACAGTGTGGACAGGTTGCCACAATTTTTGTCACACCATAATTATTCAGAGTTTCTATATTCGATGCAGCAAGAGTCTGGTAAAGATATTCATTTCCCGAGCGCCTTGCCGAGTCGCCGGTACAGCTTTCCTCAGTGCCCAGAATTCCAAAGGAAACTCCCGCCTCTTGCAGAATGCCGGCAAACGCACGTGCTGTTTTTTGCCCGTTATCGTCAAAGGCACCGGCACAGCCAACCCAGTACAAAACGTCTGGCTGTTGTCCACTTTCCTTCCACTCTCTCATGGTTTTAATTCCCAGTCCGCTGGCCCACTCTTCTCTTTTGTGAGCACCGGCTCCCCATGGGTTAGCCTGGTTTTCCAGATTGACCATGGCACTCTGCAGCTCGCCCGGCATTCTCCCCTCTTCGAGAACCAGAGAACGCCGCATGGACAGAATAGCATCTACCTGATTATTGCCAACGGGACAATTTTCTACACAGGCATAACAGGTCGTGCAGGCCCACAGGGCTTCTTCGCTGATCAAATTGCCAATCAATTTAGCCTGGCTTAACGAGTGTACTTCTTCCGGATTTTTTCCGTCCTGCTTTGCATGGGTGACGAGATCCATGGAATATTCGAGAGAATGCTTCAGGGAAGTCATGATTTCTTTGGGATTCAAGATTTTGCCAGTTCGATTGGCCGGGCACTGCAACGTACAGCGACCGCATTCGATGCAGGATAATCCTCCGAGATGATCCATCCACGAAAAATCTGAAACAAAATTTGCCCCAAACTGCACTGAATTTTCCAGATCCATAAACTTTAACGCGCCCCTTGGAGTATTTTTCTGAAAGAAGAAATTCACCGGCGCCCAGATAAGATGCGCATGCTTGGAACGCGGAACATAAATCATAAAAGCAAAAATGGTGAGGATATGTCCCCACCAGCCAAACAGAAATAGATTCCACGGTTCTATCTGCGTGGCTTTGAGAATGGAAACCAGAGCGGGCCGTATGCCCTCTGCCTCTCTGTGTGCGAGCATGTCGCGCGCTGGTTCGGAAATCAGGGAAAACGCCATGAGGAGAAATATAAGGCTCAATACAACAGCGCTCTGGAACGAAGGCCTGTCGAGCTCGCGCGCCTCGGCTGCCCATCGCCGAAGGGCAAATATCGCAAGAGCAATAATCACGAGAATGGAGAAAATATCGAGAGCCGTGTCATAGATGCGGGAAAAACCCGGCAGAACAGAGTCCATTATTCGTGGAAGATACAGCAAGTAATCTCCCGCAAGGCCCCCGGCAATCTGGCTGAGCGTATGCAGAAGATAGGCAAGAAATCCATAAAACACGATTGCGTGCAGCATTCCCCGCAGGGGACTCTTAAACAGCTTTCGCTGCAACAGCACGTTCACAAAAACATTTTTTAGCCGCATCACTAACGGAGTGGCAATTTTTTCGGCGGCTGCCGACCGGAGTCTTTTCCAGTTTAGCCATATCTTGCTGATAAAAAGCCCGGTTGAAACTGCTAAAAACGAGGCAAATACAATTCTTTCCCAAAGTTGCATGACATACGAAATCTGAACAATCCGCACGAGTCAAGCAATAACTTTCCGGTGTTGCATTCTTGTACAGACGAAAGGCCCACGCCAGTGGAACGTGCAAAGAACCGGTTGCCCGTCTGGCGAAAAAACACCCATTCAAACAATACAACCCCGCGCGGGTAGCGCCCCCTTTTTCCGATTGACAATAGGACATTTCCTCTCATAAATATACGGTGAGACGAATCTTCCTCCTCGTGGCTGTTTATCTTTTTTTTCTGTTTCCCTCCACCGTATTTGCCGGGGACTTTCCCCAAAACATTCGCTGGTATTCTCTCAAGGGAAAAGATTTCACTGTGATCTATCCGGAAACGGCAGAAGAACAGGCCCGCTATACGTATGGTCTACTCACGCATACCGTGAGCGAAGTTACGGCAGACATGCCGGGCAAACTTCCCCATTATCCTCTCGTATTATCTGGTTCCGGAATTATATCAAATGGATTTGTCACTACAGGGCCCCGCCACAGCCGTTTTTATTTAACACACCCGCAGGAAAATTTTGCGGGCAGTGGTGACTGGCTCACTCTGCTGGCTTCGCACGAAATGCGGCACATGGCACAGTTTAAGCAATCCCGCCATGGATTGAATGGATTTTTTTCTGCCGTGTTTGGACAGTATACGGAAGGCACTCTTTCCATGCTTGCCGTTCCGCTGTGGTTATGGGAGGGAGACGCAGTCTGGAGCGAAAGCAGACTGACTTCCGGAGGACGGGCCCGCGTTCCCGAATTTACCGAAGCTCTCCGGGGCAGAATTCTCTCGGACACAGCGCCCGATTTTGATAAAGCCTGGCTGCGGCAGCTCGATACACCTTGGATGAGCCATTATACTCTGGGGTATCTCATGCATGGATATTTTGTCTATAAATACGGCGAATCTTTTACAGCATCGCTATACCGAGATGCGTCGTGGTATTCGGGATATCCCTGGGCTCTGGAAAGAGTTCTTAAAAACAGAACGGGCCTTTCGCTCGAAGACGCCTACTGGAAGGCCATGCGCCACTATACGCTGCTCCTGCGTGAAAACAAAACAGAGCCAACCGCAGCCGAACATTTTACGACAAAGCGCCATCGCTTTGAATATCATTACCCTCGCGCAGATGGAAAAAATGCCATTGCGCTTAGAACATCTCCGGATACGCTTCCTGCCATTGTCCGAATATTTTACAATAAAAAAAGGGGAGAACAAACCATTGCCGAAATGGGATCTCTGTTTCAGTATCGCTTTGCCCGGGCAGATAATCTCTTCGCGTGGATTGAATACAGCCCCGATGCGCGGTACGGCGAATCTTCCCGCAGCAATGTTATTCTGTATTCAGAAAAAACGCGCAAGCGAAGCACGGTGCTGCGCAATGCAAGAATTACCAGCATTGATCTCTCTGCCGATGGAAAAAAAATGCTCGCGGTAGAAAGCTCGGTCAATGGACGGGAATCCCTGGTTATGTACAATCTGGAAACAGAGCCAGTTCAAAAAATATTCCACAAAGTATATATATTTCCAGAACATCCCAGAGATCCTGTATTTACTTCAGATAATAAAAGTATTGTCACTCTTGTCAATTCTCCGGAGGGCAACCGCATAGATCGCATAAACATCGAAACAGGCGTTGCGGAAAATCTTCTCCCTGTTACCCATACCCTGCTGTCATCCCCCCGCGACACAGACGGGAAAATATTTTTTACAGCCGGAGCCCGTGCCATAGACGAAATCTATTCGCTCCATACAGAAACCCAGAAAGTGGTCCTCGAAGCCTCGCGCCCGGTTGCAGCCAAACAACCCTTTTACGATGCTGCCTCTCAAAAGCTGTTTTTTATTGATACGCGCGAAGATCTCCAGCATATTTCCATTGCCAGTCCTGCCGGCATTCCAGCGGAAATTCCCAAGCACCCCCGGACAGATCCTCTGTTTACCAAGGAAGAAAAAAGAAATTTTTACGAAACGTATTACGCAAAATTCAGAAACAGAGAAACAGCCACTCCTCCGCCAGAACGCTACCATCCACTCCTGCATGCCGTTAACTTTCACTCCCGCTCTTTTTTTTACGACCCCGTGAACCAGGAACTGAGCGGAGGAATCTACTCCAGCGATATATTCGGAAACCTCAACCAGGAAATTCTCTATACCCACCGCTATCCAAATAATACGGACGCCATTTCTGGAACAATTACATTCAGCGCTTTCTATCCTGTAATTTCTGTCTCTGGCCTTTATGGCACAGGCTCTGTCTCTACGGACGAGAAGACGATGATTCGGTATGACACAGGAAGTGCCACGGCATCACTGGCCGTTCCCGTTTCCGGAGCAGCGGGACGATGGCATTATTTTGCAGCCGCACAGACAGACATTGCCCGGCATTCTTTGTGGAACAGTGCGCTGCCTGACAGCTCTTTAGAAAACAGCAGAGTTGCCATACAGGGAACGTACTATAAACAAATGACATCGCTCGACTTTGTTCCACGCATGGGAACCGCTTTGTACGCTTCCCGATCCTATGATTTTGCCGGTGCTACCCTGCTGACAGATGGATCCGCTACGATGTATCTTCCCGGATTGTTTAGAACGCAGGGACTCTTTGGCGGGCTATCGTATGCAAAACACGAGACAGATTTTCTTTCTTCCATGGTGGCCCCGGCACGCGGCTATATTTTTGCAGGAAACTTTTCCCACGTTACCATTCATGCCAATTATGTTCTGCCACTGGGGTATCCCTCGGCAGATCTCTGGGACTGGCTGTATTTTAGGCGGATTCTGCTGCTTGGATTTGTGGACAAAAGTGCGAGCCTAAAAACGGGATTCGAATATTCTACCGCTGGCTTCGATCTCATTTTCGATTTCAAAATTTTTTCCACGCCCATTTTTCTGCAGCCGGCCCTGCGCTATGCCCACCGCTACGCAGATAAGCTGGACGAATACGCCATAGTGATTTATGGAGCTGGTTTTGCTTTTTAAGAAATGGAGGTTGGGGGCAACGCCCCCCAAAAGAATCTAATCTTACAAATCGTCGTTTTCTTCTACTACCGGAGGCTGAACATCCAAAAAGAAAGAAGACAATTCTTTTGCCTTCCAGATTCCTTTGTCATTGCGAACCATCATCATGGGGCGAGGCGAAAACCCGTAGACCGACACAAAAACTTTTAGCGTGCCAGTTGCTTCGTCGCCACTGTATTTGGTACGGCTGATGTTGAAACGAATCGGTTCAGAATACTCGTATCCATTCTGGGGAGTGGTTCCCTGGATATACGCTTTGGGCCAGTATTTTGTTTTGCGAAAGCGATCGAGATGATAGTCAAGATGGCCTGCCGGTTTGTAACCCTTGTATACATCTCCCTGAGAGAGGTTGTTTTTGTCGAGTGCGACGGTCATACACTTAAGCCCTTCTGTTTCGTCCTCGGCAAATACCAGCATGGCCAGTACCATCATGGCTGCGCCACCCTCTGGTGTCGTAGCAATCCTGTCGCGAATCTTCTCGAACTCTTCTACTGTTTTGGGTACATTCTTTATTTCGATTGTTTTTGCCTGTGCAAAAATTCCCGTTGCTGCGGTTGCGAACAACAGAATGCTAATTATTTTTTTCATTGTTTCTCCTTGCGTGTTTCCCGCGAAGTCCATTTGCCTTTTGCAGCATAAACAGGCAAGCCCATTTGGCTATTTCCCTGTGCGGGGAAAAAGCATTTTTTCTACCGCGCCCCGCCCCCTTCAGCTAACGCTCTGGGTTAACCGGGTGGGGCTTTCCACAACACCAAAAACAGCATAATAGATTGACAACAGCCGCGAAAGTTTTACAGGGATTCATGCAGGAAAAAGATCGAAAATTTCCACGAGTCAAGCCGGAAGTAACTCTGGAATACCAGATAGCCAGTGATCACGAAACCAGCCACAATGCCTCGCCTCTCGACATAAGCGCAAGCGGCATCTCTTTTTGCACGGAAGACGATATCGGTATAGACTCCGTGCTGCGCCTCACGATACGTCTCGATGGAATAGACCACCCCATACCCGCAATTGGCCACGTGGTTCGCACCTACATGGAAGAAGGAAAACACTGCCTTGCGGTAGAGTTCAATTCCATCGACTACGACGATTTTTTGACCGTACTCGATTACACGCTGGCCGGCTACGGCGACTGACTACCCAAGTAGCGGTGCGAGCCGCTCGTGCTCAGCGTGCATTTTTTCCCATTTTTCAATGGTGAGCGCCAACTCTGCCTGCAGATTTTCTCGCTGCGATGCTAACGCTGCGATATCTCCGCTGGACGTGGCAAGCTGCCCTTCTATGGCGACAATGCGCTCCTCCAGTTGTGCTATGTTTTTCTCTGCTTCTGCCGAATCTTTTTTTAATTTAGATACTTTGTTTTTAAGCGCCTTGCGCTCCTCGTACGACAATGCGGGAACAGCCTTAACCAGCTCTTCTTTGAGAACGACTTCTACCACATCTTCTTTTTTGCGCAGATTGGGATTGGCGCGGGCCAGATAATCGTCCCCCAGTTTGTCGAGATATTCCACGTAAGAACCCGAAAAGTCGCGCAGGCCTTCTTCTGTGATAGCCAGAATGCGCGTAGCAACAGTCGACACAAAATGTTTGTCATGGCTTACAAAAATGACAGTACCTTCAAAGGTGGCCAGTGCCTCTTCGAGAGATGCCACGCTTTCCAGGTCGAGATGGTTGGTAGGCTCGTCGAGAATGAGAACATTCCCCCGAGCCAGAACCATTTTGGCCAGCAACAATCGGGCCGATTCTCCCCCGCTCAATGCCTCAATCTTTTTGTGAACATCGTCCCCGGAAAACAACAGAGCTCCCAGAGTACCGCGAATGGTGCCAATGGAAGCGTCGGGCTTGTAAGCGTACAGCCACTCGTACACTGTTTCGGGACCGGACAAAGCCTCGTGGTGGTCCTGCGCAAAATAAGAAATTCTTACCTCGTGGCCCCATTTGTACGTACCCGAATCGGCCTTGAGTTCATCCTGAATAATTTTGAGAAGGGTTGATTTACCAACGCCGTTAGGACCCACGATGGCAACTCTTTCACCCCGTTCTATTTCAAATGTCAAATTCTGAAAAAGATTTCTTGCGCCATACGATTTTGAGAGTCCAGAAACAGCGAGCACTTCGCGGCCCGTCGATGTTTCAAAACCAAACCGGATGGAGGGATAAATGCGCGATGTTTTCTTTATGTCCGGCAGTTCTATTTTATCGAGCTGTTTTTGCCGAGACTGCGCCTGTTTGGCCTTGCTGGCCTTGGCCCCAAATCGGTTGATAAACTCCTGCAGCTCGGCCCTCTTTTTCTCGGCACCCTCTGCCTCTTTGATGCGTTGTTCCATGGCAAGGCTTTTGGAATCTACAAAGTCTTCGTAATTGCCGGTGTACAAAGTAACGGTTTCGTAATCGACATCGGCAATGTGGGTGCAAACGCGGTTCAAGAATTCACGGTCATGGGAAATGAGAACGAGAAGTCCCCGGTACGAAGACGCGAGAAAATCTTCGAGCCAGCGAATAGAAACAATATCGAGGTGGTTGGTGGGCTCATCTAACAGCATTATATCAGGATTCTGAAACAACACGCGGGCCAATAGAACGCGCAGTTTGTATCCACCGGAGAGCTCCTTCATTTTGCCCTCCTGCTGTTTGGTAGAAATGCCCAGACCAGAGAGCAACCTGCCCGCCGCCGCTTCCGCAGAATAACCGTCTTCTTTTTCTATGATTTCTTCGAGAATGGCCAGGCGCGTTCCATCGGCATCGGTCAGCCCTGCTTTTTCGTAAATGGCGTCTCTTTCCCGAAGTGCGGCGTGCAGTTGCGGATTTCCTCGAATGACGACATCCATTACGCGTTCCTCCTCGTACAGAAACTGGTCCTGTTTGAGAAAACCGATCACAGAGTCTCGCGGCCAGCTTACTTCACCCAGAGTTGCCGATTCCATTCCACTTAAAATTTTTAGCAGAGTGGTTTTGCCAGCACCGTTGGCGCCAATGAGCCCATAGCGGTTGCCGGGATTAAACTGAAAGGAGACATTTTCAAAAAGGGTTCTCTCGCCAAAACGCATGGCAAGATTGCTGGCACTGATCATGTTTCCTCAATGGATTTACGGAATAGAGTGTAAAGTCAAAGCCTGAAGGAGGTTGCAGATTCGGCACTCATGGCAACGACAGGAAGCTGCTCAAACACATGACCCTCTCTGCTCATACGGATAACCGACAAGAGTTTGTATAAAAGGCCAATTCTTTTTTACCAGACGGGAGCCTCGCTCACAACCCAGTTATTGAGAATTTCACGCGCATCGTCTGGCAACGATACAGGGCGATTGGTAGACAGATCCAGCCAGATGCCAACAGCGCGAGAAATGCAGACCACTTTTTCATCCTTTTCACGCACCATTCTATGGTGAAACAGAGCGCGCGTTCGCTTATAGGGCTCCACGAATGTTTCTATGCGAATTATGTCCCCAAAAAAAGCCTCTCCTTTATATTCAAATTCCGAGCGCAGCAGCATTGGCCGTATTCCGGCGGCAATCAGCGAATCGTGGTTCATCCCAATATCCTGAAACAGCCGAAAACGCGCCTCGTCTCCATAGGCATTGTAGCTCCCGTTGTTGACATGTCCGTTCGCGTCTGTATCGGTAAACCGGACATTCACGCGCACAATGTATGGCTCTTTTTTCTTCATGGCCATATCTGCATTGCACTCGCACGGTGAAAATCATTAACAGGCTGTTAAGAAGCTATACCCCAGCGATACGACAACGTAATGGACAATGATCCATTATTCTGGCTCGTCAGGTAAACACGGATTTTTTTTGCAGCCTACTCTAATACCGCTTGACATTGTACTGACCATATAAACAGTGGCGTACCGGAAACCACCGAACTTTACAGCGAACTGTTCCGGGAAAATTTAGATTGAGAGTTGAAGAACAAAATGAACATTTACGTAGGAAATTTGCCTTACTCGGCAAGTGAAAGTTCCCTCCGGGAACAATTTGGAAGATTTGGAACCGTGTCCAGCGCGAGAATTATTACTGACCGCGAAACAGGTAGATCAAAAGGATTTGGCTTTGTAGAAATGCCGGATCATTCGGAAGCGGAACAGGCGATTTCGCAGTTAAACGGCGCTGAACTAAACGGACGCAATATTACTGTAAACGAAGCCCGTCCCCGCGAAGAAATGGGTGGTGGAGGACATGGCGGTGGCCGTCGGTCCCGCTGATTTCTAACCCGTTCCTTCGTGAACAAAACCGGCCCGCTTATTCGAGCGGGCTTTTTTGTGGCCATTCAAAAAAAAAGATTGCCGCACTCTCTACAGCCTTAAACTATACTCATTATGGAAATAGTAAAAGTCTGGGATATTTTTATCCGCATTTTTCACTGGTCTCTCGCGTTCGGCTTCATGGCTCTCATTGCCACGGCCCAGTTAGAACTGTACGAAGTGCATGTACCCCTGGGGCAATTCCTGATGGTTATGCTGACCGCCCGCATCCTCTACGGATTCGTCGGCCCCAAACAAGCCCGATTTTTATCGTTTCTCTACAGTCCCGGAGCGGCTATCCGCTATCTTAAATCCATGAAAACGGATAAGCCCGAACATTATATCGGCCACAACCCTGCTGCCTCTTTCGTCATGCTTGGCCTCATTTTTGGCGTGTATTTTGCCGGCATTCTCGGAATGTTTGCTCTCGGCGTTTCTGAAGGCGCAGGCCCGTTTGCTTCTCTCGTTTCCGCTTGGCCGGAAGCCACCCAAGATATGCTCGTAGAAGCCCACCACATTTTACCCAAGCTTCTCATTCTGCTCGTGCTCGCTCACTTTTATGGCATTTTTATGCACAACAAGGTGTATAAAGACAACATTATCAAAGCCATGATCGATGGCAAAAAAGTTAAGCACGGCGACGAAAAAGACCTGTAAAAATCTATGCAGATTATCCGTAGCATTTCGGAAATGAAAGCTCTCTCGGAAAAATTATTCAGAGAGGGCACGCCGACTGTTTTTGTTCCCACCATGGGATACCTTCACGAAGGCCACGCTTCACTGTTCAGGCGTGCAAAACAGATTCACCCCGTACTCATTGCTTCCGTTTTTATCAACCCTATTCAGTTTAACTCGCGCGAAGACTTTGAAAAATACCCCCGCTCCGAAGAGAGAGATCTGGAAATCTTAAAACGCGAAGGGGTCAATATTGCCTTTTTGCCAACTGCCTCGGAAATATACCCCCACCAGCCTGGTATCCGCATCTTATACCCTGCCCTCACAGAGGGGAAGCTTTGCGGCGCAACCCGCCCCGGACATTTTGAAGGCGTTTTGCACATTGTTCACAACCTCTTTTTATGGACAAAGCCTGCTGTTGCCGTGTTTGGAGAAAAAGATTACCAGCAGTTTCTCCTGATCGCCCGCATGGCCCAGGAGCTCGATCTCGGAGTAACCGTCTACTCTGCCCCGACAATTCGCGAAGCAGACGGTCTCGCCATGTCCTCGCGCAATACCCGTTTATCTTCTTCCGGACGCAGGGAAGCCACAAGAATTTTTCATGCTCTATCTTTAGCGAAGAATTTACTGGATTCGGGCACCAGCCTGGACGAAGTGCGGCAAGCCATGTTAGAACCCCTTCATCCCTTTAAAGTGGAATATGCCGATATATTTCATCCCGATACTCTTACACCGCTGCAGGAGCGAGCCGAAGAATATCTACTCGCCGTAGCCGCCTGGGTGGACGGGATACGGCTCATCGACAATTTTTTAATTCGGAAACCCCATTGACTACGACAATAAACAATATAGAGAAAATCAGGCAATTCTTTGAGGAAAAATATATTCGCTTTCTCGATGGCATAGTCTCCCTGGAACGGCCATCGCTTACCTACCCCGCATGTATGGATCTTCTCGCCTTTGCCAAAACTCCCGGGAAAAGGCTGCGCCCTGTAATTCTATGAACACTTGGCAGATCTCTGGGATTGTCTCCCATGGATCTCATGTCGGCAACCATCTTTGTCGAGCTGCACCATTTACAGTTGCTGATTCTCGACGATATCATGGATGAAGACGAGTTCCGCAGAAAAGCGCGAACCGTACACAGGTTTTTTACTCTCTTTGAGTTTTCTCCACGCGAATCCCGTCACTCTTCCCAGCCTGCTCAATGTAGGTACTCTTTATCTCCGGAGTTAAAAATAAACTGAACGCATTCCTCCCGCGCAATCGAATGCAAAGAGTCTACGAAACGATCGATTCCGCCTCTGGGAAATTTAACACCCAAACCAAAATCTACCTACGTCATGAGCAAATAGAGTGCCGGTGCTTTCGCGGGAGAGTTTCCGAGAAATACCTGGTTATAGCCGAGTACCTTCAAGTGCCTTGATCTTTGAATATTCTCTTTTGCCAGCCCTCCGGAGAACCCAATAGTTTTGCTCCAAGAAAGGACTTTTCTTTTAGCATAGGTTTCTACAAGTCTGGCTTGCGAAAATCACAATACAGTACATGTTCCAGGGCATTTTAGTACTTGATCTGCGCCTCTGCAAGACAGCTCCGCAACCTGGGGCCCACCCCGGATTCTATGCAATCAAACCGGCCTCGAGTGCATCGGGATTGTGCGGTAGATCCAGCTTTTCGCCGTCTTCAGAAAACGGCCCGGAAAACGGGATCAATGGTCAGTAGCTTAGGCCATTGCGGCGCAAATGTACGACTGGTTTTTCGTCCTGCAATACGACAGAAGAAATCACTTCTGCGAGAATGAGCTCATGGTCACCCGGATGAAAATGAGCTATTTTGCGGACATCAATAGATGCCAGCGCCTGAGTAAGCTCAATGCCACCGTTTTCTGTTTCGCGATAGGGAAGCTCATCAAAGGGATTTACGGATGGATCATACCCTTTCCAGAAAAGTTTGAGAAACGATTTATCGTGCTCTCCGACCACGTTGATGGTAAACACAGATCCCGCAATAATGGAATCGTAAACGGGTCTGCCCGGTTTAACGGCAAGGGCAATAACCAGTGGCTCCACGCTCACCTGCTGTACAAAACTGCCAAGAAAACCATCAACGCGATCTCCGTGGCGCGCTGCAATAATAAATAAACCCGATGGAATTTTTCCTACACCTGCTGTTTCTTCTGGTTTCATGACCCATTCCCTCGCAAGGATATAAACGAGAAAGCAAAAATAGATTTTCGTGCTAACAGCGCGCCGCAAATATGATACAATGACGCAAGAGCCTGCTCTGCTCAGTCTTTTTCAATTGCCAACGGAACTTCGCAGAACCCTGCTGAGACTGGCCCTCATTCGTTTGGGATACACCCCCATAGAAGCCGTAAACGGGCAGGATGCTCTCGAAAAAGTGAAACAGTACCGCCCCATTGCGGCAATTCTGGATTTGCGCATGCCCGTGATGGATGGCAACAAGGCAGCCAGCCTTATCCTGGATACAGGTCTTGGCATTCCTCTGATTGCCTACACGGCGGCAGACACTGACGAAATTCCCGATAAATCCCATTTCTCTTATATTCTCGCAAGCCCTCACCCCTGTCTGAACTCATGGATGAGCTGCGCAACTCATTTGTTAAACCGGGAAAGTCTTGACTGTTTGTCTTCACATTGAACATTTCCCCATGTGGAAAAAAATTCTGACTGTATCCCTGATTGCCGGTATTGCGGCAGCCGGATGCCGCTCCTCTAACAAAGATAACTATCTTAACAAACTGGAAGAAAAAATGAAAAACGAACAAAACCCGCTCGTCAGCATGAAAACCAACATGGGAGAAATCGTCATAGAACTCTATTCCGATGCAGCTCCCGAAACGGTTAAGAACTTTCTGGAACTCGCAGAAGGCACAAAGGAATTCACAGATCCCAAAGACGGCCAAAAGAAAAAAGAACCCTATTTTAACGGAGTTACGTTTCACCGCGTTATTGATGGCTTTATGATTCAGGGTGGAGACCGCAAGGGAGACGGAACCGGTGGTCCGGGATACCGCTTTAACGACGAAATCAGTGCTGCAGCTCTTGGTCTGAACAAACTCACTCTCGCAGAAGCACCCCAGTACCAGAGAGAACTCCAGATGGCTGCCCAGCAAAAAGTCTTTCAGGAGCTTGGCATTCGCTCCCAGGAAGATATCGATAAAAAAATGGACGCAGTCAACGCTGCCTTCCAGAAAGCCGTGACGCAGCTCAAAAACTCCACGGTAGAAGAATTGCTCACGACATCTGGCTATCAGTACAATAACCAGCTCCCTTCCGTACCCAACGAACCCTTTACTCTCTCTATGGCCAACTCTGGTCCCAATACAAACGGCTCGCAGTTTTTTATCAACCTTGCTGACAATGCCTTCCTGAACGGCAAACACACTGTTTTTGGCAAAGTGCTCAAGGGGCGCGAAATTGCAAAATCCATTTCCAAAGTAGAAAAAGACCAGCGAGATAAACCTGTCAAGCAGGTCGTGATTGAATCTGTCATTCGTCTCAAAGATTGATATGAAACGCGTCGGAATTTTAGGGGCGGGTGGTTTTACCGGGCAAATGCTGATCCGCCTGTTATCCCACCACCCGGAAGTATCGGTTGTCTTTATCAGCTCGGGTGAGTATGCGGGAAAGTCGCTGGCAGATGCTCTGCCTGCCATGGATTCGATCAAGTACAAAGGTTTATCATTTACCAGGCATCCAGACAGCATTGAACATTTTCCCGATGCCGATGTTTATTTTCTGGCGACTCCTGATTCTGTCTCCCTTACCTGGGCGCCGCAGCTCGTGGAACGGGGATATAAAGTAATCGATATTTCCGGAGCATTTCGCATCAAAGACGCCGCTGTTTTTGAAAAGGCCTATAAACTGAAGCATAATGCTCCCGAAGCCTTGCTCCAGGCAGCCTACGGCATTCCTGAAATCAATCGCAATCGAATCGCATCTGCAAGTCTGGTCGCGAATCCTGGCTGCTATGCATCGGCAGCACTACTCTCGCTGTATCCCCTGTCTGCCTTTCCACCAGACACTTTTGGCATGCCTGTTCTCGACGGAAAAAGCGGAACTTCCGGAGCGGGCGGGCGGGCAGAAAAAGATGCCCTCCCTTTTTCTGGCGTTTATGAAAACTTTAGGGCATACAAAGTTCAGGGGCACCAGCACGAACCAGAAATCCGCCAGGAGTTTGCATCGTTTATGGGAAACCCGGCGGCCTCGCTGCGCTTTACGCCGCACCTGATTCCCATGTACCAGGGCATATTCATGAGTACCTATATTCCCGTTGCAAGCCCGGAAAATTTTTCCATAGAGAAACTGCGCAAGTCGGCAGATGATTTTGCTCACCGGGAATTGTTTGTTCGCCACTACAACGATCCCAACGAAATCGAAACCAGAAAAGTCCGTCTTACCAATTTTGCGGACATTTCATACCATTACGATCCAGAACACCAGTTGCTCATAGCTGTATCTGCCATCGATAATTTAATGAAAGGCGCTGCCGGGGTCGCTGTTCAAAATCTAAATTTACTTTTTGGCTTTCCGGAAGAAATGGCTCTATTATGAAACTGTTTCTCATGAGACACGCAAAGTCGGACTGGACAACAGCAGGTGAAAACGACATAGACCGTTCCATCAATGCCAGGGGGAAAAAAACGGCTTCCTTCATGGGCCGTTTTCTGGCAAGCACGGGAGAGATGCCGCAAAGAATACTCGTCTCCCCTGCGAAGCGGGCACAGGAAACGTATGAACTCTTTGAAAAAGCATCTGACTTTAGGGGCGAAGTAGAAACTCGCGATTCCCTGTACTATTCCCACGCAGGCGCCCTGCACGAAGAAATTCTCAAAGAACTGGAAAAAACTCCAATGCTTATGCTCATTGGCCACAATCCCATTCTGGAAGAGCTCGGTTCCCTGTTTCTGCACAGTGAACTTCCCGTAATAAAAATGGCAACGGGCTCCATTGCTGTTATAGAGTGGGAACACGTTTACGCAAGACTCCGTTTTTTATTGCCACCCAAAGTTCTCATGAGAGCTCTTGGAGAACTATGAAATGGTTCATTGAATCAGAGGAATCCTGGAGGCATGTGGTTTCTGAGCTGATGCCGCAAATCGCTCTGCCCACCCTGTTCCTGCTGCAGGGACCCATGGGCAGTGGCAAGACTACCTTTGTGCGGGAAGTTCTGCGAAATTATGACGCAGAAGAAACAGCATCCCCCACTTTTAATTTGCGCAACGATTACCGCGCGTGGAACAGAGGTGCCCTGCTCCCTGTATACCATCTCGATTTGTACAGACTTACTCCTGATGACAAGGCAACAGATCTGTTTGATTTTTTTCTGGACGACGGAGATTTTCTCGCCTTTGTAGAGTGGCCCGAAAAACTTCCTCTCGATTACGATCTGTCCGGCGCGCAGATTATTCGCCTGTTGTTTGCGCACTTGGACAATGGACGAACTCTGGAGCAACCATGAATCTGTTTGTAGCCGATGCATCGACTCCATACCTGTATCGGGGAATGCTTCGTCACGGAAAAGCAGAACTGGAGCTTACGCCTGTGCCCCGGGACCGGGATGACTATATCCGGATTCCAGCAGAATTTAAGCCCGATGCTCTTATTCTGGGAAACGGACCCGGATCATTTACGGGTATTCGCTCACTGTTCTCCTATGCGCGATCGTTTGCAATGATTCAGCAGATTCCCATTTTCACTTTTTCGTCACTCTCTCTGTGGCACTCTCTTTTGAGGCTAAACAAAGACGAAATACTTCTTCTTAAAGTAAACCGAAACATTTTCTACAGTTACGATCCCCTGCTTCCTGATTCTCATGGAACAATTACAGCCTCAACCGCTGTAGCTCCCGACAACAGAAAAACCTCCTGTTTTACAAAGAGCTTTCGAGGAGACCAGAATTGTCCCTTTGGATCTGTAACCATACGGGATCTGCCAACAACTGTTTCGTATATTCCAGCTCTCCCAACTGCTGCGGAAATTCAATCATCCGGAGAGAACTGGCAACACACCAGCATCAACTACGGGCACGAACTAATGTTCCTGCCAAAGGAATTACAACATGACAGAAACCGTCAATAAAGCTATCCGCTATTTCTCTTCCCTTTCCGGGAAAGCCGTTTTCATCCTGGATTTTGAAAAACAATTCGGGGGTAAGGCTCAGAAACGAAAAGCCACCCATCCCGATGAAATTCTCGAATTTTTTAGCTCGTACAACCTCATCTATACGGACGGAGATAAAATTGTCCCAGTGCATCCCTTTGCGGCAGAAGCCGTTCTTTCGGTTGCGCGTTCGGGAATTGCATTCGCCAAACCGCTTCATGGAGAGGAGATTTTTGTCTCCAGACAGAATCGCGGAAATGCCCACCATCGCGACAGAGTCTTTGTAAAAATTACCGGTTACGACAGAGGCAGGTTTGAAGGCGAAGTCTTTGAAATTCTCCAGACTTTTGCCCCCCGCTATGCAGCGCGGGTGTTTGCCAGTGTCCCGGCGGGTAGCGTAGCTGCTCTTTTTGATCTCCCGGATACTCCTTGGGTTTTCGTGAAAACCAAGCGTCCGGTCGGGACATTTCTTTTTTTAGAACCAACCGGCAACACGACGCGGGTGCTGATTCCGCCCTCTCCCGAAACCGGAAAATCTCCCATGCAGAAATCTCTGAGCGTTTACAGGGAAACCAGCCTTGCAAATCCCGGAGACCCGGCTGCCGATTTTGAACGCATTGCCTTAAAATTTTCTCTGCCACTCCAGTACCCCCAGGAACTGGTTCCTCCCAAAAAAGAACTCAAAGAAAAAGAAAAGCTTGGCACCAGAGACAAATTCCGAAAAAAAATGACGCGCCTGTATACGTGCACCATCGACGGAGAAACGGCAAAGGATTTTGACGATGCCATTTCCATAGAGAAAAAAAAGGACAGGACAATTCTATACGTCCACATTGCCGATGTAGCGTGGTTTGTAGAAACGGACTCACCGCTCGAAAAAGAAGCCCTTCGGCGGGGAAATTCCTATTATCTCAATAATCAGGTTCTGCCCATGCTGCCCGCCATTCTATCAGAAGATTTCTGTTCCCTGCGGCCCAAAACAAAACGTCTGGCTGTCACTGCAGAAGTTCATTACGATCTGGAACTAAACGTGATAGAAACACATTTTTATCGTTCTCTCATATTTATCAACAAACGTTTTACGTACAATGAAGCCGAAAAAGATCTGGGCAGAAAAAATTCTCCGCTCCGTCCTTTTCTGGAATTAACCGACGCATTGGGAAAAAAACGTGCGGCAGATGGAAGAATAGATCTCAACCTGAGAGATTTTTCCGCAGTCTTTCGCGACGATGGATCGTTTTCCGGCCTGGAAGAAAAACCAAAATTAAAATCGCACAAACTCATTGAAGAATGCATGCTCAGTGCCAATGTGGCGGTCGCAGAATTTGCCGTAAAAAATAACATTCCTATGCTCCACAGAAACCATGAGCCCATGGCGTATGATCACGCAGAGAGAATTAACGCGTTCCTGAAATTGTATGGTTTTAAGACGCAGGTAAAAGATACATCGCCCGCAGAAATCAACAAGGCCATTGCCGTCGTAGCCGGCTCAAAGGAAGAGCATGTGTTCAACTACATTCTGCTGAGATCGTTTATGCAGGCTAACTACCATCCACTGCCCAAAGGACACTGGGGACTTGGGTTTGAACATTACACCCATTTTACCTCCCCCATCCGACGCTTTGCAGACCTTGTCGTCCACAGGCAACTCACAGCTCATCTTGAAGGGAAGCCACTGCCCTACCCACCAGGGGACCTTTTATTGCAGGGGGACCAGACTTCTGTACAGGAACGCATTGCCATGGAAGCCGAGCGGAATATGCTTAAACTGCTCTCCCTGCGCCTTCTCGAAACGAGTGTGGGAAATACGTTCCAGGCTTTTTTTACCGGGTTTAATTCTTCGGGACTATTTATTTCTCTTCAGGAAATGTCCGTAGAAGGATTTATCCCCGTATCTGCCTTTTCCAAAAGAGGCGAAGTTCAGGCTCTCGATGATTTCAGAGTTTTGCTTCCGGATCTCTCTAAAACAATTTTTCTGGGTGAAACATTGGAAGTAGTTTTAGAAAAAGCGGACTGGGAAAAAATCCAGCTATTGTTTGGGTTTTCCGGAAAAAAAGAAAGCCCGAAAAATCCACAAAAGAAAATTCCGGAAAAAGCCAGATCGCCCCGGGGAGCCCGGAAACGTTCTTGACATGGGAAGAATGGAATCACTTGCTCCTTTTATGCGGAATATTCTGCTCTTTCTTCTTGCTGCTTTTTCCTTGCATGCTCAAATTGCCGATCTGGTTCCAGAGGATACTCTGCAGGCAAAACGCATGGTCATGCAGCCGAGCCTTCCGATAGATTCCATTGCGACATCGGACGATATTTCCGCTCTCTATTTTAATCCAGCCGGGCTTGCCTATCATCCCTTTCAGGTGGGATATTTTCTTGGCCACAACCCGGACGACAGCCTGCAGGACCACAGTATCTTTTTTAATCTGCTTGGTCTCGCTTTTTCCACGCAATGGCGGCTTGCTCCCGAAGATCGATATGCGCGCCGCATCACTTTGGGACAGGGAGTAAATCTTGGACCAGCGTTCAGCATGGGCACATCGTACAGCTGGTTTCATTCCAGCGAATCCTGGCTCAACAATTATGACCAGTGGGATATAGGATTCATGCTGCGCCCCTGGCGCGTTCTTTCTTTGGGAGCCGTTGCCCGCCGTCTCAATCGCCCTGAATTTAACGGAGAACTCATTATGCCTTACTGGGATCTCGGTATTGCCATCCGGCCCATTCCAAAATGGTCCGAAGTGTTTACCTTCAGCGTTGATACAACGGTCAGTCCGGAAAATTCTTGGGAAGACCTGGTACCTCGCTATTCCATAGAAATACAGCCAACGCGCGGAATTTCCTTGTATGGCGGCTGGGACAATTATCAGAATGTTTTTATGGGAATTCACCTTCCCATAGAAAGCTCCCGCTTTTCGTTTCAATTGACTACGCCACAACATGCAGGTTCTTTTTACAGCACGGGTGCGGTCATCGGGACAGAAAGATTTCCCTCCTCCCTGACAAGCACGGGCCTTAAGCGTACTCTGATCATTTCCCTCGCTGGAGAATTTCCCGAGTATGGTGCGCAGTCTCTATTTCTCAAACGAAAAAAAACCTTTTATGAATTGCTCGCTCTACTCGACGCAGCCAAAAGAGATAAAAACATCGGAAAGATCATCGTTGAGCCTTCCGGATTCCAGGGAGGCTGGGCACAGGCAGAAGAACTGCAAAAACTGCTCGCAAATATCGATACAACCAAACCAGTTTATGCCTACATGGAATCTTCGTCTCCCAAAGAGTTGTTTATCGCATCGGCTGCCAGGGAAATTTCCATGCCTCGCTCCTCCTCCCTGCATATCTCTGGCCTTTCTGCCCAAGTATACTATGTGGGTGCCATACTGGAAAAATTTGGCATAGACGCAGATTTTATCAAAATCGGAGATTACAAATCTGCGCCCGAAATGTTTGAAAACGCTGCCATGTCTTCCCAAGAGAAAGAACAATTGACCGCACTCCTCACGGACATGGAAAACACAATCTATTCCGCCATTGCTAAAGGCCGCCGCATCGACGAATCCAAATGGAGCAATATACGAAAAGCCGGAATTCTAACAGCAACCCAGGCCCGCAATGCGGGACTCATCGATCACGTCGAATACGAAGACGAGCTGAAAGAAAGGCTCCGCCCTGAAATGATCCGAGACTCGTTTTACTTTGTGGACATGGAACAATACAGTCGCACTACCATTTATGACGACCAGTGGGGAATAAAGCCTGCGATTGCTTTACTCATTCTCGAAGGCCCTATTGCGCGAGGCGACTCCCTGTTAGAAGAAAGCATTTCTTTGCCATCCGTACAAAAATCGTTTCGATCCATTGCCGCCAACCTGCAAATTAAGGCACTCGTGATACGCATCAATTCTCCCGGTGGTTCCGCAGAAGAGACAGATTTTATCTTTAGAGAAATTGAACTTTTGAAAAAGGCAAGAAAAAACTTTCCTGTGATTATTTCCATAGGCAATATTGCGGCTTCCGGAGGATATTATCTTGCCGCATCGGGAGATTCCATCCTTGTCAATGAGACTTCGCTGACGGGCTCCATTGGCATTTACACAGGAAAATTTTCTTTAAAAGAATTGTATGCAAGACTTGGCGTAAACAAAGAAGTCGTGAAAATCAATGAATCTGCAGACTTGTATACGGAAAGCCGTACTTTTTCGGAGGAAGAAAGAGCCATGATCTCTGCCAATCTTTCTTCGTTTTACGATTTATTCCTGGAACGCGTTTCTGCGGGGCGTCGACTTGAGGGCGATGCATTGACCTCCGTTGCCGGTGGTCGCATATTCTCCGGGACTGCTTCGCTTTCTCGAAAGCTCGCGGACAAATCAGGTGGTTTGCTGCCGGCCCTGGAACTTGCGAGAACCAAAGCCGATATAAACAGTAATTATATGGAAATCGCTCTCATCAAGAAATCCGGTATTTCCACCATTCCTCTGCTGAACTCCCTGTCCGAGCGGCTACCCGTATTTTCAAAAGAGATTGCAAGAGATATTGCCCGCACAGAAGCCCTCGGAAACGATTACGTTTACTTTTTACTCCCTTATGAAATCGAAATACAATAATAATTCTCCCATTGTGGTACATGCACCAAACTGGGTGGGCGACCACGCCATGGCATTCCCCTTTTACCTCACTTTGCGCGAACTGTTTCCGGATTATCCCAAAATTTTACTTGGACGGTACTGGATTTCGTCTCTCGTTCCCGACGGTATTTTTGATGAAATTATTATTGCCGATAAAAACAAAAGTTTTGTAAAATCATTTAAAGAGAAGCGCCCCAAAAAACCCTTCCTTGCTGTTAGCCTTTCGCCTTCTTTTCGCAGTGCACTCACTTTGCACAAACTTCAGCCGGAACTATTAATTGGCTACAAAACAGATTACAGAAACTTTTTATTGAAATACCCGCCTGCACGCGGTTCACAGAGAATTCCTCCGTTACACATCCATGAACACAGAGCCCTCTCGTATATTCGCTTGTTAACGCCTTTTTTCCCGAACAACCAGACGGCAGAAAATTACTTTGCGGAATTTGCACACTATACGTGGCGCTTTCCCATCAAGAAAAAAGAAAAGGAACATCTGGAAGAATTAAAAAAATCACACAAGATCGTCTCCAAATCGATTCTTCTTTGTCCCGGTTCTGTAGCTCCCAGCAAAATTTATCCTGTAGAACATCTCGTTCAGCTGATAGAAATTATTTTTTTCAGAAAACTTGCGAGTGAAATTCTTCTCGTCGGAAGCCACATAGAAAAACCATTCGCAGAAAAAATTCTAAGCTTTCTGCCGGAAAAATTGCGCCCCAAAGTTAAAAATATTACGACTCAAACTTCGCTGAACGAGCTCATCCATCTGATGCGCGAAGCCAAAGCAGTCGTCGCCAATGATTCTGGCGTGGCTCACCTTACTTCTCTTGCACAGGTCCCCCTTGTTTCATTTCAGGGCATGGGACGCAAAGATGAAACTGTTCCTCTCAATTACCAGAAGCAGATTTTGCACAAACAGCTCAGCTGCAGCCCATGCATGAAAAAGCACTGCCCGCGCGTTACAGAAAAATTAAAATGTCTTAAAGATATTACACCGGAAGAAGTTGCAGACAGTTTGGAGAAATTGTTATAGACAAGGGAACAGTACGTCCTGTATTTCCTGTGCAAAAAATAATGCGGGCTATGAGCCCGCCTGCAAAAATCAGCCTTTTTTGCTGAAGTAGTCCAGAGATTTCTGAACGTCGGCCAGCATGGTGTCCGACCCTGGCGTCCAGTTAGCGGGGCACACTTCTCCGTCATGGCTTTCTACGTACTGGTCTGCTGCGACTGTGCGAATTACTTCGTCCACATTGCGACCAATATTGTTGTTATTGACAATCATGCTTTTAAGAACGCCTTTGTCATCTATCACAAACAGACCGCGGAGAGCAATTCCTGCTTGTTCAATGAGTACGTTGTAAGCACGGGAAATATCTTTTGTGAGGTCTTCTGCGAGCGGGTACCCTATCTCACCAAGTCCACCGTCTTTGCGGGGAGTATTGATCCATGCCAGGTGAGAAAATTTGCTGTCTACACTCACACTAATCACTTCTGTGTTCATTTTATGAAAGTCGGCGATTCTGTCAGAAAACGCGGTAATTTCCGTTGGGCATACAAACGTAAAATCGAGGGGGTAAAAGAACAGAACTACATACTTTCCGCGATAATCAGAAAGTTTGATTTCTTTAAATTCTTTGCCAATAACAGCTGTGGTCTTAAATTCGGGGGCTTTTTGTCCTACTTGTAACATGGTCACTCCTTAGAATAATTCTAAATTTTATACAGTATACAACATTCAGGGCATAACGTCAATTTTTTTCTTTAAGGAATTCCCGAAAATCTTCTACCCGTTGAATATAGCGAACGTCTTTCTCTTCGCCTTTGCCACCAAACAAGAATCCACCTACTCCCAGAGCCTCGAATGCTTTTTTTCTGCGCTCGGCCACGGAGGGAAGGCGCACACTGCCCGTTAACGATACCTCGCCCGCTATGCCACCTCGAAAAGGAAGGTTTCTTTCCAGATAGGATTCCAGCATGGCCACGAGCAATGCGAGATCTCCAGCAGAATCATCGAGAGGAGTTCCACCCTGTACGCGAACAAATATATCCATTTGCGACATTTTTAACCGAAGGTATTTTTCCAGTATGGCAGCTGTTAAATGAATCTTGGAATTATCTATATTTTCACCAATTCTTCTACCGTTGGTAAATCCTGCGGGCGTGACCAGCACCTGTATTTCCAGCGGAATAATCTGGGATCCGGCTAATTGTGGAAACAACACGCTTCCAATGCCGCCCGTCTCATCTATGCGCAGCAAGCCCCGCGAAGCAGGAATTTCATGAAGTCCCTCTGCCGTCATTTCAAAAGCTGCAATTTCTCCCGTTGCTCCAAATCTGTTTTTTACAGAACGGACAATGCGATACGCATCGGAAGTCTGCGTTTCAAAATAAAGGACGACATCTACTGCGTGCTCCAGCAGCTTTGGACCGGCAATCTGTCCATCCTTGGTTATATGGCCCGTCATGATTACCGGCGTATTTGTCCTCTTGGCAAATTCAATGAGAGATCCGGCCGCTTCCCGAATTTGAACGGGAGATCCCGAAAAGCCACGTAGTTCTCCGGAATACACCGTCTGGATGGAATCCACCATCAAAATGTCCGGTTTCCATTTTTCGGCCTGCTCGAGAATATCGGGAAGAGATGTTTCCTGAAATACAATAACACCATCGGAAACGGCTCCAATGCGTTCCGCCCTGTCCAGAACCTGTCCGGAAGATTCCTCTCCCGCCACATATAAAACCTTTCCCATGGATTTTGCAATGGTGAGCAGCAGTGTCGATTTGCCGGCTCCCGGTTCGCCTCCAATCAGCAGCACACCTCCGGGAACAATGCCACCTCCGAGCATGCGGTCAAATTCAAGCAGGCCCGTACTGAGTCGCTGCTGCTCGCCTGCTCCTTGCTTTGTCATGGAAACAACAGCAGTGGAAGAGACCGAAGTCGATGCAGACGGACGCAGATTTTTTTCTTCGAGAGAATTCCACGCCCGACAGGACTGGCACTGGCCCATCCATTTAGGATAGGTTTCGCCACATTCAGAACAGACAAATACAATTTTCTCTTTTTTAGCCAAAGGTTTCCTCTTTATCAATCCCTATTAAGCTTATAGTTTATAACCAGTTCATGGCGGCCAGCGTTTCCTGGCGGAAAATCCCACGAAGAAATGGCCTCCAGGGCGTTCGCATCGAGAAGATCAAATCCACTGCTCACCTCGATGTGGGTCTCAAGAAGATCCCCGTGAGAATCGATGACAATAGCAATAACAACTTTCCCAGACCAGCCCATTCGCTTTGCCATGCGGGGATATTGAATGGAGTTTTGAATGGCAGTAGAAATGTCGCTAAACGCATCAGAATTTGCGCCAGGGTTCTCAACCGGCTGGCTGATCGCACCCAAGCCCACAGACGCAGGCTTTCTGGAAGAAGTTACAGATCCAGGCGCAACAAATGTCAGTTCAATCGTGCTTTGGCTTTCTACGGATTCCGCCTGGGGGGTCGGCAAAAAGAGCAGGCCCAACACCATGGCATGAACGGCAACAGAAGCAAAACCAAATACGAAGAGCGGCCTCATAAGCCCAGTTTTTTCAGAAAGTCTGACAATACCGCCTGTGCCTCTTGTTTCAATTCCGCCTTTGCTTCGCTCAGATTATCGCTGTTCGGCCTGCCAGCGTACCGCAAAGAAACATATATTTTTATTTTTGGTTCTGTACCAGATGGGCGAATTGTGACCCGGCCTTCCGGTGATAGCCAGTACTGAACGACCAGGCCCGACGCGAGATTTTTTTGGAGATGCTTAGCTTCTGCCGTTAACGGTTCCGCTCCGCTCTTCTGCAGATCCAGAATATCGAGAATGCTGCGCGAAGCAATGGAGCCTTCGGTAATCTCTGCCGGCTTTTTCAGTTTTTCTTTGATCTGATCCATCAGGGCAAGATTGTCCCCACCAAGGGATATATTGTGAAGCAGTTCCGTGTAAAGGCCGTCGCGCAGGTAAATGGCGTCAAGAGAATCAAGAAGCGAAGTCTCAGTAGCAAGGGTAGCAAGGGCAACGGCAGAGGAGAGAGAATCTTTATCGCGCACCCAGTCAACGGGCAGATAGCCGTAAGATTCTTCTCCGCCAAAGACATAATTATCGGAATCCTGGCCTACTACTTCCGCAATATACTTAAAACCGGTCAGAGTTTCAATGGTGCGCACACCATGGGCAGCCGCCGTATGGCGCTGCAACTCGGTTGTCACTATCGTCTTGCAAATATAGGGATCTTTGAGAGAGCCTGCTTTCCGGGGGGCGATGCTTTCTACCAGAAGCGTGCCAGCCTGGTTGCCCGTTAAAAAAGTATATCCGTTTTTTCCTGCAACGGCAATCCCCACACGGTCTGCATCGGGATCTGTCGCAATCAGCAACTCTGCACCGGTTTGCCGCCCTTTCTCTACAAGTTTTTCAAAGGCAGATTCTTCTTCTGGATTAGGGCTTTTTACAGTAGGAAAGTTTCCATCTGGCTGCGCCTGTTCTTCGAGGACAGAAAAATTGACAAACCCAAGATCGCGAAAGGCTCGTTCAAAAATCCAGCCACCCGTTCCATGCAGAGGAGAATAGAGTATCTTCAGTGATTTTTGCCCGGGCTTTATAAAGCTCTCTTTTTTGAGGCGAGAGATATAGGCCTGGTAGATTTCTTCTTCTATGAGGTCAGACGGATCGATCGCCTTTTCGGCATATTCGTGCACAGCGGCGGGAATTTCTGAATAGGCAACGGACGCAAACTTTGACTGAACCAGTTCGTCAAAAGGAGGAACAATCTGGGCGCCATCACTGCCATAAACTTTGTAACCATTATATTCGGGTGGATTGTGAGAAGCGGTGATTACGATTCCAGCGCGCGCGCCCAATTCGCGGACAGCAAAGGACAGCATGGGTGTTGGCGTTGGCCGCTGGAAAACTTTTACGCGAAAACCGGCGGCTGTCAATAGATGATATGTGAGTCTGGAAAATTGCGGCGAGGATAATCGGGAGTCGTAGGCAACCACGACGAGAGAGCCGGGAGCATCGCTGCTTAAAGCACGGGACAGAGCCATCGTAAGGCGCGCGATGTTGTAAACATTCAGGTGGTTTGTGCCAGCTTTGACGGTTGCCCGCATGCCGCCCGTACCAAAAGATGGCTCTCCATTAAAGGACGATTCTTTCTGGTAACGATCGTAGTTTGTCTCTATTTCTTTCCTTTCGGCGTCTGTCAGCGGAGCCTGTAAATAGGCGTCTATTCCCTTTATCATGCTCTGTATTTATACATGGTAACGGGCCTGCAAGAAAAAAATCAGGTTGCCTGTATGATTCTGGAATCGCTTTTATCCAAAATGGAATCCATTCAAACCTACCAACAAAAATACCACCTTGGCGGAAAAATCAATTTCCGCGATGTAAACGGCGTCCCCGTAATGGACATAGCATCCGAAAAAGCGAAAGCGTCGGTTTCTCTTCAGGGAGGTCAAATCCTGAGTTTTTCCGCACATGGAGAAAAAGAGATACTTTTCACGGCTAAAGAGCCAGGGTTTGCACGCGGAAAATCCATTCGCTCCGGCGCTCCCGTATGCTGGCCCTGGTTTGGACCACACCCAACCGAGGGCGACTACCCCGCCCACGGCTTTATCCGCAATTCTCCCATGGAGCTCACTTCCGTAAAAGAATCCGAAAAAGGAATCCACATAGAGTTGGCTCTTAAAGAAGACGATCACACCCTGGCCCTGTTTCCATTCACGTTTCGTTTTACTGTAGAAATCTGCATCTCAGAAAAACTCGAGATCAGCATGGTCACAATCAACGATGACGAAAAGCCGTTCACCATCAGCGAAGCCTTTCACACATATTTTCTCGTGGGAGATATTGGCAATGTTTCCGTAAGTGGCCTTAACGGCGTGCACTATCTCGACAAAGTGGCCCATGAAACCAAAACAGAAACAAGCGATTCCATTACAATCGGGGGGGAGGTAGACAGAGTATATCTCCATTCTTCTTCCACTGTAACGATTCGCGACACTTCCATGGCCAGAGAAATTGTCATCGAAAAAGAAGGCAGCAATTCTACCGTTCTCTGGAACCCCTGGATAGAAAAATCCAAAAATCTAAAACTGCACGAAAACGAATACAGAACCTTTGTCTGCGTAGAAACAGCCAATGCACTCGAAAACTCTGTCACCATTGAGCCTGGCCAGACACACCGCCACAAGGCCACGATCTATTCCCGTGGTTTATAAGGATCTTTCTTAGAGATATAAAAATAAAAAAGCGTCCCGCTCAGGGACGCTCTTCTCTTCGCGCCGATTGTAACTCCCTTTTTTAGAGGGCAATATTCTGGAAAGGGGCGTTTTGCCCGCCGTGGCAGCTGAGCGGCGAACCGCTTTGGCAACCTCTCGTTTGCTGATTTTCTTTTCCATACGTTGGAATATACTGCATTTCTCAATACTTGCCAATAAAAAACCTGAGTCAACAGCAGATCAGCGTATTTTTATTTTGTCGTTAATGGTGTAAAACTGGCGGAATATTACTTTCTTTTCTTCTGTATCGTAAAGAATAATGCCCACGTGATTGAAAAACCTCTGGGTGGCCGCTCTACGGGAATACAGGTTCGCCCATACCGTCGTTTTCTGAGACTTACTGACTACATTGTAAATGTCGGTCTTAAGATTTTTGGTCTCCGTATTTTCCATCCCCTGCAGCGGAATTTCTATTCCTGCATCCGGGTTTTGTTCGATGTAGTTTACGTAATCGATAAAAGATTCATAAACAGGTTTTCTCCAACGCGACATTTTTTGTTCTTCAGGAACTTCTTTCCCCTTCCACGCTGAAACATCGCTGGTGGCTATTTCTGGAATGCTTTGAAAAAATACGATTTTCTTTTTTTCTGCATCGATATCGTACGTTCTCCAAACGGGATACTCATTGTATTTTCTATGGAGAGATTCAATTTTTTCGTCGGTTTCGTGGAAGCCTATAATGAACATTCTCAAAGGAATATTGACATCGGTTTTATTGACGACATCAAAGGACAGTTCGAGAAATTCACCGCGCCCGCTCGGAGCTATTTTTTTCCAGAAGTCAAAATTCTCCAAGCCCAGATATTCGCTGTAAACAGCTCCAGTCGATGAAATTTTGCCCTTGTTTTCCTGGGCAGGCGTTTCACCTTCCTGTGATAAGATGGGAGTAAAGTTAAGTGCGAGCAAAAGCACCAATGCGCTGATTTTTCCGGATTTCATATTTGTACCCTTTCCTTTTTATCGGCAGTTCTGGCAACAAGCTTAAGCAGGCTCTGAAAAAGTTCGCCTTCGGCTCGCTTCGCGTTCAAAGATTATTGTTCCATTATTCGCCGGGCGTCTTTCTCTTGGCTTGGATAATTCGCTTATAGTCATTCAGGTTGTGAATGACTATTCTATCCACGTAAAGATCCATTTTGCCAACTTTTACCCAGTGATTGATTATCTGCTGAACCTTGTCTACAGGCTCTCCACACCAGTTGGCAACACCGTCTATGCTCACGTCCAGCGTAATCTGGCGAAGATCCCGGTAGTTGGGTTCCTTTTCGGACAGCATCAAAAACACATCCGCAACCTTGGCTTGTAGATCGTCTAACAACAGAATCATGAGTCTTCGCTTAGCGTCGTAAATGCGCTTGGAAAAAATCACGAGGAGCTTGTGGGCAAGCTGCGGCTGCGAAGTCATCAGAGAGACAAAGTTTTCCCGGTTAAAATGGAGTACGGATACATTGTCTACAGCCACGGCAGAAGCGGATCGCGGCTGTTCTTCGAGAATAGCCATTTCACCAAAGATATCCCCTGCTCCAAGAATATCCATCGTTTTTTCTTTATCTTTTACAATTTTAGTAATTTTTACTCGCCCATGCTGGATAAGATAAAAATCGTTTCCGGGCTCAAATTCGCAGAAGATGATTTCACTCGGTGTAAAGGTTTTCCCAAATTTGCTGTAGAGATTCCCCATCTGCATATCAGCCACCCCTCAACTTTTTGGCCTTTGTCTCAGCCTGTATGGAATCCTTGTCTTTCGGAGGCATTTGAGCCACTTTTTCGTAAATGCCAATGGCCCGCGCTATTTCCTTTTTTTGCTCGAGTGCAAGAGCAATAAAGAGCATGGCTTTTTTCTGGTTATCGCTGCGCGGATATTTTTTCAGAAATGTAGACAGCTTTTCTATGGCTGAATCGTTCTTGGACATTTTAAGATAGGAGCGCGCCTGGTCGTACAGGGCTTTTTCCAGAACTTTGACATCGGAATTTCCGCTCAGAGTTTTTGTCTGCAAGACCTGTTCAAAAACCTCAATGGCCTGGGCAAAGCGCGACTGGGCAAATAAATCGAGACCGCGCGCATACACGTCGGCAATGGTTTCGTCGTTACCCGAAGCTGGATCGTCAAAACCCACCATGGGCGGCGGCTCAAGCTCTGTGCCCATGGTATTGTCAGAGGTGATAGTTTGTGAATAGTCTCCGAAGCGAATGGGTGTATGGCCCATTACTCGTTCAATTTCTTCATCGAGTTTTGGCACGTCCAGAGGAAACGGCTCGCCCTTTTTAATGGACTGGCTCATTCTGCGGGCTCGGTCAATAAAGGCCCCATCGGGATAATGGCGAATATAGGCGTCATAGGCGTACAGCGCGTGATCCGTTTTGTTCTGGCGATAATAGTATTCCGCCACGCGCAACAGCTCTACGGAACTCTCAAGGGCAGAGTCTTCTCCAAGAATCTGGCGCACGGATTTATGGATTTTGCGCAACTGCGAAGAAAAAACCTTGAGCATCTGCAGAACAATGCGGGAATTTTTTACGGAAAAGGCTTCAAACTCGGTCACCTTAAAAACGAGAACGAGACTGTCAGACAGTACCTGAGCCGTTTCTTCGCGGGGATAATGGCCCAGGGCAGATTTAACACCAAAGAATTCTCCCCTCTGTACCTCTTCTTTCATATCCTCTTTTTGATCGAGAGACGTAGAGATAAGAACGACCCTGCCCTGCTGCAGTACAAAGATATCCTCGCCAATATCGTTGACAAAGTAAATAATGGATCCAGCGGAATATTTTCTCGGTACGGGCATTTTACCAGGGCTCCACGGGAAGAAATTCAATTTGCTTCTCGTAACGCACCGCTTTGCGGACATTATCGAGAAGGCCAAGCAGATCACCCGATACTATTTTTTTGGTTCCGGCCACCATGACTTTTTGATAGCCTACGTCAAGTTCTTCAAAGAGAGAAGAAAAGGCGGGATCGCCATACGCTGGCTTTCCATCGACAACGGACAGCATCAGTTTTTCGTAATTAATGTCGAGAACCGATTGAATGGGACGCCCTATATCTCCATCGACCAGAATAAAATCCGCGAGTGCGCCGTCGCGCAGATTTCCGAGATCGGGCTGCTTAAAGGCGCGGGCCGCATTAGTCGTCATCATTGCAAAAAGAGTTTTTTCGTCCAGAGTTTCTCCGTAGGTTTTGCGAAAATATTTTTGAGCCACTTCAATTTCTTCAAAAATATTAATAGAACCAGACATGGGCGAATCGGTTCCGAGCACCACATTGACTCCTTTTTCTAAGAGTTTTTTCACGGGAGCTGTTTTTTCGAACATGTACAGATTGGAAACAGGACACCAGACAACAGAACACTTATTGCGGGCGAGAAGATCTATATCAGAATCCGAGAGAGCAATTCCGTGGATAATGACGGTTTGCGGACTCAAAGCATTTTTTTCGGCAAGAGTCTTAACGGTATCGATGGTTTCCTGGTCAAAGCCTTCTGAGCCATGCGTTATAAAAGGAAGATTATTATCAACCGCTTTCTGGTGTTCTTTTTCAATGCTGTCGCCCCATTTTAAGGCAAACGATGTAATGGAGTGGGCCACAGCATACTCTTTTAACAGGCGAATGGGCAAATCGGAGGCAAAGAGATCGCGCACAAAATGGGGAATGTGATCCTGGACAGAGGTAACACCAGTTATGAGATGGCGGTATGCGCCAAGTTTATATAAATACGACGATTCAATCTGCTGCCGTTCTTTGTAAATGGGAGAAGCCTTGAGATCGTTATCCCAGGCCAACCAGTTGAGATAGGGCCTGCGGTCTCCCACGCGGGGCCAGTAAGATCCCAAAAGATGGTCGTGGCCATCGATAATTCCGGGGGAGGCAATGATACCAGAAACGTCAATGCGCAATGATTGAGCATTGTGTTTTCGGGAAGAATCGGACACGCCTGCAATGCGGTTATCTTCTATAGATAACACTCCCTGGCGTACGGTATCGGTCGGTGTAATAATGGTCGCGTTTGCTATTTCCCAATGCATAATGCCTCACAGGATTTGGTTAGGGTTCACTGGCTTTCCCTGATAAGCGGCCAGGAAGAAAATTCTTTCCCTTCCTCTGCCGAGCAGCTGCCCTTCTGAAACCCGGCTTCCTTTTTCGACGGCAATACTGTCGAGACAAGAATACAAGGTTGTCCAGCCCCCCCCATGGTCAATCAAAATATAGCGACCATAGCCGCGCAGCTCATCTATCCGCAATATTTTTCCGGCGGCAGCCGAACGCACTTCTGCTCCGTTGCGGACAGAATACCATACGCCGGGATTTGGCGTATCGCGCGACGTAGAATACGAAACGGAAATCTTTCCCTGCACGGGGGCAGAAAATTGCAGCTTCCCGGAAGGGTCGACATTCTTGCGCACAATCAGTTTTTGGCCGGCATGGATATCATTGGCAGATTTCAGAGCATTCCACTGGACGAGATCCGAAATCCTTACACTGTAAACAGCTGCAATGCGGGTGAGATTATCTCCCGGACGCACGACGTGGATTCCGTTGCTGAAAACCGATGCGGAAAAAACCGCGTGGAGGAAAACCGCAAGCAGAAAATTGCGCATGGTTTAGTTTCGGCCTTAGCCACCCCCAAACTCAATGTCCAAAAAAAATTCTTCTCAAGGGTAAGCGACTTTTTAGAGTGTCAGCTTGAGGAAATTATGATTAAAAAAACAACATGGATATTAATAACCCTTTCGTTTCTCGGTTTTGCATCGTGCAGCCAGGATAAGTCTCCCTGGATCTGGGAAATTAACGGCAAAGAAACAACGCTTAACGATTTTGAAGCAGCCTATGAGGGCTATCTGACTCTCGTGCGCGAACAGCTGCAAACGATGGCGGGCAGACAAATCAGCACAGAAGAACTCAAAGACATGATCCGTCATCCAGAAAAAGCGGGCAACGAACAGCAGGCAGCCTTTTTCGCTAATCTCCGCAAAGATGTGTTTGCAAATGAATACCAGATGATGCAGATTCTCAATGCAGAGGCCGAGAAAAAAGGCTTTCTAAAGAAAGAAGGCGTAGAAGCAAAACTGGGATACCTGCGGGCGTACTATCTATCTAACATGTACCTCATGGAAAAACTCAGCGAAACCAAAATTGAAATTTCCGAGGCAGAGGCTATCGCAGCGTGGGAGAAGGTTCGCAATTCCAATCCGCGCTACAAAGCGGTTCCACTGGACCAGGGAGTAGAAATGATTCGCCAGCAGTTGTACCAGCAAAAACTCATGAACGAACGCGGCACTCTGCTTTCCACCATCCGCGATCCCTATAAAATTGAAAACAATTCCGCTTTTGATTTCCGCAAGTATCTTGCAGACGACCAAAAGCAGGAAAAAAAATCTTCTGCATCGTCCGACGCATCTTCTTCGGAATCTAAGTAAGCTCTGAAAAAGTCCCTCTGTGGACTTTTTCTTTACCCATCTATGCGTTGCGGCAGTAAGGGCCCTATGCGGGCAGCAATCTCCTGTCGGCATAGTTTATTTTTCGCCAAAGCGGCTGCCGAACCTTTGTCCGTTCACTAGCCGTGGGCTTTTTGTTATTGTTGAACTGCTATCTATTTTGGTTCTAAAATTAAACTTCTTGAATTGGGCCGTTCCCTCTCAAAACCATCCCTGCATTACAGCTTACTGCGCGAGAAACATATCAGTGCTTGCAGTTGCCGTGGCAAACATGCCCTGACGATTTAACCGTTTCGGTGGCAACCTTTGGCGTTTCAGAGCCGCCCGCAGGGCCCTCCTCCTTTTTCTTTTTCCCGTAATCATTCACGTGAAACCCGGATCCCTTAAAGACAATCCCGCCACCAAAGGTCATTTTTTTTTCTACATTGTGCGAAGAGCAGGAAGGGCACTGCAGCACAGGTGTTTCTGTCATTCCGTGGACAGCTTCAAAGATGGCTCCGCAATCATTGCATTTGTAATCGTAGGTCGGCATATTTTATTTTTACACTTTTCTTTTTCAATCGTCCAATAAAAGTGGTCTCTCTGACCGTTCTGCCGCATATTCCGCTAAAACGGTTCAGAAAAGAAAACCGCAAATTAACGCACTCCCCTAACGGAAGTGCAAAAGGAGAACACCATGAAAAAATTGACAACCATTGCGCTCGCTGGTCTCATGAGCACCAGCCTGTTTGCCTCCACAGAATCTGAAGACTTCCTGAAACTGGGAGACAACCTTGCCAAGTATCTCGCCAGCGAAATGCCCTTTATCAATACTCTCGGCGCGCCCGAATTCCAGGCACAGAGCCCCAAGCTCATCACGATTGGCGTGGCCGGTGGCGTTGGCTTTCTGGGTGCACCTGCTGCCGGTGAGATCATCGATGGTCTCCAGAAGACCGTAAGCACAGACAAACTTCCCATTGGCGATGGCGTGGTTCCCATGATGTACAGCCCTACCATTTTGGGCCGCGTCAATATTCCCGGCCTTCCGGTAGATCTCTCTGCCAAGATTGGTTTTCCTGTAAACTTAGAAATGCAGGGTATCAGCTTTCGGAACACGTCGTTTGGCGGTGAGGTTTCTTACACGCTGTTCCAGATTGTGGCCCTGCCCACGCTGACTGTTGGCGCTGGTTTTGATTTTATGGCCGGCCATCTTGCCTTTAGCGACAAAAAAGACTACGGTGATATTTACGGCGACTACACCATGACCACCGAGTGGAGCATGCTCAACTACCAGGCCAATCTGCTTGCCAGCTACCAGATTCCCTTGATTCCATTAAGCTTTGTGGCTGGTTTAGAGGGATATCTCGCGACGGGCACGGCTCAGACTAAACTGAAAGGAAATATTGGTGCGGACGCTCCTGGTACGCCAATTGGTAACTTAACCGGCAAAGAGCAGAATCCCGAAGGTTTTGAAGCCAAGTATTCTGTGGGAGCCTATTTTGTTCTTCCTTTTGTTGCCATTGGTGGAACCTTCGACCAGGCTTTGACAGGTGATGCCATGGCGGTCACGCTATCGGCACATTTAGCTTTTTGACAAAATTGGGGGCGCTGCCCCACTGAACCAATTCGTGTCACGAAACGCCTGAGCCTTTTTTACAAGTTTTGGGGGCACCGCCCACACAAGGGGAACGGACAATAGAACGGCAGCCACTCCGGGCGGGGATCTCCTCCATGCAAACAAAATCCGCCCGAAGGGCCCCCCCTTTCTCAATTGACAGAATAAACGACAATAAGAAGCATGGCACACCATGGGAGACATACATAAATACCAGGAACTGACACAATGGGATACCATCACAGTCCTGTTGTACCGATCCGGAGTATTCCTGTCCACAATATCGCTAACCACCATCGTGTTCCTGATGCACGCAAACCCGGCATCCAGTCTAATCGCTATTGCCCTGATCCTGTTTGCCCTGGGCACCGGTCTCTCCGTGTTTTTTATACACCTGTACATTTCACGGTTCAAAAAAATTTTTATGGCGCTTTACTCCGTTTCTCTCGCGGGTGCAACAGTCGTTGCATTTACCGGCTTTGAGAATCTGCTGCTGACTATCCCTGGGATATTATTCGCAGGCGGGCTGTTGGCATCGTATTCATTAATTGGGGCAAAAGAAGCCTTTTGCTTTCGCCTTTGGGAAGGATATATTCTTTTTGTAGTTCATTTGATTGCCGGCCTGCTGCTCCTATTCTCTGCCCCCATGCAGTCCGTTCTGTCTTTTATGACCTACTCCACAGTGCTTGCCCTCTTGTTCGCCGTGCGCAAATTACCGCAACCCATGCATTTTGACATTGGCGACAAAAGCCAGTACCGCTAAATTTTTAGCTGTACAGATTTTCTCCAGACAGCAGGCTGTACCCATGAAACGACTTGCTCTTCTGATTGCTGCAGCCACAATGCTGGTGTACTTCTCCACTGCCCAGGCTGCCCCGTCTTCCATGGCCATGTCCGAAAAGATGAGAACAGTTCTCAAAACAAGGTTTTCCTCTGTCGATGCCCTGCGCATCTCTAAAGACGTAGAAAAACGGCTTGCTCCGTCCGGCATTGACGACACCACCATTGACATTGCCGATAAAATTCTTCCTTGGGCAGAATTTGAAAAACTGGACGCCAAACAAACGGCTCGCGCCATTGCCACCATTCGCGGCATTGCCGATTCAGGATTAGGCTTTGAGTCAGCAGAAGAACTCATCCCCGTGTATGCTCATAAAGAACTCAGCAAAGAGCGTGCCCTTACAATGGCACTTACCAACAACACCCTTGCACAGTCTGGCTATCTCGAAGGAAACCGCGCACGCTACATTGATCTGGCAGAAGAGAAATCTCTCGATAACAGCTCTCTGTATGCAGGAGCCAGTGCTCTGGCATTAAAACCGAGAGCTGCCATGCGCGCAGAAATTGAACTGTTCACAGATAAACTTCCCATCGATGGAAAATCGCTTGGAAAACGGGAGCTCGCCCAGCGCTCCTTTGCCGCTGCGGGGGTACAGGTAAAGGCAAGGGACAGAGCAAGCCTGGAAGATTTCCTGGCGGCCATCGAAACTCTCGAAGTGGCAGATCCTAAACAGCAAAAACAAATCAACTGGGAAGATCTTGAACAGGGACTCCTCGAAGGCCGCAAAAAAGCACAGGTGGAAATAGAGACACAAGAACCAGAAATTGATCCCAATAAACCGTGGAAGGTTCTTTCCCGCAACACTCTCAACCACGTGATCCAGCCTTGGGTGGGTACCCCCTACCGATACGGTGGAATGTCTAAAAATGGTATCGACTGTTCCGGGTTTACCAAACAGGTTCTCACGGATCTAAAAATCGGCGTTCCAGACGAGCTGATGCCACACGGAAACCAGGACCGCGTTTCGTCTTCTGTATACGGAAGCAAAGTCCCGCATGACGGTCCCTGGCAGGCCGGCGATCTCGTCTTTTATTCTGCCTCGCCGGGACAGTCCAAAATCACGCATGTGGGCGTTGTCTTTTCAAGCGACGAATTTTTTCACGCTTCTTCGAGTCGCGGAGTCGTAAAAGACAAGCTGAACAAAGACTACTATAAATCGCGCAGGTTGCACGGCCGCCGCGTGTTTACCGAATTGCATCAATGAAGTTTATCACGGGAGCGTGCATGTATCTGTGCCTGCTGCTTGGGCTTAGAATGCTGTGGTACGCTAAAGAATGGAACAAAGGCCAGTTTGATTACGAAGACTGGGTCAATCTTGGATTTCTGCTGTTGATTGCCTCGGCTTTCTTTGCCATCTGGCGCATCGTCAGCAAAGCTCTGGGCCTGGCGATTGCTCTCGTGCTGGTCGCCATTCCCTATGTCGTATTTCCTGATTTGTACCAGAACCGGTTTATTTTTTATACTGTAACAGGCCTTTCCGTGGGACTCATTCTCGTTCGGTTTATGCCGCTCGTTTTTCCCGCCCTCACGTTAATACTCGTATTTACGGCCCTGATAGCCACGGGAGGAGGAAAAACACCACTTCCCGAAGGAATTTCGCGGTTAGTCGAAACAAAAGGCGTCAATATAAAAGGCTCCCAGGATATATAACGCTTTTTGACTTAGAGATAAGTGGCTAAAGAAAAGGAGCACAAAAAAACTGTGCAAACGCATAAAGTCCTTTCCGCATGGCTTCCCCGCTATAGTCTGCCGCAGAGGTAAATATGAGCAAATATTGTATAGCAGCCCTTGACCTGAGCGAAGAAAATGAGGAAGAAGATTTCCTCGAAGCACTTGACAGCGTGGAAAATGCCCTCATAGAAGAACTGGAATTCTCGGAATGCACCCCCGAAGGAAAGGTTCTTCCATTTGGCATGTATATCCGCGAGGCTAAAGACGGAGAAAAAGCAGCAGACGTGAGAAAACGCATCGAAGAAATCGGTGAACAACTCAATGTCTCTTTTGAAGCCATCACTGTTTTGATGACAGACGATGTTTCTGTTCTGAGCAGCGAAGACTGTTCTGACGAAAAAGAATAAAGATGCGCCTCCGGCGGGGGTCTTTGCTGCCAAAACACAAAGATTTTCTGCCGGAGTTAGTTATCGTTCTATAATTTTTCCCGTAAAAACAATCCTACCGCAACTATGGGTTTTCCATTTTCCTGAAATTATTGTTTTGCGATGCTTTATGCAACCAGCGTGTCGCTCGTGATACTCGGTCGCCAGAGTGCACACCCTTAGACCAAGCTCTGAACAAGTTCTGCGCAAATGTTCGCTCGTGGTGAACGCCCCGCTTTTCGAGTTGCCGTACCTGCAGGGTAAAAAACTGCATGCGTTTTTCCACAACCACGGACTAAAGCCGCAATGCCGGATTAAGCGTACCAAGCGGATCAAACGAGCGGCGAAGCGATTCCGCCAAAGACAATACTTTTGGCGAATACTCGAACCTGAGCGCACCGGCCTTGAGTCGACCAAGACCATGCTCACCAGAGGCAGAGCCCTCTAACTCTACAGCTCTGCGGCTCAGTTCCAGAATGAGCTGCTGTAGGGAAAGAAGTCTATCCGCCTCGTTAAATAGAAAATTGACGTGCAGGTTTCCATCTCCGGCATGCCCCCAGATGGCCACGTCGAACCCCTCCCTCTCTCCAGACTGGTATGCCCATTCCATGAGTATCCACATATTTTCCGTTGGCACGCTCACATCTTCTCCCACTTTATACTTGTAGAGAGAGGCAAGCGTGAGCGAAACCTTTTCGCGGGCTTTCCAGATTTTACGGCGGGAATGATCATCGGGTGCCACAAACACAGATTCCCCCAGAATTTCTGCCGCTGCTTCAAAGTATTCTTCCTGGTTTTCAGGAGCTGTATCGATATCTGCCAGAATCGCAAACTCTGCCGTGCGCACTTCTGCGGGCCACTGGGAACCAGCCATACTTTTCTGATCGATAAACTCCAGCGCAGAAAATGGAATAGAGCTGTTGCGAAGCAGATCCATTTTTTCCATGGCTTCGCGGGCGCTCCCAAGGGCCGCAAACAGAGAAACTCTTCCCGCAGGCGGAACAATAAGATCCAGCCATACTTCTGTGATGATGCCAAGCTGCCCCTGTGCTCCAATCAGCAGATCTTTTAGCGGAAACCCGGTGGAATTTTTTTTAGCCATGCTTCCGAGAATGTCGCTGCTGCCGTCTGCCCATACAACGCGCATTTTTTTCACGTATCGCCTCGTGGGGCCGTACAGATACGAATGCGCCCCGGCTGCATTGGTCGAAACCGCTCCCCCTATGGTTGCCAGTTCTTTAGACGATGGAGCCGCTGGATAATAGAGACCTGCCATTTCAGCAGCTTTTTCTATTTCTCCGATTATCGCTCCTGCCTGGGCGTGAACAAAGCGACTTCCCGGAACAAGTGAATATATTTTATTTATCTTTTCCAGAGACAAAACTATTCCGCCATTCGGCACGGCTGCTCCAGAAAGTCCGCTGCCGCCTCCCCGCACGGTGATTCCAAATTCATCGGGAACCTCTCCGGCTTGTTTTGCTTTGTGCACCAGCGAGACAATTTTCTCTACGTCCTCGTGGGAGCCTGCAAAAATGATTAGATCTGCGGATCCCTGCAACCATGTCTGGTCGCGAAGATAATCCGAAAATGCGGGATCCTGCGGCAACAGAATCTGGCTTGCTGCAAACTGTTTTATGATTTCATTTAGAATGTTCATGGTTCTCCCTGAATCTGTCTGCAATGGCTGCTACTACGGCATCACTCGTTACATTGACAATTCTCACTACTGCCAGCGAGAGACCGCTACACACGGAGGCAAGAACAGTACGACATATATTTATATATTTCGTTAAACACCGTTATATAGTTGACAACTTTAAGCAATAATAGGGGATCGTATCTATGCGCCGTTATCTACCATTTTTTTTGGTCTTGTGGGCGCTTCCCGCACTGGCACTGATTCAGGAAATTCCTCCTGAAGGAGCTGTTCTCGACTCTACGAAAGAATTCCCGTGGTATGCCACCCAGGAGGCTGTAGAACCAGAACGGGAATCCCGCATCCTCGAAGAGATCGCGCAACCGGGAGAAATCTGGAAAGCGGTGACCATTCCAGGAAACTTGTTTGGACAACGCGGATTTTCCTTAAAAAAAGGACATCGCGCCTGGCTGCTCAAACTATTTAGCGCCTCGGTAAACAACAACGGTGAATTTGTTCTGCACGCAGGGTTTATTACAGACAGAGACCGCGTATATCTAAATGGTCGGCTGATTGCGCAGACGGGAGAGTTTGGCGCGCGTTTGCCACAGGCTTATGAGAAACAGCGCTATTACAGATTACCCGAAGAATATTTGCGACGCGGCGGCATCAATGTATTGCTGATCGAAGCAGAAGGCTACTTCAAGGACGAGATTGGGATAACCGGCGGCGAAACAGAAATAAGACCGGCAGCAGTAATCTATAAAAAATACTTTTTTCAGAATCTGGCTCCCCTCTTTTTTCTGGCAATCTATATTACGGTGGCATCGTACTTTTTATTTTTATTTTTTCGTCGGCAGAAAGAAAAAACGAATTTGTTTTTTGCTCTTTTCGTGATTCTTCTCGTCATCTACCAGTTTCTCCGCACGGATATAAAGCATCTTATTTTCCCCGATTCTTTCTTTAACATGAAAAAACTGGAGTATCTGGTTTTATTTTCTGTGGTGCCTGCCTTTTACTTTTTCTTAAGAACTTATTTTACCCTGCAAAAAACAAAAGGGCTGCTGTTTCTCGACCGGTTAGTTTACCTGCCTCTGGGTGCACTCTCAGCCTCTTTTATTTACGTCCTTTTTACTGACAATGTACTGCACTGGACTTCCATTAATAAAACAGTGGTGCAACTGTTTTCCTGGCCAATCATTATTATGGCGCTCATGCATATTTTGTGGCAGAGGATCAAGGCAAAAGATAAAGACGCGCTTGCTCTCGCATTTGGTCTCGTTGTCGTTATTATTTCTGTCGTCGTGGATGTGCTCACTTCCCGCAACGTCTTGAATCTGCCGCGCGTTTCCGGTTACACATTTTTTCTGTTTGTGATTGCCATGGCCACGGTGCTGGCCAATAAATTTGTGCGCGTCCACCAGCAGGTTGAGGAGCTCAACGAGTCGCTCGAAAAAAAAGTGGAGCTCAGAACGCGCGAGCTGCAGTTTTCCCTGGAGCAGGTTCAACTCATGAAGCAGCAGCAGGATGGAGATTATTTTTTGACATCGCTTCTGATTGACCCTCTTTCTGCCAACCGCGCCGAGAGTGATTTTTTAAGCGTTGAGTATATTGTGGAGTCTAAAAAGAAATTCAGTTTTCGCCGCTGGAAAAAAGAAATTGGCGGCGACCTGTGTGCCGCCCACAAGATTACTCTGCGCGGTAGATCTTTTGTCACTTTTATGTCTGCCGATGCCATGGGTAAATCCATGCAGGGGGCCGGCGGTGTTCTCGTCGCGGGGTCTGTTTTTTCGAGCATTATAGAACGAACTCATTTGTCTTCTTCTGTATCTAGTCTGTACCCGGAGCAGTGGCTGCGTAATGCCATCATTGAGATTAATAAAATTTTTAAAAGCTTTGATGGTTCAATGCTGATTTCCATGGTGCTTGGCCTTGTAGACGAGCAAAACGGTTTTCTCTATTTCGTGAATGCAGAGCATCCTTTTTCCATTTTATACCGGGACAAAAAAGCATCGTTTATAGAAAAGGAAACGAATCTTCGCAAACTCGGCATGGCCGATGAAAACTTTGAAATACAAACGCTTCAACTTATGCCCGGAGATGTTTTTGTGGCTGGTTCGGACGGGCGCGACGATATTCTTCTGGAAACGCCCGAAGGCAAAGTGATGAACGAAGACATGGATCGGATTTTATCCATCGCGGAGCAAAGCCAGGGCAGCCTTCCGGAAATGGTATCTCTGCTGCACCAGTCTGGCGAGATCTCCGACGATTTGTCGCTGTTGCGCATTGAGTTCCGCCATTCTCCGCCCCATCTTCTACCTGCCCAGACTGTTTCTATTCCTGACAATCTGGAGCAGTTCAAAGAATATCTTTCGCAATTTAACGACGCACCCGAATGGTATTCTCTCGCGCGGGAACTGTCTCTGGCTTTGTTTCGCCAGAAAAAATACAGCGAATGTTCCGACCTTTCGGAAGATCTAAGCAGCAGAAACCCTGCTCTCGAAGAGTTTATTTATTTGGCTTCTTACACGGCAAAACTTTCGGGACAGTATGCGCGCGCCATCCTGCTTTCTGAACGGCTGCGCCTTCGCAACCGCCGACACGCAAAAAATTTAGTAAATTTAATTGATTCCAGCATTGCCGATACGCGTTTTGAGAGAGCGGAAACTCTTCTCGAAGAAGCAGCATCGCTTGGTCTGGAAAATTCCAATATAGAGAGGCTCCGAAATGTATTACACAGCAAAAAGAAAAATATCGCTTAACTGGTTACCTTTATTCTCCTTGTTTTTTTTGGCGCACTGCGGCATGGGAGAACCGGCGCAGTCGTCCAAAGAGGGGATTCAATTATACGCCACCGACCCGGCCAGTCACAAATTTTCTGCCGCTTTAGATCCCGTATCCGATGCCATTGGCGCTGCCAGCACTTCTGTGAAGTGTGCTCTATCTGGCCTGAACTCTTCTTCTATTGAGTCTGCCCTTGCCGGACGCGCATCGAACGGAATTCCCGTGACCCTTTACGCGGATCGCGACAGCGTAAAGAAAGAAACGACTGTAACCGCAACGGCGTCGCGCTATAAGGGTTTTGAGAGGCTCATCAATACCCATGGATTTTCTCACAATTTAGATTCAGCCTCCTCTGGAACAAAAACAATCGTCTTTGGCAATACGGGCGATGGTCGCATGAGCTACAATTTTTGTCTCATTGATAACACCCAGGTTATTGTATCAACCGCTGCCTTAGACGAAGACGAATTGTTGTTAGAGCCTGCTGCCGTATTAATTTTTGGTTCTGGTGAGGATGGCATTTCCGTCGATTTTAAGCGCGAGCTCAACATGCTTTCCGAGGGTTCTTTTGGTGCAGCCAAAAACCGCACGGATTTGGCCACCAAGTATGCCGTTCGCGACCAGATTATTAGTTTATTCTGGGGTCAGCACGAAGATCCTGTTGAGGAGATAGCGGCGGATATTTTGCGCGCAAAGAAGTCGGTGGAGTTTTATTCTTCTTCTTTGAAGCAGACTTCTACCACCGCATCTAAGGATATTGTCACTGCTTTGAAGACGGTGAATTCTACTGGTGTTTCTGTTGTAGCGCGCTTTTCCACGGCTGCACGCGAAGAGGCAAACAACCTTATTCAGAATATTGTAGATGCGGGAATTACGCCTACTTACCTGACGAGTGAAGCATTGGGTGGAACGCAAATTTTTATTATAGACCGGGGCGAAACCGACCAGCGGGTTCTACTGTATTCTGGTTCTCTGCATTCGCGCGGAAACAGCAGCGACGATTCTCTGCTCTTATCTCTAAAAGGCAAAACCTCTGTCAATACCTACTCTTCTTTGCTGAACAAAATCGACGATTCCGTGAACGGAGCCCCCATTGTCATTAGCACGCTTCCAGAAAAGGACACTAACATTGCATTATACCGCAAAACAATATCTATCACGTTCGACAAGGTCATGGATGCCAATACATTTTCCAATTCCGTACTCACTGCTAATGGTGAATTGTCGCATAATATTACCGGCATTAATTTTACAGGACTGGACGCCACGGGAAGAACGGCGTTTTTCTTTGTGCCTTTTTCTGTTGGAGAAATTGTTACGATCACATTGAACAATGTCGTGAAATCCGCCACGAATAAAACCATGGAGCAGCCTTATTCCTTTCAAGTGACTACTGTCGATAACGGCATTGCGTATCTTCAGATTACAGAAATAGAAGCGGATGCTACTATGGACTGGCTGGAAATTCGCGCTGTCTCTAGTGGAATATTGAGTGGCAGCAAGCTCCAGCTGTATAACAGCTCCGGAAATCTTACGGAATATACGTTTCCGGAAACCACAACATCGGTTACCACTGGTAATTTTATCGTCGTGCACACACAGGAGACCGGGATCGATACAGCAACAGATTATTATCTCCCCACTGATATACAAACCTCGATTACAGCCACCGATGCCGTTCTGCTGCTGTTGGATAAAGATGGATACATGATGGATTTTGTAGCCTATGCCGATGGAGCCCCTGCCACTTCTCACCCGGCACTGGTAGATGCAGCCAAACTGCAGGCTGCATGGCTTACCAATGGGGCGGCGGGAGCCGTACAGGCAGATTTTGTCAATTCTGCCAAAGATGATGCTACCACCAATACTTTAAGCCGCCACAAAAACACGGATTACCAGGATACCAATACCCATATTGACTGGGTCGCGGCGGCTGCAAGCAAAGGCAGCGAAAATGGCGCAACTACCGCAGAAACCTTTTCTCTCGTTTCAGCCCAATCCACGTCTTCTACGAACGTAGAAATCAATTTTTCGCATGCGCCGCTGCGCTATCTTGCAGAAACGGCTGCAAACTACTCCATCTCTCCCGCGATTTCCGTGCATGGAGCAACTCTGAATGGAACCAAAGTGACTCTCACGACAGACGCTCAAACTTCTTCTACAGAGTACACCGTTACCGTAAATAATATCACCCGTTTTGGAGATGCCGCTACGCTAACGCCGAATACGAAAACCTTCACTGGATACATTGTTCCAGGTGCGCCGGCAACAATCGCCATCAACGAAGTGTCCCCCGATGTAACCAGCACACCGTTTGACTGGATTGAATTGTATGTGGTGGATAACGGCAATACTAATCAATTTGTTTTAAAAGAAGGAACCAGCTCACTGATGATATTTCCTTCTGCAAACGTTACTGCGGGAGACTATATTCTCGTGCACTTAAAGGCCACCGGCAGCGAAATAAACGAAACGGCTTCCAAAACGCAGAGCAGCGACTTCGGATCTTCTGCCACCGCATGGGATTTTTATTCCTCTGATACGGGACTCACCACAACAGACAATGTCATTACACTACTCTCCCCCGATACAAGCATTGCCGATGCTCTGGTGTTTGCGGATTACGGCGGGACTTTTTCCGGGAGCACAACAGAGGCAAACAATGCCATTACCGCCGGGGTGTGGAGCAAAGACGGTGGCAGTGTTGCCGAAACCGACGGCGCCTGGTCGGCAGAAGTGAGCTCTGCAAAATCAATCATGAGAAAGAGCGACAATTATACAGCGGGAAGCAAAAAGCGCTATAACTGGTTTGTGGCAACGGCAACCCCGGGAGCTACAAATACAGGCAATGATTTTGCCCGAGCAACCGTTTCTTCTGCCGTGGCACCTTCCTCTTCCTCGCTTACGGTTACCTTTTCCCGCAACGTGGGCTCTGTAACCCTTACTGATTTTTCTGTTACAGGCGGGTCTAGCTTAACGCTCAGCAATCCGGTTATTGCTGCCAACAAAGTTACCTTTGATACGACCTCGCAAACGGGTGGGACAAATTACACATTAAACTACAATGCAACTGGAATGGTGGATCCATATGGCGAGCCGTTAGCGGCAGCAGGGAGCACAGGCTTTGTGGGGTATCTTGCCCCCGCCTCTGCCGTTATTTCGGAAATATTTATGGATGACTCCCCAGATGCCTGCGAACTCACAATCACAGCACCGGGCAGCCTGACAAACTTCACCATTGAATTAAACGATGGTCTAAAATACACTTTTCCATCCACTGTAGGGTTTTCGACAGGAGATGTTATTGTGGTGCACTGGCAAGCTACCGGAACGGACGAAGTGAATGGCAACCCTAACCTAAGCGCAGATACTGGTCATACCAACGGATATGATTTTTGGTTTTCATCAAGTACGACGATAACTTCTACTGATGCCGAATTAACCCTAAAAAATAATACTGGCACTGTGTTAGACTATGCCGCATGGTACGATGTTGCTTTTGGTTCCGGCCAATCGACACGGGTCACAACGCATGTTTCCTCCGGACATTGGACAGATAATGGCGATGGATTAACGGAAGTTGATCTCATCAATTCAGCGCTTGACAATGGTACCGATAAATGTTTAATCAGAAATAACGGAAGCACTGGAAATGGTACGCATACAGATACACATTCTGCCACAGACTGGTCTGCTAATACATGCAATCTGGGAAATAACCAGGCCGCTCCGTGAATTAATGATACAAATCAATCCACGGACTGGGCAGCCGGCACAAGCGTAAACACCATAGGCGCGCCAAACTGATAAAGAGCAAGGCCTCCCCTGGCGGCTCATCTCGTTCTGCGCATACTTCGACTTCGCTACTTCGTCCACTTCGTGACAGTACAGGTCAGCACCGAAGGTACTACGCTCAATGAACGGAACTCAACGTAAACTTCCACCGCTCTTTTGGAGGCTCAAGGGCACCGCCCTTGAGAACTCAGAAGGGAAAGACCACCGTGGCGGGCGCTTGGTAGGTAACAAAACGTGAGTATGAGACATAATGTGGCGAACGGTTGGTAGGTAACAAAACCCGTAAGTATGAGACATAATATGCCGAACGCTTGGTAGGTAACAAAACCCGAGTATGAGACATAATGTGGCGCGCCGTTGGTAGGTAACAAAACCCGTGAGTATGAGACATAATGCGGCGCGCCGTTGGTAGGTAACAAAACCCGTGAGTATGAGACATAATGTGGCAGGCGCTTGGTAGGTAACAAAACCCGAGTATGAGACATAATGCGGCGAACGCTTGGTAGGTAACAAAACGTGAGTATGAGACATAATGCAGCGGACGCTTGGTAGGTAACAAACCGTGAGTATGAGACATAATGTGGCGAACGCTTGGTAGGTAACAAAACCGTGAGTATGAGACATAATGTGGCGGACGCTTGGTAGGTAACAAAACCCGTGAGTATGAGACATAATATGGCGAACGGTTGGTAGGTAACAAAACGGGAGTAGGAGACATAATATGGCAGGCGCTTGGTAGGTAACAAAACGTGAGTATGAGACATAATGCGGCATGCCGTTGGTAGGTAACAAAACCCGTAAGTATGAGACATAATACAGCGCGCCGTTGGTAGGTAACAAAACCCGTGAGTATGAGACATAATGTGCCGAACGGTTGGTAGGTAACAAAACCCGTGAGTATGAGACATAATGCGGCGAACGCTTGGTAGGTAACAAAACGTGAGTATGAGACATAATATGCCGAACGCTTGGTAGGTAACAAAACGTGAGTATGAGACATAATGCAGCGGCCGCTTGGTAGGTAACAAAACCCGTGAGTATGAGACATAATATGCCGAACGCTTGGTAGGTAACAAAACCCGTGAGTATGAGACATAATATGGCGGGCGCTTGGTAGGTAACAAAACCCGTGAGTAGGAGACATAATATGCCGAACGCTTGGTAGGTAACAAAACCCGTGAGTATGAGACATAATGTGGCGGGCGCTTGGTAGGTAACAAAACCCATGAGTATGAGACATAATATGCCGAACGCTTGGTAGGTAACAAAACCCGTGAGTATGAGACATAATATGCCGAACGCTTGGTAGGTAACAAAACCCGTGAGTATGAGACATAATATGGCGGGCGCTTGGTAGGTAACAAAACCCGTGAGTAGGAGACATAATATGCCGAACGCTTGGTAGGTAACAAAACCCGTGAGTATGAGACATAATGCAGCGGCCGCTCTGGCGGTTGTTTTTTTATTTATT
>DYPL01000104.1 GCA_020719945.1 Turneriella parva
AGATAAATCCCCATCCAGAGAAAAAATAACTACTGCCGGGAGCAAAACCCTGCGCGGGTAGCGCCCCCTCACAAAGTATTCAAAAAATTATCCAACAGACGCAATCCCGTCCGGTGTGACTTCTCCGGATGAAACTGAACAGCAGCAAGATTTTTATAACGGAGAGCAGAAGTAAATTCCTGGCCATAAAGAGCCGAACCAATAGCATAAGGATGGATACCAGCAAAACGATACGAATGAACGTAATAAAACCAGGAACGATCGTCAATGCCAGACCATAAAGGATCGTCGGCGACAATGCGGGTTTGCGTCCAACCCATGTGGGGAATGGTCATTCCCGGAACTTCCCCGAAGCGATCAATTTTGCCCGGTACAAAACCAAGCCCCTTTTTTTCGCCGAACTCGGTGGATTCCTCAAACAACAACTGGAAGCCAATGCAGACGCCAAGAATGGGGGTTCCCTTTTCGAATTGCTCGCGAAGAAAATGAATAAAACCGCGACGCTCAAGCTCTTCCATTGCAGTGCCAAAAGCTCCATCGCCGGGCAGTACAATGGCATCGGCAGGGGTTGCCAAGTCTGCCTGCTCAATCACAGAAACGGAAGCGCCTAAATGCTCCAGAGCTTTCTGGAGAGAGCGAATATTCCCCATGCCAAAATCTAATTCCAAAATGCGGGCAGCCATCACAGAACTCCTTTGGTCGATGGGACGCCTTCTCGACGCGGATCGAGACTTACGGCATTGCGGATGGAAAACCCAAGCGCTTTATAAATGGCTTCGTGGATATGGTGGCGGTTTTCGCCATAGTGAACGAGAACGTGCAAATTCATTTTTGCATGGATGGAAAGTTTGTGCAGAAACTCAGCGGTAAGCTCGCTGTCAAAATCGCCGATTTTTCCCATAGAGATCAGCGATGGCCCCGTGTACTTAAAATAGGGCCGCCCGGAAAAATCGACCGCGACGGTGACAAGCGTTTCGTCCATGGGCAATGTTTTGTCTCCATAGCGGAAAATTCCTTTTTTATCGGCAAGGGCCACGCCCAGCGCTTCGCCTAACACAATGCCTGTGTCCTCGACGGTGTGGTGCGCGTCTATGGCGAGATCTCCTTCTATGTGCGCATCAATGTCCATGAGGGAATAGCGCGCGACGTGGTCGAGCATGTGTTCAAAAAATGGAACGGGAATGACACCGCTCAGTTTGCCACTGCCGTCGATGTTAAGTTTTAGAGAAATTTTTGTCTCTTTGGTTTGGCGAATTATTTCATGCGCACGCATGGCAGACAGCGTCAAATCTACTGAGCGCGTCAAGTCTTTACGGGGATTGCGCTTCGCGCGGGGTATATATCGCGTGCAGGTATATCGTTAAACGGGCCACTGCTCTATTGTAATGTATGGTCTCCTTCAATAACTGCACGTATTCCATCGAACGGTTGTTGTTCTTGAACAGCATGCTAATCTTCAAAAAATACAGCCGTGACAAACTCGCGCGTGCGGAACATGGATGCATCGCTGTGACCAGCACCGTCAATATAACGAAACTCCTGGGTGGTGCGAATGGATGAACCAAATTCTGACAGGAGATGCAGATAGTACAACTCGGCGCGCTCCAAACGGTGCACGCCCTCCATATTGGCTGCACACGTAACGAGCATTCCGCCATCATTAAAATTGTCTTTAGTACCAATTAAATAATACACGCGAAGAGAGGGATAGTTTAGGCGAATGCTGTGGAGACTGCCAGATGACACATAGAAATCACCAGAGAGGGCAAGATTATCCAAACCAGTAGGCCACTCATTGTACCTTGGACAAAGAGAAATCGCCGAAGAAGACGGCTTGCCAAAGACAGAGTCGCCCTTCCCTCGATACCGAAGCAGATTGGCACGCTCCTCGGAAAAATATACATAAGAAGACGGATTCAACACGACAAAGCGAATGTCCATGCCCCGCTCCCTCGCCAGGGCAGGCAATTTGCTCAACAAAGAATACCGGTGAACATACTGCCCGCCACCCGAATGACCAACCACGGAAATTCTGCGCAAATTGGGGTATTGCCCGGAGTCAAGGAGAAAACGAAGAATCTCGTCCATAGCCTCAAAAGACGAAATGCGAAAATCAGATCCCAGCGGCGCAGAAGACTCTCCCCAAAAAGGAAAATTCTGCCAGTGTATTACATTGTCGGGATACATGTTCACATCGCGCGGGCGAAACATATGTGGCGCGAGAACGATTGTGTTGGCAGATTCATCGGACAGCGAAGCGGCATCCACTCCCCGCTTAAGCATTTGCGCGGGATAATAATCTATACCGTGAACGCCAATCACCGCCCGCGTTATTTCGGGCAATTCCGTTGTCAGATCATGGCTGGTCTCCAGAGCCAGATAAAAGGTTTCCCCGTTGCGCGTGGCGGCAAGCCTGCCAGGTGCCACAGATAAATATCCCTGGCCGGTCAACATGCCTTCAGGAAGAGAGGGTTCTGCTATTACAACTGGTGGCGGCGGCGCAGACGATGGCACGGCAACAGGATCTTTCTGGCAGCCGACAACGGCAAGAATAAAAATAAATGCAAACCTGCGCTTCACGGTCCAAATAGTATTTTTGATATGCGCTGGCTATTCTTCTTTGACTCTGCTTCGCGAGCCCTATGTGAATTGGGAAAACCGGAGCCGCACAAACACGCCCTTTCGAACACCGGCTGGTGTACAAACCTGTTGGATGTTCTGTTGCACAAATTACTGAATTGGGATATCCTGGGGATCCCAGCATGCGGCGACAGAGCTTTGGACTACACTTAGTAGAAATATGCCCTGCCGGCAATTCCGTGCTGCCCGCATAGGGCCTTTCCAATGCAAACAAGAAATGCAAATAAAAAA
>DYPL01000105.1 GCA_020719945.1 Turneriella parva
TTAGGGAGCCCAGAAATAAAAAACCCCCGCTCACGCGGGGGTGTTGTGTATCGTTACAGATAGCGATACGAGTTACGGAGAGGAAACCTTGACCCCCACCGTGCCTCTGGGTTTGTTGTAATAGGGCTCAATTTTGACATAGATGGTACCACTTGAAGCTGAGGTAAAGAATTGCGGCGAATTGTAACCCGAATCTTTATCCTCAAAAATGGAGGTTCCATCTGCGTAATTCGCTGACACTTTAACATCAGCAGTGTAAGTACCTGAGCCCTCATGAGAGTCATCCCACGCGATTCTATATGGCTTTCCACTCGTCGCACTAAATTCATACCACTGTGCTTCTTTTATGGTGTATCTGTGGAAGGTGTTGTCTATAGCCAGCGTGCCCTGTGTTGTTGGTGGAGTGTACGCACTACCATCCGACGAACAATTTGCAAGGCTCAGGGCAAACAAACCCGCCAGAGCAAACAAAAAAAATCTGTTAAATCTATTCATATAAATCTCCTGTACTTTAATTGTACCGGACATCCATTGTAAATGGTCTCTGTACGCTCACAATGTTTCCGGACTGCCAAAGATATAACACAGGTTAAAATAAATTGCAAGTACCCAAATGGGTACAAAGTGAAGATTTTACTGAAATTTATCCCTTTATTTTAGGCGTTGCCGGTGCATAAATCGCCCTACCCGGGCAGGGCTTTCTTGCCTGTTACCGTGCAGTGGCCCGCGCTGCGGGCGCGAATTGCCGCAGGATTTTTTGCCGAAGCGGCTGCTGTTCTTTTTCAAAAGCCTGGTAGTGTGAAATACTTTCATCCATGATTGTATTGTTTTTGGGTTTTGAAAACTACTTTTCTTTTGAGGGGGATTTAGGGAGCCCAGAAATAAAAAACCCCCGCTCACGCGGGGGTGTTGTGCATCGTTACAGATAGCGATACGAGTTACGGAGTGGAAACCTTGACCCCCACCGTGCCTGTGCCAAACGCCGGACTAATTTTTACATAGATGGTACCACTTGAAGCTGAGGTAAAGCTTTGCGGCGAATTGTAACCCGAATCTTTATTCTCAAAAATGGGGGTTCCATCTGCGTAATACGCTGACACTTCAACATCAGCACTGAAAGAACCTGAGCCATCATAAGAGTCATCCCACGCGACTAAATATTGCGTTCCACTCGTCGCACTAAATTCATACCACTGTACTTCGTTTATGGTGTATCCGTGGAAGGTGTTGTCTATAGCCAGCGTGCCCTGTGTTGTTGGTGGAGTGTAGGTGTATGTATTCACCTGCAATCCCACCGTGCCTGTGCTACCGCTGGTATAGGGCGCAATTTTGACATAGATGGTACCACTTGAAGCTGAGGTAAAGCTTTGCGGCGAATTGTAACCCGAATCTTTATTCTCAAAAATGGGGGTTCCATCTGCGTAATACGCCGACACTTTAACATCAAGAGTGAAAGAACCTGTGCCCTGAAAAGAGTCATCCCACGCGACTGTATATTGCGTTCCACTCGTCGCATCAAAGGAATACCACTTATCACCGTCAACAGTAAGACTATGCCATGTAGTGCCAAGAGTTACAGCCTGCGTCCCCGGCGCTGGTAAATTGCCCTTTTCTACCGTAATCCCAAGAGCTACTATCCCCGTTGCGTACCGATAACCTATCCAAGAAGTTACTCCAAAATAAAAGTTTGCCCCATTCGAAAAGAACGAACCCATAAACTCATTGCTTGCATCGTAAAGATACAAGGTGGGTTGTGTTATTGTATCTTGCGTAATGTTGTAAACTTTTACCGTTATGGTAGCACTGTAAGTATTTCCAGACTTCACTGCCTCTACAGTGTCGCCAGCCAAGGCTACCAATACCCTGGAAGGAACGGGATCGCTGGCCATGGTAAAATTCACAGAGATGGTATCACCGTATGCGTATTTTCCACTCGCCCCACTACCTGTTCCAGAATATGAGAAACTTTCCAGTGCAATGTTATACACCCCAAAAGTTAAAGTGGCCGAATCGCTGCCAGCAGAATTGGTTGCGGTAACCGTGTAACTCGTTTTGGCTGCAACGCTCGCTGGAGTACCGCTAACCTGGCAGGTTGTATTGTTTATACTGAGTCCAGCAGGCAAGGCAGGGCTCACTGTACAAGAAGTGAGCGCAGTTCCAGAAGGGTAAAAGTTAAGATACATTTCTTTTCCAACCAGATAAGGGGAAGGACCTTGGTTGCCAATATTGGGAGCAACAGCTGAGCTTACAACTTCTAAATAGATGCTGGTTGTGTCGCTGCCTTCAGAATTGGTTGCCGTTATAGTGTAAGTTGTCGACGTCGATGTCGCGGTTGGCGTTCCAGAAATTGCACAGGTTGCATTGTCAATGCTGAGTCCAGCAGGCAAAGCAGGGTTTACCGTACAAGAGGTGAGCGGGGTACCTGTCACAAGAGGCATTACACCAATGGTTTCGTTTGTCACCAAATACAGATCATCATCGCCATACACGACATTAGGAGATACAACGGTACCAGTCACCGCAATATTGATAGTTGCAGTACCACTGCCAACAGAGTTCGTTGCAGTAACTATGTAGGCTGCCGATGCAGTAATCGCTGTAGGCGTTCCGCTAATCTGGCAGGTTGCATTGTCAATGTTTAAACCAGCAGGCAAGGCAGGGCTAACCGTACACGAGGTAAGTGGAGTGCCTGTAACTGCCGGAATCGTACCGAAAGGCTGGTTCAGCGCTAAAGTTACAGTGGCACTGCCAAACAAAATCGTTGGTGGAGTGTTGCTCTGGCTGGATGACGAAGAGCTAACACTACCATCCGAAGAGCTAACACTACCATCC
>DYPL01000106.1 GCA_020719945.1 Turneriella parva
TTGACACAGACACATGATTATTTAACATAATAAAAATGAAGTATCTGTTAAAAGCAAGAGCAAGAAATGAGGGCGAGGTCTGGACACAGCCCTCTGGTCGCGTCGTAACGAAAAAGAAAGGAATAATCGTTCCTGTCGCCAGCCCAAGGCCGCAGAGAAAAACTGAAGACAATGAAAGCAAGAAAGAGAAGAAGCAACCTAAAGAAAGAAAGACAAATCAAGGAAAAGAAATTATACGAACAGGGACACCTGTAGTAGCAGAGTACAGAGGGAAAGAGATACACGGCAAGGTTGTCGGGACGAAATCAATTGGCAAGAAGGGAACAGAGACGCAAGGAGCAGCGACGCATTATATTATAGAATACAAGAAAGCAGAACAATCTACTGGCGACGAAAGAGGCGCAAAGGGTCGGGAGAAGCTTTTGACTATTAATGTAAACAAAGACAAGGTGCGCAGGAAGGCAACCGCACGGAAAGAGAGAACAAGGCTTGAAGCAGACGATGTGTCACAAGAGAGGCTTGCAAAGCAATTATCTTCTAAAGTGTCCGGCGCCTTGACGCGTCTATCTGCAAAGGATAGCCAAGAGTTTCACGACAAGGCGAAGGAGTTAATCGGAAATTTTTGGGACAATAAGAACCCGATACACAAGGTAGTTGCAAAGAAGGTGGCGTCCGTGGTAGCGGGCATGACAGCGCGGGGAATGAATCCCATGGCAGACTTGTCGCACAAAAACCTTATGGAAGTAGGACTATCTGGGGTATACCAAGCTATTCTTGACTATAACCCTGAAAAAGGGGCGACGTTAAAGACATTCTTGCAATCTGACAAAGTCAAGGATTATATAACGACGGAATTAAAAGACGCTCTTATGGTAGAAAGAGGCGTGATTCATAAGATGTCATGGGACACCAAGAAAGCAGTGGCCTTAATGAAGCAGCTGAAAGATGAAATGGGGCAGTCAATCGAAGGGCTGGAGAACAAGGAAATAATACACGAATATGAAAAACGGTATGGAAACAAAAAGAATTTGAATCTAAAGAAGGTTCTTGACCTTGTAGGAACAAGAAGGGTGTCAAATATCGTTGAATCCATGGACGAATCAGGGGAGATAAGTCATACGGACCGGCAGGCATCCACCGTAAAAACGCCTGAAGAGGTAGTTTTAGGAGCGGAAAAGATGAACGCATTGCCCAAGAAGATGGAGTCTGCAATGAAGGGCAGGCTCCCTAAAGGTGTAAGCGCAAAGGCAGTGGCGGACATAATGCAGTATAGATACCGGATAGACGAATCGACAACGGGGAAAGGAGTATATGGCGAAAGGTCAATCTACTACAAGAACCCGTCGGATGCCGCAGCGGTTGAAGGGAAGCGGCTTTCATACACCCAGGACAAAGACGGCAGCCCTGTGAGAAGCTGGGAAGAAGTGGCTAAGAGATACGGAACGTCAAAGGCAGAGGCAGAGGCCCTTTTTAATCACGGTGCAGCGGCGCTTAAAACTGCATTAAAGGAAAACGACAAGAACGCGAAAGAGCTTGTCAGCATGATGTTTAATAAGTCAAAGGAATGGAGAAGAAAGGACTTGCGCGAATGGCTGATGAAATCAAACAAGAACAGGACAGTGATAATACGTGCCCAGCGGATGCTGTTCAGCATAATAGGGTAGGCACGTTCTGCAAGTGTGGCCGGGAAATAGTGTCAAAGTCCTTGAGGAAGGGAGCCAGCAAAAACGAAGTAGCCATACGCGTCCGGATAGTCTTCATGGATGAAAACATGAATCTTTTGGGTGTATGCCCGTCTTGTAAGTCTTCAATAATAATCCCAACAATAATAAAAAACGATTGACAGTCTCACGGATATGTGTCCTATGGTGTTACAGTAGAACACACAAAGGAGACACGAGTTATGTTAAAGTTAAGCAAACGCCTGCAAGAAGTGGGTAAAATCAAAATAGGCCGGAAGGCGGCTAGTAAGTCAGCGACAAATAGCGGGAAATCGTTCCGGATGCCGCAAAAATTAGACCATTTTATCGTGGTCAAAAACGTAAAGAACGATGACGATTTTGTTATCGACGAATCAGTGATGGCGAAGGTTGGACATTCACCACGAACGTTAGAGGTTATCCTTCTTTCAGATAATATAGAGGACTCATGGCAATCAGAAAGGGCGTACTATACCGGTTCCGGGGCATTATTCTGCCGGTCAAGTGACGGAGAAACGGCGTCCAGGGCCAAAACAGAAAAGAAGACGATAGACGGTAAAGAGATAACGGTTGTAACAGAGGAGAGATTTTCTTTGCCTTGTGCAGGAAGCAGCTGTCCTCACGCCAACGTCGACAAGGATGGCATAACCCGGTGCAAGCCTCACGGAAGACTATTTGTCGTTCTCCCGCAGTCCAACCAGTTAGGGGGTGTGTATGTATTCCGGACCACGTCGTGGAATACGATAGTTAACATACAAAGCCAGCTGGAATTTATACATTCCATGACGCATGGGGTTCTGGCGGGCTTGAAGCTAAGTCTTACAATATCTCCCAAAAGTGTCAAGTATAAAGGGAAGGGCGGAGTAATTAATAATACAACGATATTTGAAGTGGGTCTTTTCTTTGAGGGTAACATGGAAGACCTTTATATGATTGCGTCAAGTAAGGCGGGAGCATTTCTTGAAGGCCGGAAGAAGCTGGCAGAAATACAAATAGCAAACAAAGAAATAATGCGCGACATGCGTCTTTTACCAGCGGAAGCTATTCAGCATGTGCAAGAGTTTAACCCGCAAGTGGCAGTAGA
>DYPL01000107.1 GCA_020719945.1 Turneriella parva
AACAAGTTTAACAGAAAAGCAGCTTCAGGAGAATTAGATTATTAAATCGGGCGGGCGTGACCCAAAGGGCACAGGCGAATAGACAGCATACTAACAAGTATATTCTTATGTGAAATAAAATTTCGCTGTTTAATAAAAACAATACGCCCAAGGCAGAGAAAAAGCACAATAGATCTGCAGCCACTTTGGCAAAGAAATATTCCCGCTGGAAAAATTCCCGCTCCGTTTCCCCTGAGCAAAATAAAACTATACAGCCTTAACAGTTAAAGGTTTTTCCAGTCGATCCTGCAGGGCAGCAATTCTCTTTTTGTAGTATTCCTTGCGCTCAGGAAATTTGGTTCGGAGGGCGTCGTATAGATCGAGTTCAAAGCCCAGAGCCTTTTGCAGAACAGGAACAGGATTTTTTCTGAACTCAGGAGAGTTTTCGATGGTGACGTGGCGTGTGTTAAAACGCTCTGTCGGAAGACGACGCGAGATCATTTCTATGCTCGCCAGTTTTATACCACCGCCAACGCTGGTTCGTTTCCCGCTGTTGCGTATTTTTTTGAGTGCCGCCGTGGTTATCTCGAGCACTTCGTTATCATCGACTTCAAGATGCATGGATCGCGACAGATCGCCCCGGCCAATGGTTACCTGTGTCAACTCCGCAAAAGAACGCGACAAAATCATATCGTTAAGATTTTCTACGGCGAGCCCTGTTTCCAGGTTAATCGCAAGCTCTGCGTCCCGACCTTCTTCTTCCATGATTTCTTTTGCCGATTTCACGAAATTTTCGAGAGCATAAACAGACTCAATCATGGGAGCCAGAATGACATCGACGCCAAGCCGAAGAGCCATTCTCATGTCCTGTCTGGCTTCGGGGCCGCCCGTTTTGATGACCAGCGGAATATGCGCATTCTGGATACTTCCTCTCGTGAGCTCACGCAAAAAGTACATTTCAGAAATCGACATATCTTCTATTTCTGTGCCAGATTTAATGGCTACAACAACGCCTTCGCTATACAGCTTTTGCAGTTTTTCACGCAGTTCATCCGAGACTACCATACAGGCAGTATCGGATGTTTGTAGATTTTCTAAAGAGGAAAATGGGAGAATCAAAAGACGGGACCGGCGAAGAGCCTTCGGGTTATTCCAGAAGTTCTCCACCGGGAGTTTCGGTTGATTTTGAAAATCAGCGTTCCAGTGGTCTGCCGCTGCGCATCCACATCATGGTGCCGCCTGCTACAGAGACTGCTTGCGTGTAACCAAGCGATCGCAGCATTTGCGTTGCGTAAACGGAGCGGTTCCCGGTTGCGCAGATCACGTAGAGTGGTTCTTCCTTGCTGAAGGGAATTTTGGGGACAGCGTTGGGGCCAAGCGCCTGGATTTCCTGAAGCGAAAGAAACTTTGCACCCGGAACTCTGCCACCAGCATATTCTGGCATGGTTCTTACATCGAGAATGTTGACCGAACCATTCTTTTCGTCATAAGCGTTTTGAAAATCGATAGGTGTAATTTCTAAATTCATCTGCGACTCCGTATTGTTAGTTGCCTGGATCTTTTCCTGTTTTTTTTCTCCGCAGGCTGCCAGCAGGGTAACCATTGCAGAAAGGAGAATAATTTTACTCTTCATCGTTCCTCCTGAATCGGACTTGTGGATACGCCCAATTTACTTTGATAGCTTCTAATTAAGCCGCTAAACAAACTGTCATCTTTTTTTTCGCTTGCCCCCGTATGCTCCCGCTGGGTTGGGACATAATGGGAATACTTGAAACTATTATTCTTTCTATCGTTGAAGGGATTACCGAATTTCTTCCGATCTCCTCTACCGGACACATGATTTTAGCGTCTGCCGCCATGAAAATACACGAAAACGAATTTGTAAAAAGTTTTGAGATTGCCATACAGTTAGGTGCCATTTTGGCCATTGCGCTTATGTACATAAAGCGCTTTTTTCAGGGCATTGAGATTTATCTCAAATTATTTTTTGCATTTTTGCCAACCGCAGTGATTGGCTTTTTTGCCTACGACTATATCAAGGCGTATCTTTTTAATCCAGTCGTAGTTTCTGTTTCGCTGATAGTGGGTGGCATTATCCTTGTCTTAATCGATAAACGAGTATCTTCTGCTACGGGCATCGAATCACTCGAAAAAATATCCTGGAAGAATGCAGCATTCATTGGATTCATCCAGTCCCTGTCCATGATTCCCGGAACCTCGCGTGCGGCGGCCACGATCATTGGCGGCGTGCTCGGAGGCCTCGACAAAAAGCAGGCAACCGAGTTCTCATTTTTGCTGGCCATTCCTACCATGTTTGCAGCTACCGGTTACGAGCTTCTCAAAACTGAATCAAGTTTTAACTCGCGCGAATATTCACTACTTGCGCTTGGGCTTTTGCTCGCCTTTGTAAGCGCCTGGATTGCTGTCAAAATTTTTCTTCGCATCGTTGAAAAATTTGGGTTCCGCCATTTTGGCTATTACCGCATTGCTCTGGGTGTCATCTTTCTTGTTCTTATGCATTAAGGTGCCCTGCGCGGGCAGCGTTCCTTTGCCAGAAGGAAATACTGTTTTGTCCGAGAGGCATCAGCTACATTAAACCTCTTTAAGACAATAGAATTTATCTCTGAATTCTAACTGCCCGTCAAAGCTTTCGCACTCGGGTTTCGCGGGATGCCTGTAAACTGACTCACAAGGTAAATTTCTCCATGTGTGGGTTTTCCATAATAGCTAAGCGCACCGTTAGCGCGGTTTGCAGTTAGAGGCGCAGGTTGCAAGGCTCTGTCAGAATAAAATGGCGT
>DYPL01000043.1 GCA_020719945.1 Turneriella parva
TCCAGATCATGCTTTTTAGTCAAGATGGCATGTCTTTTTTGGGGGTGCGTGGGGTGCGCTACCCGCGCAGGGAATTGCAGCCGGCAGAAAATAATTTGTCGCCAATAGAATGTTATCCCCCTCTGGAGACAAAATTCTTTTTTGTCGGCAGTGCGCCCTGCCCGGGTAGGGCTGCCCCTGCATGCAAAGACACTTTCCACGAAAAAACACGGAAGAAGATATTTCCGTGAATTCCGTGCCTTCCGTGGTTAAAAATCTATTGACGTTGCTTGTGCATAACAATAGGATCAACAATGCGGACGCCAAAACTATTTATCAGTTTTAACCAGGGAATTGAAGTTGAGCAGTCAACGGCTTTGCGTCTGCAGACTATTTCCAGTTTATACAATGCACAGGTTTATCTTCCAGACCGGCTGGGGTCAAATCAGCTCAAAGAGTCCACCAAACAGAGAATTCGTGATTCGCAAGTTTTTGTAATGTTTTCAACTCACGGAATTTCTCCACAGGTCAAACAGGAAGTTGAATACGCTCTTCTTCACAATAAGAAAGTTGTCATATTCTATCATAAAGATTATGGAAAGAAAGTCAGCTTTGAAAATGTAAATCGTAATATGGTGCTTGAAATACCTTATGATCCCCAGAATGATAATCCTGCAGATCTGCTTCAAAATGTTTTTGCACACGGTGGTTTTCTGAGTCAAAGCAACGAAGAACCTACCACAGCGGAACAAAGCCAAAATAATGCACTTGGGGCACTGGTAGCCGTTGGTCTGGGTCTATTTTTACTGTGGGCTTTGAGTGATGACAATGAACCAAAAAAGAAAAATCGTCGTAGATAATTCATTTCTGGATTCTTTATATATTCTGAATGTACTTGAGTATCTCCCTTTGTTGTTTACCAGCGTATTTATTCCCGAACAAGTGGAGAGAGAGTTTCTCAATGAAAAGAACATGGATCCAAATAAGAAACTCGAATTTCTTACACGTTGCTACCAGGATTTCCCCTGGTTCCAAAAGTGTAACACTTATGATGAAAATGATATACGATTACTTTCCATGGAACCCAAAATGGATGCTGGCGAGGTGGAAGTGATCGCGCAAACGAAGAAGCTTGGAATGGAGGTGACTGAACCTGAATTTTTATTCTCCGGTTTGGATGAAAAAATCGGACGTTCCGTGGCACGAAAGCATTCACTTCAGGTTATAGGTGTTTTAAAAATTCTCGCTAATATGCATTATCTTGGATTGTTAGATTATTTTGAATCTGTTAATCTTCTCCATAAGCGGAAGAAGAGGTTTTCCCACGCTATTGTCACGGAGGTTTTTATCCAAACTAAAAGGGAGTATTTGAGTGGGGAAATTTCTCTTAATGAAAATTCCTGATAATTGGAAAGGTAAAAAATGAAAAAAATATCCGAAAAAAAAATGCAACTTAATCCATTTGACAGAACAAGGAACTCACCTGTTTTTATTCTTGGAGCAGGCTTTAGCCACTCATACAATTCTGAATTTCCATTAACGAATGAACTTCTTCGCAAAGCTGCAAAGCAAGAAAAGGTTGCGAAGGATTTTTCTGTCCTTTTTGAATATATCGATGATTTTTTTGACCCCGACGAGATTATAAACTTTGAGAAACTGGCATCCTTCTTATTGCAAGATCCTTTTCCACTCGGTAAACAACGTCCTTGTGCGAACAAAGATACATACCTTGATTTAATTGCATTGATAAATGTAGTTCTGGAAAATCGCAATTTAATTTCCAATAATAAAAATAATCCCCTTATAAAATGTTTCGTTGATTTTTTGAAAGAGAAAAACGCAGTTGTCATTACGTTTAACTATGACCTTATTCTTGAAAAATTTCTTAAAGAAGACGGCTGGAATCCCATTACCGGATATAATATGGAATTTTATATGCCTTTTTCCACCCAGCAGTATCCCCCTGGCGGAAAATTTCAATCTCCAGCAATTTTAAAGTTGCATGGTTCATTAAACTGGGGCATTGAGCCGGAAGATTTTGAAAATTTACATAACGCTAAAATTTATTTAAGCAGTGAGACATTTCAGGAAGCGTCCTTTCGAACAAAATTCATAGGATATTTTTATGAACACGTTAATTACTACCCCTTTTTGCTCCCACCTGTAATTGGAAAAACATACTTACATCCATCTATACGCAAAAACTGGGATGTCGCGCGAGCAGCTTTACACAATGCAAGTGAGATTTTTATTATTGGTTTTTCCTTGCCAGAATCTGATGTAATAGCCGAATACTTATTCCGCCACGTTATTCAGCAATCGATTAATATTCACCTTGTCATGCCAGAAATTAAGGAAGGTGATCCAACTTATAAACGTTTTGAATCTGCTTTTCGCGTTAAGAAGTATATGAACACGTTAATTACCCATGCTATGGATGCAATGGAATATATACGAAGCGAGATCTTGCAAGGAAGGTGTGTATGAAAGAGAACGGACACACCCACGAAAAGGAAGGCTCACGCGGAGACGCAGAGGGCGCGGAGGGGGAAGAAAGCGAACCACGAAAAACACAGAAAAACACGGAAGAAGATATTTCCGTGAATTCCGTGCCAACCTTCATCCACCCAGTTGCGCAGCCTCTGGCTCGCTACGCCGCTTCGCGAACAGACCTTACTTTAATAGAATGTTATCCCCCTCTGGAGACAAAATTCTTTTTTGTCGGCAGTGCGCCCTGCCCGGGTAGGGCTGCCCCTGCATGCAAAGACACTTTCCACGAAAAATATAAAGACAATGCGCCGCCAAAACCAGCACCGGAAAAAATGAGAAGCATAATCAATATCTGGTAGCGAACCGCCTCAATGGGAGAAATGCCGGAGAGAATCTGACCCGTCATCATGCCGGGAAGAAAAACAATGCCTGTCGTCATCATGGCAGCAAGCTGGGGCTCCATGGAAGCCGTGAGCGAACGGGCAAACAAAGACTTCACGGCCTCCCACGGAGCGGCTCCCAGCGAAAGGCGGTACTCCAGGGATCCGGGAGAGTTTTTGAGCTCCTTAAAAAAATGGCTGTGGGCTACAACGGCAGATCGCAGCATATTACCGAGAATCATTCCGGAGAGAACGACAAAGTAGCGTATATCCATGAACTGTGGAGAGTGCAACACAACCTGTGCGGTAAACAAACCCAGAGGAAACACAGACAAAAACATGCCCGCCGCAAGGCCTGCTCCATAACGCCGAAGGGAAAGCGAAGATGATGAACTGACCGACTGGGCAGCAAATGTAACCATGGCGACAAAAATGATAAAATTGAGCCAAGGCTCGTTCCATCGAAATAATGTGACCAGGGCAGCTCCCGCCACTGTAAGCTGTATCATCATTCGGAAAACAGAACGGAGTGTTTTACGAACGACTGCAATTCCAAGCCGGGCATACAAATATAGCAGCAAAATCAATGGCAGCCCCATAAGAGACAATTCTGCATACCCAATGGGCAGATATTCATTCTTCAAGAGAAACCTCCTCGAGCGCGCAATCGTTCCACACCGAATCGTGGGATACGAGAAGAACTGGTACGGACATGGAACAGATTCTGTTGCGCACCTTTTGTTTTAGTGATGCATCGAGTGCCGACGTTGGTTCGTCCAGGAAAAGAATCTGGGGATCCATAGACAAAGCAATGCTGATAAGGAAGCGCTGCTTTTCTCCTCCGCTTAAAGAATCGGGGCGGGAATCTAACAGCGACTCCTGCAATTCCCAGAATTCCATTTCTCTTTTCAATAGATTCTGCATTTTCTGCGACTCTTTTTTGTGTAAAGAATAGGACATTATTTCCTTTATAAATAATCGCAAAGATGGCAAATACAGCGGAGGCATTTCCTGCGGAACATACCCCTGCCGAATATTATTCTGCCGATTCAATTTTCCAGCAAGCGGCTGTTTAAGTCCCGCCAGTATTTTCAGCAGTGTGGATTTTCCCGATCCAGACGATCCGGTAATGCGAATGCGCGAGGAAGAATCGATCCGCAGACTTACGGATTTTTTTCCCTCGAGAAAAAGAATATCGGTTGCTTCTAACAACATAACTCATGCAACTCGCTTAATGAAGTTAGAACGCGCATGGGATTTTGAAACGGATGCGGAGTTTCTGCACGGTGTATTCCCATAAAATCCAGCCCTGCTCCGATAGAAGCCGTTTCATCGTGTGGCGTATCTCCTAAATATAAAATGCGCCCGGAACCAAAATGCTGAATGGATGGTTTAAACACTGCAGGGTCTGGCTTGTGGACAGTTGTCTCGTCTGCCCCCTGGATTTTTTCAAAATAGTGAAACATCCCCAGACGTTTCATCTGCATTTCCACCACCTTAAAGGATGTGGAAGTGAGAACACCCAGCCGAATCTTTTTTTGGTTTAAATTCTCCAAAACGGGAATTGTCTCTGGAAAAAGTGTCACGGGAAACTCATCTTCCAGTGACATATAATTCCGGGTTGCCTCTTCTACGTCAAATCCGCGATCGCCAAACACGCGCTGCATCACAGAGGGAAACGGAACTCCCCAACAGCGGTTCATTTCTTCGTGCGTGAGTTCAAAGTTATAAAACCGCTTTGCCGCCTCTATAAAGGCGGGACGTTTATTTTTTTTGGTCTCTACCAGTGTGTCGTCAAAATCAAATAGAATCGTCTGGTACATTTTCGTCCATTTGTTTAATTTTCTCACAGCGCGGCAAGAACTTTCCCCTTGACGGTTCCAGCCGTACCGACAATATCTGCCATGCTCATACAGGAGCCCGCAAACAGCATTGATGCTTCCGCAGTCGTAAATCTTCTTCTGAATGGAATTGCAGAATCCAAGTATCTGGAATACAAGGTGGCATTGCCAGGCAACGAGTACGAGGCAAGAAAAGAATTTCTGGCAGATATCACTGCTTTTGCCAACGCAGAAGGCGGTGACATATTTTTTGGCATAGAAGCTAAAGACGGTGTTCCCACTGCCATCCCCGGCGTAGTTACAGAAGATCTCGATGCAGAAATTCTCCGGTTAGAATCGATGGCGCGTGGGAGCATAGCTCCAAGAATACCCGGGCTTACCATGCGAACCATAGAGCTTCACGATAAAACGATTGTTATCCACATTCGCATTCCACGAAGCTGGCTCGCTCCACACATGGTTAAACTGCAGAAACACACAAGATTTTATCTTCGCAATTCTGCAGGAAAGGCTCCCATGGATTACCAGGAAATACGGGACGCTTTTGCCGCAGCCAGCCACATTCCTGAAAAGATTGAAAGCTTTCGGGAAAGCAGACTCAAGATAATCGATAAACGCCGCCTTCCCGTCATGTTTGAACACACTCCCCGCCTGGTTTTGCATATTGTTCCCCTTGCCAATTTTTCCAGAATGCAAAGTCTCGATTTGTCCGGTCTGCCTGCTCTCGCTGCATCCCGAATTCTGGAACCTCTCGAAGTGCAATCTTCCATGAAAAGCCGATACAATATTGATGGCTTTTTAACCTATTCTCTTAACAAAGAAAATATTCCCCATTCGTATGTTCAGGTTTACCGCAATGGAATTTTTGAAATAGTCGATACCGGGTCCTATATGGACGAGGGACTAAAGACCGTCGCGGGTTACATGCTGGAACATCGTTTGATGCATTCTATTCCCCGCTATTTTTCTGCTTTTGATGAACTCAATATCAATCCTCCCGTATTTATTATGATGACGCTTTTGCGCGTAAAACATTTTCATTTGCGGTCGGCCTTACATTATTCTGCTGTCAATGCGGATCTCGTCTTTGACCGGAACACGATTGTGATTCCTGGCTTTCTATTGGAAAATTTTTCTTTAAAACCGGAGCAGTATCTTTCCGGCATTTTTGACATGATCTGGAATGCTGCTGGTCATCCACGTTCGCCTCATTTTGATTCTCAGGGTTTATGGCGGCACGACCAGCATCGCCTTCTCGATCTTCCCTTGTTCGATGAATCCCCCGCTGAATAAAGTTGCCCCACAGATTCCAAATGAAGGAATTGTTCATGGCGACCCCGCTGGACCTATTAAGAACAAATGTTGGTGCTTCGCTGATGAGACTAGGCTCCCCCATGCTGATAGGGCTTCTGTCCATGACAATATTCCAGATCACGGATCTCTATTTTCTTTCGCAAATAAGCACAGTGCACGCAGCAGCAATGACATATATATTTCCAGTGACGTTTATTTTTGCCGCTTTTGCCATGGGACTTTCTTCAGGAATCAGTGTATCCCTGGGACGTTCACTTGGCGGTGACAACGCAGAACATTCCCTACAACGGGCTGGAACATCTCTTTTACTTGCTGTTTTTCTGGGTCTTACCATGGGGATCCTTTCCATGATTTTCTTTGAACCCCTGATGCATTTGTCAGGAGCCAAAGATACAGAGTACAAACTCATACAGGAATATTTAACCCTGTGGCTCCCCGCATTGCCGTTTTTCTTTTTGCCCATGGCCATGAATTCCCTGTTTCGCGCCCATGGACATGCGCGGCTTTCCGGACTTCTCATGGCATCCTCTGCTCTATTAAATATTGCACTCGACATTCTGCTGATTTTTGGCCCTGGGATATTTCCACGATTAGAAATGGCGGGAGCCGCGTGGGCCACCATACTTTCCCGATTTATTATTTCGGTAATAATGCTGTATTTTTTGTTCCGAAAAAGAATTATCGCAAGACTCCCACCCATACAGAGCCTGCTCACAATATTCAGAGAGATTCTACACATTGGACTACCTGCCACCGTTTCTACCCTGTTAGCCCCGCTCTCCTCCGCGTGGATGCTGCGCCTGCTATCCGTATATGGCACGGACACCGTTGCCGGAGCAGGCATCGCGTGGCGCATTGAATCATTCTGGATGATGCCACTCTTTGCGGCTTCACAGTCGCTTACGCCATTTTTGTCCGGAAACCTGGCAGCCGGAAAAATGGAACGGGTGCATGCGGCCATTCGCTATACGGTAAAATTTTCTTTGTTTTACGGAATTGCCTTGTACCTGCTTCTCGCGGCAGGGGGAAAATTCATGGGGTTATTGTTTTCCCGCCATCTGCCTGTTCTTGATGCACTTGTATTGTATTTTCTTTTAAGTGGAATGTCTCTGCCATTATTTGGCATCCACCTGTCTTTTGCCTTCACGTTTAATTCTCTCAAACTTTCCTTTGTTTCGTTATTGATTAACGCGGGCCGTTTTCTGGTTTTTATCCCGTTGAGTTATTTCTTTTCCTTTTGGTTTGGTTTACACGGTTTGTTTTTGTCTTCTGTTTTTTCGTGGCTGCTTTCTGTCCTTGTGTCTTTTATAACCGTTCGCTATTTTTTGAATACAGTTGACAAACCGCGCACGGTTTGATCTACTTTCTCCATGAGATTTTTCCTGATCGCCATTTTTTCCCTGGTAATCCTCCAATGCAGCCAACCACTACCGGCGGCAAAAGTACAGACATCCTTCCCTGAAAGCTATACACCCGGCATGCTCTCCTTTCCAGGTAAAGACTGGAATATAACCACTCCGGAACAGGCAGGATTCAGCCCGGCTGGACTGGCAGAATTAAAAGAATATCTGTTCACGCGGACAGGATCAGAAGAAGACAGAACAGGAATACGAACCAATTCTATTCTCGTAATTAAAGACGGAAAGATTCTTCTCGAAGAGTATGCCCGTGGCTTTACAAAAGAGCACAAACATATTACATGGAGCGTAACAAAATCCTATATCAACGTTCTTGCCGGTATGCTCGTACAGAAAGGCTTACTCTCTCCGGAAAAAAATGCCGGGGAATATTATTCCCCCCTGAACCAGGGACGCAAAAAAGAAATAACGGTGCGGCATCTTCTTGAAATGTCGTCCGGATTACAATGGAGCGAAGGTTACGAGAGCTCTCCCGTATTCTCGGATGTAATAGCCATGCTGTACACCCTCGGGAAAAAAGACATGGCACACTACACGGCGCGCAGAGCATTAAAGTACAAGCCGGGAACGCGGTGGTATTACTCAAGCGGAGAGACAAACCTTTTGTCTAAAGTTTTAATAAAAGCTGCCGGGGGCCTGAGCAGCTACGAGGCGCTTTTCGAAGAACTTGCCGATAGAACTGGAATGGAAAGCTACACCATAGAGCGCGATGGTTCCGGAAATTTCGTTGGCTCGTCTTACCTGTATGCCACGCCGCGCGATATGGCAAGGCTGGGCCTGCTCTACCTGAATCAGGGAAAATGGAATCAAGATCAGATTGTAAGCCCGGACTGGGTTCGCTATTCCACGACAATGGCAAAGGCCTACTATTCCACAAAACCAGACGCAAATACTCTTGCCGATAATCCGGGAGCCTACTGGTGGCTCAACCACGGCGTACCCGAATGGGGCCAAGCACCACCACTGCCTCACGCTCCCACTGACACTTTCTGGGCCAGTGGCCACTGGGGGCAGAGAATTATCGTAATTCCATCCGAAGGACTCGTCATTGTGCGGACAGCCGACGACCGGGACGATTTTGGCAACGAAATTACAGACAACACGATACGGCTTGTATTGAAAGCCAAACTATCCCAAACCGGAGCTAACCCATGAAAAAAATTCTAATCGCCCTTGCGGCTCTGCTTCTTCTGGTACTTCTGCCCTTTCTGTCTTCACCCAAGCTGCGTGCCTTCCCTGGAATTATCTCTGCCTTTTATGCAAAGGAATGGTGCTCCTGCCACTATGTAATGAAAAGAGATGAAACGTTTTGTCACAATTATGCAAGACAATTCATTGACATTGACCAATTCGAAAACAATGAGCAGGAAACCACGGTAACCGTACAGGGTCTGGGCGTAACCACCAGGGCCATGTACATTGGAGAACGCGAAGGCTGTCTTATCCTTGAATAGCGGAGAGCAGCTCTTCCATTTCTTCTATTTTACGAGTATAACCGGTAAGCTTTTCTTTTTCCTGCGCGACAAGATCCTCCGGAGCTCTTTCGAGAAATCCGGGGCTTTCAAGTTTGCCGACTACGGCAGAAAGGCCTTTGCGCAAATGTTCTATTTCTTTGCCGATTCTCTCTTTTTCCTTTTCGACATCGACAAAATCTTTAACATCGAGATACAGTGTTCCAAAATCGAGAACGGCTTTTACCCCTTCTTCCCTTGCATCGGGAAAGTGCAGCGTGGAAAGCTTGCCCAGAGTTTCTGCATAAGCGGCATGCCCTTTGAGTATTTCTCGAATTTCTTCCGAGGGAATATACGCAGACGCCCGGATTTTTTCTCCCACGGGAATCTGAAGCTCCGCGCGCAGCTTGCGAATCCGGTAGACGATTTCTAACAGCATGACCGTATTCTCCCGAGCGCGCTCATCGGAAACGGCAAAGGCAACCGGCCAGTCCGATGTTATTATTTTTTTATCTTCAGAATTCCAGAAGCTGTAGAGTTCTTCCGTAATAAAAGGCATCACCGGATGAAGCATCTGCATGGTTTTCAGGAACACGCTGTTTAGAACAAACCGAGTTCCCTCTGCAAGAGTTTCGTCCTTAAATTGAATTTTAGAGAGCTCTACATAATTGTCGCAAAACGATTTCCATAAAAAGTCGTACAGAGTTGCGGCATAGTCAGAAAAGCGGTAAGCCGCAAGCGATTCTTCGGCGCGCTCTAATGCATGGTTAAATTCTGTGAGAACCCATTTATCGGCATCAGTTAAATTCTGTGGTATCTGCTCGGGAATGGTGTAAGACTCTTCTTGGTTCAGCCAGATATAGCGGGCCGTATTCCAGATTTTGTTAGCAAAAGCCTGGTATCCTTTTAGACGGCTTTCGTCAAAAATTATATCTTTTCCCTCTGGCAGAATGGACATGAGAAAAAAACGGAATGCGTCGGTTCCATACTCTTCCATTTTTTCGAGAGGATTAACCACATTCCCTTTGGACTTGCTCATCTTTTGCCGGTTGGCGTCTCGAACAAGCCCATGGATATACACATCGCGGAAAGGAACATCTTCCATAATGTGCAGCGAGAACATGATCATTCTGGCAACCCAGAAGAAAATAATGTCAAAGCCGGTCACGAGAACCGAAGTAGGAAAAAATTTTCGCAGCAGTTCACTGTCTGGCTTTCCGCTGCCCCACTGTGCATCGAGCTCCTTTGTGTCTCTGGACAGCAGAGTGGAGAAGGGCCACAGTCCAGACGAAAACCAGGTATCGAGAACATCCGGATCGGGATGGATGCGGCTGGAAGTGCATTTTTCACACGCCAAAACTTCTGTCTCTGCCACATGGACATGGCCGCAATCTTCGCAGTGCCACGCGGGAATTCTGTGTCCCCACCATAGCTGCCTGGAAATACACCAGTCCTGAATATTGTTCATCCATTCAAAATATGTATTCTCCCAGCGTTTGGGTACAAAGCGGATTTTGCCAGTTTCTACAGCGGCAATACTTTTTTGGGCCAAAGGCTTCACATCGACAAACCACTGGAGAGAGGCGAGAGGTTCCACGACAGTACCGCAACGATAGCATTCGCCAACGGCATGTGTCATTTCCTTGATGGAGCTCAGCAATCCCTGCTCTTCGAGATCCGCGACTACTTTTTTACGCGCATCTTCCCGAGAAAGACCGGAATACGAACCAGCCTTGTCGTTGAGTCTGGCCTTGTCATCCATTACGCGCGTGACGGGAAGCCCATGGCGCTCGCCTACTTCAAAGTCGTTGGGATCGTGCGCCGGTGTAATTTTAACAACCCCCGTGCCATATTCTTTGTCAACGTAAGAATCCACAATGACAGGGATTGGCTTGCCCAGAAGCGGCAACAATACATGGCGACCATGCAGAGAAAGATAGCGCTCGTCTTCGGGATGAACGGCAACGGCCTCATCTCCAAACAGAGTTTCCGGACGGGTAGTCGCCACGGTGAGTCTTTCTGCTGTAACAAAATCGGCAGCCCTCAAAGAGTCGGTTTCATGATTGTAGTCGGCAGATAAAAGAGGATAATCTATACTGTATAATTTGCCGTGTCTATCTTTATATTCCACTTCAATGTTGGACAAGGCTGTCTCATCGTGGGGACACCAGTTTATAATTCTCTCGCCCCGATAAATGAGGCCGTCGTTGTACAGACGAACAAAAACCTTTTTAACGACATGCGAAAGTCCCTCGTCGAGAGTAAAGCGCTCGTGATCCCAGTCCACCGACTCTCCAAGTTCGCGCATCTGGTGCATAATCATTCCGCCCGATTCTGCCTTCCACTGCCACACGCGCTGTTCAAAATCTTCCCGAGACATTTCCCATCTTTTCTTGCTCTCTTTTGCAAGGAGGCGTTCGACGACATTCTGTGTCGCAATCCCGGCATGATCCGTTCCAGGCACCCACAAGGTGGCATCCCCTTTCATGCGGTGGTATCTTGTAAGAATATCCTGAATGGTATGATTGAGTGCATGCCCTAAATGCAGCGATCCGGTAACATTGGGCGGCGGAATGACAATGGAGAACGAAGCCTGATTGCGCGGCGTTGCTTTTTTTTCGTGAGAAAAATAGCCTTCTTTTTCCCAAACAGGGTACCATTTTTTCTCAAGACCTTGTGGATTGTATCGCGGTGGGAGTTCTTTTGCCATGCGGTAAGGTCTTCTCTTCCGAACGCATTGTAAAGCGATGTATGCCCTACCCGGGCAGGGCTTAGTTTATATCGTCACGAAGTGGACGAAGTTGTAGGCCGTATCGAGATGGCAGCGGTTACTTTTTCGCCAAAGTAGCGAAACATCTATTTATCTTTTATTGTTCAGTGAATTTGTTGTTCTTATGGGATAGCGTAGTAGGTTTTTATCGTTATATTTTATTATTTGAATTATTGTTTAAGTGAGAGGTAGATTTTTTTTAATGACCGCCTTTGCCGCACTGTAAAAGGAAAGTGGACTCCACCCCTAAAACTCTGTCAGATATCTCTCCGGGTTGCATATGCCAGAAAACTTTTTGACTTGCGAAAATTATGGATATAGAAATATATTGTCGAATGGAAATACGATTCTCGGACGAAACCAAACTCACTGAATTCAGCCACGGAGCAGGCTGTGGCAGCAAAATAGCATCCTCTCTTCTTGATAAAATTCTGGCAACCTCGCGCCCCTCTGTGCACTATCCCGCACTGCTCGTTGGCAACAACAATAAAGACGACGCTGCTGCCTATGATCTCGGCAACGGAACTTCCGTTCTCTCTACAATAGACTTTTTTCTCCCCATTGTGGATGATCCCTTTTTGTTTGGTAAAATTGCAGCAGCGAACGCCCTGAGCGATATCTACGCCATGGGAGGAAAGCCCATCATGGCTGTGTCCGTATTTATCTGGCCTATCGATAAACTTTCTGCAGCCACCGGGGCACGGGTTATGGACGGGGCACGCGAGGCCTGCGAAGAAGCCGGCATTCCACTCGCGGGCGGGCATTCCATAGACAGCTTGGAACCCATCTTTGGCTTGTCGGTAACGGGCACTGTGGAAAACAAACATCTTCGACAAAATTCGATGGCAAAACAGGAATGTGAAATTTTTCTGACAAAACAAATTGGGACGGGAATTTTAAGCACAGCACAAAAGAAAAAGATGATTTCGGAAGAAGAGCTCATGCCAGCCGTGCAGTCCATGGCCCGCCTCAATAAACTCGGGGCGGCCATAGCCGAAATTCCAGGAGTCGCCACCATGACAGACGTAACCGGTTTTGGTTTACTTGGGCATCTCATAGAAGTCTGCGAGGCATCGGGAATTTCGGCAGAAATTGATTTTGAAAGCGTGCCACTTCTTCCCCATACGGAAAAATACCGTGCAATGGGTGCGCTTCCCGGCGGAATGCACAAGAACTTTAAAAGCTATGGACATAAGGTCTCTCCCATGTCAGAACGGGCCAAAGAAATTCTCTGCGACGCGCAAACTTCTGGCGGATTGCTCGTCTTTGTGGAGCGCGACTCTGTAGAGCAATTTCTGGAGACCGCTAAACGGGAAAATGAAAATCCTGTACGCATCGGAAAAACAACAGCGCGCCAGGAATATACAGCTTTGGTAAAAGAATGAACCTACCCACACGCAACGATTACAAGCAAATAGTGCTCGATGCACCGCCTCTTATCGATGTGCGCGCTCCAGCAGAATTTCGCGAAGGTTCTTTTCCAGGAGCCGTGAACCTGCCGCTGCTGAACGACATGGAACGACACGAAGTCGGCATTGTCTATAAGCAGAGCGGCAATGAAAAAGCAGTGGAACTTGGCCACCAGCTCGTGAGCGGCACGGTAAAAGAAGAGCGCGTGCAGGCGTGGATGGATTTTATCGAAAAAAATCCAAAGGCCCTTCTCTACTGTTTTCGGGGTGGGCAGCGTTCCCGCATTTCCCAGCAATGGATTTACGAAGCGGGTAAAGAAATTGTGCGCATAGAAGGTGGGTACAAAGCACTGCGCGCTTTTCTTATTCGCTATCTCGATTCCCTGGAAGGGAAAATTTCGCCGTACATTCTGGGTGGCCGCACAGGCTCCGGAAAAACGGATTTTATCCTGAAATTTCATGAGACTTTGGATCTCGAAAAAAATGCCAATCATCGCGGTTCGTCCTTTGGCGCAAATATTCAGGGACAGCCAACGCAGATTCATTTTGAAAATTCGCTTGCCTACTCTCTGCTTCCTCTGGTAGAAAACTCCGGAGGAAAAATTCTCTTAGAAGACGAAGGCAAAAACGTGGGAAAACTCTACCTGCCTCCGAAACTATTGGAAACATTTTACAAAGGGAAACTGCTTATCCTGGAAACGCCCATGGCAGAGAGAATAGAAAATATATACAGGGAATATGTTCTCCAGGATCAAAAGGAATATATGAGGCAGTCGGGAGAAAGAGGCCTAGAACTCTGGCACGACTTGCTCCATTCAGCCATGGGCCGCATAGAGCGCAGACTCGGAGGCCTGCGACACCGCAATTTAATGGAGCTGTTTTTTCACGCCTGGCAGGAACAAAAGAAAACCGGCAGAACAGAAGAACACAAAGCATGGATTGAGTTTCTGTTGCAGGAATACTATGACCCCATGTATGACTACCAGATAGCGAAGAAAAAGCAAATATTTGTTTTTGCAGGATCGCAGACCGAAATTCGCGATTACCTGCTCAGCCAGGGATTTACCGTTTTATAAAACGAATCTTTTCCTCTTCGCGCTTTATTCTAACATTGAGATCGGTGAGCTCTGTGGCAATTTGATACGGTGCCCCCCCCGGCAGTCTTTCTTCTGCCTGCAGTTTTTTCTGAAGGGCCTCTCTCCGGGACAACAAATGATCGATCTCTTTCTGCACAACAAAACGCTCTACCTCAATCCGGGCGGAAGGCAGCGTTATATTATCAAATCCAGAAAACTCGATCAGCAGACCAGCCACTTCGGATTCTAAACCCGGATCTTCGAGAATATGCATGACATCGCCCATGCGATCAAAATCCCAGACTTCGCCCGACTGTATCCTCTCATGAAAAAAATAAAACAGCAGAGAAATAGAGGCAGTATCAAATGAAATCTTTTTTAGAAAAGCTGTCTCGGTCCACAGCTCAGGAAATTTCAGAAATAAATAAAGGACTTCTCTTTCCCTGCGCTGTTTCGCCTTTTCCACGGATTTGTTGGCGTCAGACGCGGGAGCTGCCGATTGAGATACAATAGTTTTATCTCCGGTTATATAACGGGAAAAATCTTTCTGCAAGACTTTAGTATCCAAGCCTAATACCGATGCAGCCGATTTGAGGTATTCGACTCGATCCACTTCTGAAGTAAGATGTTTTACTTCATCAAAAAATCCCTTAATGGCAGAACGTTTGCCGCCAATCTGGGAGATATCATTTTTATGGCGAAAAAAATACCACAGGAAAAAATCGAGTTCAGAGATGGCAGAATCAATCAGCGTATACGCCTCAATGCCATCACGCAGCGCTATATCAAAAGGGTCCGTTTTTTCTTTAGAGTTCTGCACGACAACATGAGCATTAATGCCGCCCTCCCGCAACAGGGACAACGAGCGATAAGCAGCATCTACTCCTGCCGTGTCTGAATCCAAAAACAAAACTACTTTGTCTGTAAAGCGCCTCAACAATTTTACCTGACTGGCGGTGAATGCCGTGCCTAACGGAGCGACCACATTCTCTATGCCAATCTGGTATAAGCCTACCACATCAAAATATCCCTCTACAATCACACAATAGCCGTTTGTACGAATTGCTTCCCTGGCATGAGAAAGATGAAACAAAACTTCTTTCTTATGAAACAGTTTTGACTCTGGAGAATTAATATATTTAGCCGTGTTTTCTCTGCTTTCAAGAATGCGTCCGCCAAAAGCAGCGAGCTTTCCCTCCGTGTTATAGATTGGAAAAAGCAATCTGCCAAAAAAACGCTGGTAATATCCGCCGCTTTCGCGCTCGCCCAATACTCCCACATCGGTGAGAGCAGCAACAACGCCAGGCTTTTCGGAGAGGGAGAAGGAAAGAGAAAGCCTCTGTTCCAGAAACGACTCACCGGGCGGAACATATCCAAGGCCAAAATGTTCAATCGTTTTTTCGTTTACGCCCCGCGATACAAGGTATGCCAGAGCAGGCGAACCGGGAAGAGCCTTCCTGTATTCGCGGTAGACCCATTCAAGTACCTTGCGCGCCAGATCCTTTTCTTCTTTAGCCTGTGGATTGGCTTGGAATCTTTCTTCTAAAGGTATTCCCGAATAATCAGATAAAATGCCGAGCGCCTCGGGGAAAGTAACTTTGTCATATTCCATGACAAAACTAATAAGATTACCGCCCTTGCCGCAACCAAAGCAATGAAAAATAGAGCGCGACGGAGAAACAGAAAAGGATGGAGTTTTTTCGGAATGGAAGGGACACAAGCCCCACAGATTGGCACCCTTCTGCTTCAGGGGCACAAAGCGCTGGATATACGATTCAATGGGAATTGCCGCGAGAAGCCTTTGGGCGTCATTAGACATATACGCCCCCGGCGGCTGTAAAAGAAAAAATTGCCTCTGGTTTAATTATCGCCAAAGAGAACTTTTTTGCGGGCTCTTTTGCGCTTGGCAGCGTCGTTTCTTCTTTTTTTGAGCACGCTTGGCTTTTCATAGAATTCTCTTTTTTTGAGTTCTGTGAGTGTGCCGGTATTAGCAACTTCGCGCTTAAAACGCTTCAGAGCCGCTTCTACAGGTTCTGAGTCTCTGACAGAAACTCCATTTTGGAAGTGGTGGTGTACATTTTTATATTCTGCAATTCTTTCCATGTAAGTGCCTTTGGATAGGATACAAAATTTGTTACGCTCAGTCTGACAAGTCTTTTATATGGAATTCCT
>DYPL01000108.1 GCA_020719945.1 Turneriella parva
TAGAGCGCCTGCCTTGCACGCAGGAGGTCAACGGTTCGACTCCGTTATTCTCCACGATTTTGGTTGTAAAGTTCAAAATTGAAATTCAAAAGTCCTAGACTTTAAGACATTTTACTTTAAGACCTTCAACTAAAAAAAGTTCATTGACATATTGAGATAAAAAAAATAGAAAGTAGAAAAAAAACACTTTAGACGAGAGTTTTAAAGTCAAAAGGAAAAAGTCTTCGGGCTTTATGACATTAGACAGTAAGACATTCGACTAAAAATTACAATAAGCAAAATAAGGGCGTATGGGGAATGCCTAGGCTCTCAGAGGCGAAGAAGGACGTGATAAGCTGCGAAAAGCTACGGGTACTGGCACACACAGATTGATCCGTAGATATCCGAATGGGGCAACCCACTATGTTGAAGACATAGTACACCGATAGGTGGGCAAACCCGCTGAACTGAAACATCTAAGTAGGCGGAGGAGAAGAAAACAAAAGTGATTCCGTAAGTAGTGGCGAGCGAACGCGGATTAGCCCAAACCAGAGTTGTTACGGCAATTTTGGGGTTGTAGGACCACGACATTTTATGTACAAAGAATTAGAATCTACTGGAAAGTAGAACCACAGAGGGTGATAGTCCCGTATAGGTAATAAGTATAATAGATAGTGGTATCCTGAGTAGGGCGGGGCACGTGAAACCCTGTCTGAATTTGGCGGGACCATCCGCTAAGGCTAAATACTCCTGAGAGACCGATAGTGAACCAGTACCGTGAGGGAAAGGTGAAAAGAACCGTGAATAACGGAGTGAAATAGATCCTGAAACCATACGCTTACAAGCGGTCGGAGCCCTTTTGTGGGGTGACGGCGTGCCTTTTGCATAATGAGCCTACGAGTTAACGTTGCTGGCAAGGTTAAGTGATTAAGTCACGGATCCGTAGCGAAAGCGAGTCTGAATAGGGCGCTTTAGTCAGTAGTGTTAGACGCGAAACCGTGTGATCTACCCATGGGCAGGATGAAGCTGTGGTAACACATAGTGGAGGTCCGAACCGGTTGACGTTGAAAAGTCTTCGGATGACCTGTGGGTAGGGGTGAAAGGCCAATCAAACTCGGAAATAGCTCGTACTCCCCGAAATGCATTTAGGTGCAGCGTTAGTTATAAAGTTATATAGAGGTAGAGCTACTGATTGGATGCGGGGGCTTCACCGCCTACCAATTCCTGACAAACTCCGAATGCTATATAATGTTCACTAACAGTGAGGGCTTGGGTGCTAAGGTCCAAGTCCGAGAGGGAAAGAACCCAGACCATCAGCTAAGGTCCCCAAATCTATACTAAGTTGAAAGAACGCGGTTTGTCTGCATCGACAGCTAGGATGTTGGCTTGGAAGCAGCCATTCATTTAAAGAGTGCGTAACAGCTCACTAGTCGAGCGGACGAGCATGGATAATAATCGGGCATAAACATATTACCGAAGCTATGGATTTTGACTAAAAGTCAAAGTGGTAGGGGAGCATTCTAACAGGGTTGAAGGTGTATCGTAAGGTATGCTGGACTGGTTAGAAAAGAAAATGTAGGCATAAGTAACGATAATGCGGGCGAGAAACCCGCACACCGAAAAACTAAGGTTTCCACAGCTATGCTAATCAGCTGTGGGTTAGTCTGGACCTAAGGCGAACCCGAAAGGGACAGTCGATGGCCAACGGGTTAATATTCCCGTACTACTATTAATTGTGATGGGGTGACACAGTGATGAAAGCACCGCGAACTGACGGAATAGTTCGTTGAAGTACCTACCTATAAGAATCGCAGGCAAATCCACGATTTTTGGGGAAATACGATAGTACTCGGAGCCTTCGGGTAAAGAGATAGTGTGCCTAAGGGCTGTCAAGAAAAACCTCTAAACATAGATTAATAGTACCCGTACCGTAAACCGACACAGGTAGTTGAGGAGAGAATCCTAAGGTGCTCGAGAGATTCATGGCTAAGGAATTAGGCAAAATAGACCCGTAACTTCGGGAGAAGGGTCGCCAGCAGCAATGCTGGCCGCAGTGAAGAGGTCCAGGCGACTGTTTATCAAAAACACAGGGCTCTGCAAAATCGTAAGATGAAGTATAGGGCCTGACACCTGCCCGGTGCTGGAAGGTTAAGAGGAGATGTTATTTTCGGAGAAGCATTGAATTGAAGCCCCAGTAAACGGCGGCCGTAACTATAACGGTCCTAAGGTAGCGAAATTCCTTGTCGGGTAAGTTCCGACCTGCACGAATGGTGTAACGATCTGGACACTGTCTCAGCCATGAGCTCGGTGAAATTGTAGTAACGGTGAAGATGCCGTTTACCCGCAGTGGGACGAAAAGACCCTGTGCACCTTTACTATAGCTTAGTATTGACCTTGGATAAATGATGTGTAGGATAGGTTGGAGACTGTGAAGTGGCGTCGCTAGGCGTTGTGGAGTCATTGTTGAAATACAACCCTTTGTTTATCTGAGGCCTAACCCCCCTATGGCGGGGACATTGCTTGGTGGGTAGTTTGACTGGGGTGGTCGCCTCCAAAAGAGTAACGGAGGCTTCTAAAGGTTCCCTCAGCACGCTTGGTAACCGTGCGTAGAGTGCAATGGCATAAGGGAGCTTGACTGAGAGACATACAGGTCGATCAGGTACGAAAGTAGAGCATAGTGATCCGGTGGTTCCGTATGGAAGGGCCATCGC
>DYPL01000044.1 GCA_020719945.1 Turneriella parva
GCTTTAGTAGGTACTAAACGCTGTGGATTTAGTACCTGCTTGACAGGGACAAAACCATTGTCGTCGTTTCAGATTTAGTTTTAGCTTCTGCCATCCACTAAAAATTTCCCTAAGGCATTCTTCGCACTGAATTATTTTCTCCCAAAGGTGAACTTTTGCAGTTTCAAGCACATTATAACAAGAGAGGGAACGACCGCACTATACCCACTAAACTCATTGTCAGGGACGGCCTGCTAAATCAGTAGCCTGCTCTGGCTGAAAAATGATCTTTGTCGGCTGCAGACCCTGCCCGGGTAGGGCTTGCCTGCATAAATCAGGAATTGACCTTTAACCGATACCCAATCCAGACGGCGAGCATCGCAAAAGTCACAGAAAAAAAACCGGCAAAAGGGTAATGCTGGAGGGCCGCGCCTTCGTAGGGTTGAAAGACAATCTGCCCGGCAATTACGGTGGCAAGAGATGTCGTTAAATGCTGAACTGTGGTGTTTAGGCTCATGAAGCGCCCACGCCGCGAATCTGTTACGGTTTGCGTGATCATCGTCATGGCGGGCACCATGCGACCATTGTTAAAGACAAAAAAGAATGTAGTGACTGTAAGAATAGCCCACATGGAAGAAGTGTGCAGATTAGTGAGAGTGAGAACAGGAATCATGGCCAGTGCTCCCATGATCATAAATGTTTTATGTTTTCCGTATTTGTCGCTTAAAAAGCCAACGATGCGTGAAGAGAAAAAAGTTACGAGGCCGCCAAAAAGAAAAATGAAGCTCAGATTTTTTTCGGGAAAGCCAAGATTAAAAACGAGATACGTGCTCACGAAGGGAATTACACTGAATCCGGAGAGCATGAGCGCCATGGTCAAAGAGAGCGCGCGTAGGTGTGCCGGGTCAATAAATAGTCTCCAGCTTTCTGCGAGTTCTTGGAGAGGATTTTTGACAGATTTAATTTCGGGAATGTGTCCGCGCATGGACGGCATGTAGAACCATGTGAACAGGAGCAGTAAAACAGTCATTACCGAAAGCAAAAGAAATGGGGTAGTCCAGTTGTACTGCGTGGCAAGATACAGGCCAATGGGAATTCCTGCGACAGAGGCTACAGAAAAGGCGGACATGACTCGTCCCGTTGCACGACCCCTGCGTTCGTAGGGAATTGCGTCTCCAATGATAGACATGACGAGAGTGTTAGTGAGCCCACCAAATATACCAGCGAGAAGTCTTCCCGCTAGTAGAGTCCAGAAATCAGTGGCAAAGCCGCAAGCAGCCGTGCTGACAATAAATCCAGCCATGACGACCAGCAGTGCTTTTTTGCGGTCAAAGCGATCTAAAAAGGTGGAGCTGAACAAGCCGCTAAGGCCTGCCGCAAATGTATACGTGGCAGCAAGAAAGCTGAACTGCGTGGCTTCAATTCCGAACTTTTTCATGAGCATGGGCCCAAGCGGCATCAGGATAACAAAGTCTACCATGTGCGCAAACTGCATTCCCATGAGGATGCGCAGAATTCGATTTTCGGATGGGACTGAAAAGTGAGACATGGACTATTTTAGAAATCAAAACATTCGGAAAAGTCGTTTTGTGTAAATTTGTATTTACAGCATTAATCTAAATTCCAATATTATCTATCTGCGAAAGCGGATGGGTGGAAACCGGTGTGAATCCGGTACTGGCGCGCAACCGTGTAATTTTTGAATTCGTTAACCTTCGAGTAATTCTTCCGTGAATTTTTTCGGCAGCTTGTTAGGCTTTAACGAAATACTGTTTGTTTTTTATTCCTCCCAGGAAAAGCCGGGGAGGAATATTTTGGAAACTAATTTTTCTTTTCGCGGCGCAAGCTGGGTGGAAAATTTTAGAAACCAATTTTCTTTTTGCCCCGGAAGCGGGGGAAAAGTGAAGCAGACTAGTACCACAGAAGTTGAGTCGGATCTTCCCGGGCTGTTGACCCTCGCGAACAGGGTTAGTGCCAAAGGATTGCTTGGTGTAGTATTGCCCTTTTTTGCGCCTATATGACTGCAATAAAGGAATATTCAATGTATACCTTTAAAGACAACCTTTTGCCAAAGACAGCTCCTTAACCGCAGTGGCCGCGAAGCCTTCCTGCAAACTATAAGGAGCAACCAATGAAACCAAATCAAAAAAACTTTAGAACAACCCTATGGGCAATGCTGCTCATTGGCAGCTTCAGCTTTGTCGGCTGTGCTGTAGAGGATGAGACAACGGCGACACAACCAGATGAGTATGTAAAGCTTGCGGGTACTCTGTGGCAAGATGCTTATGGTTGCAAGCTTGCCTTTGAAGCAAAGACAATAGATCAACCAGATACTAGTGGGCTTCTTCATGTTCTGCTCGACGTTATAGAAGTGGACATTGCCAACCAAATCATTAAGGTAAAAAGAAATAGGATGAACTATGATACTAATGGTGATACTATGTATGACGATCCGAGTATTCTTAATACCATAGAATACGGTCGGTATCGCTGGTATGTCCACACAAATGGAAAGTTGTACTGGTGTACAGAGGTATATGGTAAGGCTACTTTAGATGAATTAAATGCTGATACAACGGCTTACCCTGTCAACAAAGACAACCCTGCGTCTTCTGCTTGCGGCGTATCCACCTACAGCGAGTACACAAAGCAGTAAGCCTTCTAAAACCGGTTGTAATCGGCATGGGAATATCAAATCTATCCCATGTCGTTACAGGAACACTGCTTTTCTGATGTCGTGATAGAATCGGCGCGGGCATTGCTCGTTGCCGTTCTTTTAGTCATTTTAACGCTTTCCCGGCGCGGCAAAAACATTCCTAAACTTCGCGGTTGGCGGACAATTCTCTCCGGTTTTTATCTTCTCTTTTTTACGTTCGTGATCGATATCACGGATAACTTTCCCGAACTTTCGCGGTTTGTCGTCGTGGGCGATACGCCGGTTCAGTCATTTCTGGAAAAGGTTGTCGGGTATATTGGTAGTCTTCTGTTTATAACTTTTGGCTTTTTGCTGTGGCTCCCACGGGTTGTAGAGGGCGAGGAGGCCCGTAAAGAGCTTGAACTGCTAAATGAAAGCCTTGAAGAAAAAGTGATAGAGCGAACCCAAAAGCTTACGGAGTCGCTGCGCGCCGTGCGGCAGCTTCGAGAACAGCAGGAGGCAGATTATTATCTGGTATCGAGATTGTTGTCTCCTTTTCAAGCTCCGGAGACAAATCGTTTTGGTGTCTTCCATATAGATACTTTATTGGTGCAAAAAAAACTGGTAGAATTAAAAGGCAGGGCAGCAGCCTTAGGGGGAGACCTTAACCTTGTAATTCCGCTGGGAGCTACGCGGGTCTTTGTGATGAATGCCGATGCCATGGGAAAATCTCTGCAGGGTGCGTCCGGGGCTTTGCTGCTTGCGGCTCTCGTTCGCTCTCATCTGGAGTCTGTTACCAGTGCGGAGAACATGCAGCCAGACAAAGTGTTGATGGATCTGTATTACAGCATTGTTCGTTTGTTCTCCGCTTTTTCAGGTGCCATGACTGTAGCGTATTTGTCGTTAATTTTGGAAGTTGAGTCGGGGCAAATAGCGGCTTTACAGGCAGGCAATCCGGATGCATTGCTGCTGCGCGATAAAACGGTAACAACTGTATTTGCTGAATACTCCTGTGCCGTTCCCGGATCAGAAAACCCGGACAGGGCTGTTGTGCAGACTCTGCAAATGAATCCGGGTGATGCAATTATTTTGGGATCCGATGGCCGGAGTGATCGCAGAACGCCCCAAGAAATTCCCGGTAGTTTTGAAGATGAGTTTCGCTTCGCCGTCAGAGAATGCAACGGCGACCTTAATTGTTTGTTTGGCTCTATGATGTGTTATGGCGAATCTACAGACGACGTTTCGCTGGTTCGGATTATGTACGAACAAGCTTGACGGCTGGTCATGATAGTGAATAGAAAACAGATAATAATAATCCACAATGACGAATTTAGAAAACGATATCCTCCGCGAATTATACGACCATAGAACTTTATATGAGATAGGCCACTTCGAAACGATAACGGGAAAGGATCCCGTGGAAATACGCGCTGCGCTGGCATCGCTTAAAGACCGGCACTTTGTGCGGGAGCGCGATGACAATTACGAAATTTCTGTCGATGGCATAGCCTACGGCCAAAGCCGATGGGTATAAGAATAGTGGCCATAAATTTAAGCTGGCGATTCCATTGTGGAGGTTTGCGCACTCTGCGTTAATAATCAATTGGGTAGGTTTCCCCTTTGGCAATCCCGATACCGCTGGAAGTCCCCAGGCGTTCTGCACCTGCTGCGATAAACTCTGCGGCCATCTCTCGGGAGCGAATCCCGCCGGAGGCCTTCACCTTTGCCTTTCCCTGAACTGCTTTTACCATGAGTCGCACATCTTCCAGAGTTGCACCGCTGGTTCCAAAGCCAGTAGAAGTTTTCACGAAGTCTGCGCCTGCATCGGCTGCTATTTCGCATGCTTTGATTTTTTCGGCTTCTGAAAGATAGCAGGTTTCAATAATTACTTTAAGAATTTTGTCACCGCCTGCTTTTTTTACCGCAGAGATTTCGTCGCCAGTTTTGTCGTACAGGCCGGCTTTCAGAAATCCAATCTGTATAACCATGTCGATTTCATCTGCTCCGTCCTGGATGGCCTGCTGGGTTTCAAAAACCTTGGCTTCGCGCGACATGGCTCCCAGCGGGAAGCCCACGACTGCGCACACTTTTACGTCGCTGCCCGCTAGCCGGTTTTTTGCCAGTGCCACATAGCTTGAATTTACGCACACGCTGAAAAATTTGTTCTCCATTGCTTCGGAGCAGAGGTTGTCAATTTCTGTCGGCGTTGCCATTGGTTTAAGCAGCGTGTGGTCTATGTACTTTTCGAAATTCATGGAGCACAATTCGCTTTGCATAGCGCTTGAAAAGTTTTATTTAACACGGATTTGATTCATTAATTCTTGTCGCAACAGCCGCAATAGTGAATGCGGTACTCATGGCCTTTAACGACCGGCAGCGCATTTTACTGGTAGAAGACGATCCGGTTTCGCTTTCCATTATGCAGAGCATGATTAAGCATCGCGCTTATATTATTGAAACAGCATCAAATGGGAAAGAAGCACTGGAAAAATTCCACCAGCAACCAGCCATGCTTGTCGTTACAGACATACACATGCCCCTCATGGACGGGCGCCTTCTGATAGAAAAACTCGCACAAACACAGCAGGACCCCGTGGTGATAGTTGTTTCGGGAGAGGAAGACCTGAACATTGTGTTACAGATTATGCGGCAGGGCGTGTACGATTATCTTACGAAACCAATCAATGCGGCGGATTTTAATTACAAAATAGAAAAAGGGCTGGAACTTGCCCGCCTGCGCCGCGAATCGAGGGCTGTGCGGCGAGAACGGGAGATTCTGCATTCCCAAAAGTTAGATTGGACATCGTGGAAAGAAGCTATTTTGCGCAAGAATCTGGAGAAAATTGAGATAAATCTTTTTGCTAACATAAAGACTTCTTTTGCTCAGTCTGCCGGATTTGGTGGACTCGTCTCCCTTATTCCATTCATTCGCATGCAGGCTAAAGAAATGGATAACGGTTTTCTGGTGCCGCGCGAACTGCTCGAAATGCTGGAGAAAAATGCGACTGCAGCTGCAAAAACCTTTGAAAAATTTGATGAAATCAGCCAGACCATATCACGGGAATTTACTCTGGAAAGTCGGCATCTGAGCGATCTGGAAACTTCGGTACAGGAGCTTGCACGCGAAATGGCCCCCGTTGCCAACATTAAAAAAATTACCATCATGGTTGCTGATTCGGTATTTCGGAATATGGATTTTATTTTGCAGATCGAGAAAGCGTATCTTCTAAGTGCATTGCACGAGCTTTTATTAAACGCCATTCGCTTTTCAAAAGAAGGATCTTCTATTGTTGTGTTGTATGAGCACAAAGAAAACAATATTCATATCAACATCATCAGCGATCCCACCCCCGCTAGAGATGGAATTATTGGCATTCCCAAAGATTTTGAAAAGCTCGTTTTTGAACCTTTTTATCGGTTGCACATGACTGTAGATGAGCGCTTTGATGCTCTCGACTTTGGCATTGGCCTCACTCTGGCCGATAAAATTGTCCGGAAAAATAACGGGCGGATTTTACTGCACAATATTTCTGATCACTCATCGCTTGGTGGAGAAGAGAAAAAGCAAAAGGTAGAAGCCACCATCATTTTGCCACTTGTTGAATAAAGGAAACCTGTTTTTCAACAGCCTGTTAGAGGTTCGCTAAAGCGCTTAATGTTTGCTCTGTTCGCGCAGCGGCAGGGCGATGCGACCAAAGGTAACCTTTTAAAAGCTTACTTAAGAAGCCGGTTTGCCACGCGCACTTCCCAAGCCACAATATCCGGAATTCTTTCCTGAACGGATTGCACAAATTCCGATGCCTTTGTTCTGTCCAGCAGGGTTGGATCTTTCTCCATGCGAAATCTGGATGAATTGATGGTTGAGTTAACCTTGCTCTTGAGATGTTCCTTTAAAAGATTTTGCCATTCAAGAGATCCGTTTTTTTCGTAGTAATCAAAAAATTCATATTTGTCTTTAAAGACCGGCAGTTTCGTTTTTTGAGCCATCCACTTTGGCAACAAAATGTCTGCACCTGCTTGTATATTTTCCCTTGTTCGTTTGATCGTCTGGCGAATGTTCTCTAACAGAAATTCTCTCACCCTCGTTTCTGTTTCCAGAAAAAAGTAGAGTTCCTGCATGTCTGTAAACTGGGGCGCCTTTATATGTCTTTCAATATACTGCTCTTTAGACAGGCCGAGGCGTTTGGCTTTTTCTGCTGTTCCATCTCCATCGAGAATGTCGCGAATGACGAATGAATATTCTTTGCGGAACATGAGTTTATTGTTACCTGGATTGCGGGCGAGCATGGCAAAAGTATTCACGCCATCGGCAATGGCTTCTGCTGGAACAGTCTCCTGAAAAGAATCGAGGCTGTCGGCGTATTTGAGAATTTTTTTTCTGTATTCTTCGCGAGCCTGAATTTCGCGCAGTGGCTTACCAAGGGCTTCTTCAAACACAAAGCCATCTTTCTCTTGGTGCAGTGCCTTGAAAAGAACGAGCCCTTCCCAGAGTTTCGCAGGATTGATATAATTGGTGGTGCGGTAGGGATCTGGAAAATAGCGCGCGTCTAGCGATGGATTATTGAAAAGATGCAATGGATGCGTTTTTTCTGACATCAGATGATGGTAATCTTTTGCGGGCTCTTCGAGGGACAGGACGGAAAAGGCAGGAATTCCGAGCAAAACGCCAATGGAAATTATTTCGTATGGTTTCGCATAATTAGGGACAACAAAAGTCTCCACAGAAATCTGCGGAATATGTTCATTGCGTCGCACGTAATGATTCAGGCGCGATGGCAGATCATTGTTTGTATTTTCCGGATTGTCGCCTTCTTCGTATGTATTGAGTTCAAAGTTAGTGACGGTGCGATAATACTCCATTGAACGCAGTCCACGGTTTTCTATGCGAACATAGGGGCGGGAGAAAGAGTCCAGTTTTTCGAGAAGTTTATTGAGGGGAATTTTTCTTTCTTCCAGAAGTTCTTTAATGGAAATATTTTCAAAGTTAAATCCCTTAAAGCGTTCCAGAATTATCTGCATCAGCTTTCTTCGCAGGTTTTCGACCTCAACGCGAAGCATGCTGCTTTCGCTCATTTCAAATCCTTCTGCATCTTTCTGCTCTTTTTCAAGAATCGTTTTTACCTCGTCTGGTTTTTTTGTGAAAATATCTCCCCAGCGGCTTGCAATATATTCTTTGAGCTCGCCTTCGTTGCGCTCCATGACAGAGAGGCCTTCCGTAGAAATAAGATGAGACATAACCATCTGGTAAGCGTCGTCCTCTGTTTCCATGGAAACAAAATCAACATCGTTGCTCAGATCTTCTATGGAGAGACGGCTGTAAAAATATCGCTCCATGAAAGATTCAATTTCCTGCTCGTTGACGAGATAAAAAAATAAAGGATTCTTTTTTTCTAAAAGTTCAAAACGGATTTCTTCTGTCTCGGCTTTGAGTATTCCAATTAGGGCGAGAACTTTATCTTTCAGCTGTGTAACGGTTTCGTTCTTGAGTTTATAAATTTCGTTCTTAAAACTCCGCGTAAATTCTTCCGACGCAGAAAGCATGGTTTCCATGACGAGCTGGTAAAAATTAAATTCGTTCATGCGGATCAGCGCATCTGCCTTTTGCGGATTAGCAGGGCTTCCTGTGCGAACTTCTTCATCCATGGAAACCAGCAATGCTTCCATTTCTTTTTCTGTGTATCGGGCCAGAGCGGTTTTCTCTTTGTAATACTTTGCCTGGTACAGATCCAGTTTTTCGAGCAGCAACTGCAAAACAGTTTCTGCGAAGTGAAACCCTTTGCTCGGATCTTTAAGAAAAGACTGCGTTGCGTCGCGCAAGACTATGCGAATTTTATCGAGCTCCAGTCGGTAAAGCTTTTCCATTCGCAACAAGAGTGCACCACGCGCCCTTTCGGCTTCTTCTTTCCCATAATCGCGAACCATATTTTCAAGAGTGCGAACAACAGAAGAAAAGTCTCTTTTATCAAAGGCGCGTTTAATTTTTTCGCGGTATGACCGAAATTCAACTTCTGTGTCGGCCTTGTAGTCCGGGTACATGCGCTCAAAAATATTTTTTGCATTGAGCCTTAGCGAGCGCACGAGGCCCCGGTTCAGGTTTCCGATTGTTTCTAATAATAGAGTGTTATCTAGCGGCGCAAGAAAACGTTCTGTGAGTTTTAGAGCAATAACCCGAAACCCCATTTCTCTCAGTTTGGGAACTGGATAAATTACGCGCGAAATTCCAAAAGAAGAATAATTGGCTCTCCGCTGCGAAGACTCGTTATCTGGCAGATAAATGGCAGCACGCGTAGAATCGTTCACCATTCTTTCTTCAATGGAGCCTCCAACACGGGTTGCCACAAAGGTTGCAATAAACTGTCCCGTGAGTTCCTGTACCTGGTCGCGGCCCTGTAATGAATTGCCTGCCATGTTGTCAGAATCCAGCAGATACAGCATTCCATCGTCGAACAGGCGGTTGTCAATATTTACTTTGCGCCCAGAAGGGTATGTTGCGCGGAAGGGGTTGCCGCTCATAAAATAGTCAATCTCTTTGAGGGCTGCATAAGCATTACCGCGCGCGTTGGCGTTATTAACCACCCGCTTAAAGGCAGATGGCAAAACAATGATTCCATAGATCCTTGGTTTGGGCCAGAAATCGGCAAAAATATCGTGGATGAGTGCCGTCATATCGAGAATCATTCCGTTGCCGGTTCCGCCCACAACGGAGGCTGTTAAAAAAATATTGATTTGTCCTGCCCGTGGAGTATGTTTTAGGCGGAACTCAAATGTCTGGCCATTAAATCGTTCCCCTGGAACTTCAAAATAGGGACCTTTTTCGTCGTGCGGAAAATGATCGAGAGAGAGAGCTTCGTGGAGATGCGGCGTGAGCAGCATGCGTACCGGGTCAGATGCTTCCAGAGATAAAATTGTCTCTCCCGGAGGAAGGTAGTCGGCAAAGTAATAACGATCCTGTTCCGTCGTAAGCGGTATAGAAAGAATTGTCTCTTTCTTTTCTGCTCCTTCCTGAACATCCATGAGCTCAAAGTATTTGGGATCATTGGAGAGCTTGTGCAGCCTGTCTCTTTCTGCAATCAACACTTCGCGAATTTTTTTTTCGTTAGAGAAAAAAGCAATGCGGCCAAGAGGGCGCGTCTGGTTGGCACCTTGTCCGGCACGCGTAGAAATGTCGTACACATCGGGGTTGGGGAGCCAGTCGTATGCGGGATCGTTCTGGTATTTATCGCGCAGAAATTCTATAGAAAGTTCTGCCGGCGTAGGAGCGGAGATATAGAGCATGCGGCGCTCTTCCTGAAAAAACTGGTTCGATGGAAACCTGTACCTGCCGCCGCGCCCTTCGATAGAAGTTTCTATGTCGGTAGTGTCTACACCCACCCAGCGCATATACCGGTGCGCTTCCCAGGGCAAATTCATTTCAATATATTTTTTTGCGGCGAGAATTCCTTTCATTCCGGAACCGCCAAGTCCAATGATGATGGATTTGCGGACGGTTGGTTTTTCGTCGCTTAAAATATTTTGTATGGAGCTGTGTGCACTTTGAGCCATAATTGTCAGCCTTTTGAAAATGGATCTATCATGGGGTATATACCGTCGGCATCGGCGCCGGCTGTGTCATAACCAGGATATATTTTAAAGAGTCTAAGAAAGAATTGTTTTTCTTTTTTGGGAATACCCGCTTTGGTTTGCGAGACTGCCTCTTTTGTAAAAAGATGAAACTCAAAGTATCCGGTGCGAAATCTGCCCTCGGCATCGAGCCTGTCTCCCAAGCGAATGCGGACGGGATTTTGCGGAGAAATATCCGGGAAAGTTGGGTCGCCCATTTCATCTGGCGTTGCTTTAATGTATAAACGCTGCCGCGAGCCCATCTGGCTGAATTGCTTTTGGCCGGGCAGAACAATCAGAGCCTTTCCGCCGCGCCGCAGATCAATCATATACTCTTCGCTTAGTTCTCCGGGCATATTGTATATGTCTTTTTCTCTGTCGTTTTCCAGAATGCGAAAATATGCGGAAAGATGATCGTTAACGATTTCCGTGGAGAACAGGCGAATGGTTCCTTCTGTCTGGCCAATCGTGATTGTTTTTTCCGGACTCTCTTGAGCATCGAGTATGTATTTATAGAGAAGACCCGGATCGGGAAGATCTTTCTGTTTAACGGGGGGCGCTGCTTTTACGACTGGTTCCGGAGTAGGCTTGTTGGGAGCCGGCGCTGGAACTGGTTCGCCTTGCCGCGCAAGAAGTTCTGCAAGCTGTCGTTTTAACCGGCGGATGATCATGTACTGCAAATAAACTGCGAGAAACAACAGGGCGATGGCAAAAAACAGCCAGCCGATAATTCCGCCAAAAAAGCCGCCCTCCGATAGGATAAGCATTGAGTTAAATAGCATGAGAAGACTCCTGGGGTAAATGTATGGCGGATACTTTTGACAAATCAATGGCGTGGACAAACGAATCGGCAGAACCGAATAGAAGCAATCCTCCGGTGTAGAGCGGTGTTCCAATAATGTCACCATCGGTTACATAGCGAAACAATTGTTTGCCTGTCTCTACATCGAGACCGTAAAGCTGGTTATCGCCAGATCCAAAAATAACCGCATTGCCAATGATAACAGGTTCGGAACGAATTTTCCCGTTAGTTCTAAAAGACCATTTCTTTTTCCCGAATGTATCAATGCAGTAAAACACGCCTTTGTCGCTGCCTGCAAAATAATGTTCCTGTCCATTCATGTCGAGCGCTGCAATGCCGCCGTAGACCGGTGCTTCCATATATACAAACCATCTTTTTTCGGACGAGTGCCGGTCAAGTGCTTCTAAATTTCCGTCCTGGGTTCCAAATAAAACATAGTCTGTTCTGCGCGAAACAAAGGGCGTAGAGCGAATAGGAGAAGAAGCCGCATAAACCCATATGTCCTGTACAGAAGAGCCACCGTATTCTACGGCGTGTAATTGACCTTCTTCGTTTCCGAGAAACAATACACCGCCTTCTATGGTTGGGGTTGCAACCGACACGCCCGATTCAAAGAGCCACAGTTTGCGGCCAGTGTCTGGATTTTCGCTGCCATCGGCATACGCGTCAAAGGCGTACAGGCCTCCCATGGAAGAGACAAATAATATTTTACCGGAAGCAACGGGTTCGGCGAGAACTCCTTTGGGCAGCTTTTTTTTCCAGAGCGGTTTTAAGGCAGGTGCAGGATCAGATGAATAGGATACGGCGAGCAGAGTTCCGTCTCTTCCGGCAAAATAAAGTGTGCTGCCAACCAGGGCCGGTTTTCTTAGAACAACGGTTTTTAAATTTACTGTGAGGACTTTAACGAGTATTTTATTTTCTACGGCGAGAATGAGAACATCGCCGCGTCTATTCGCAATGAGAACTTTCCCGTCAGGTAAAAGTACCGGACTTGCGGCAATGGCATCGCCCGTTTTAAGGCTGATTACTTCTTTTATCACAAAGTCGGCTATTTTTTCTGTCCCGCCATCTCCCTGCGATGTAAGACTGTCGAGAGGATTCGTTTCTATCTTTCCGAAACCTTCGTCTACTTCGAGATCTGTTGTTGGGTTAAATGCGCGCAGTTCCTTGAGAAATGGATTGGACATTACTCTTGTATCGGAACGCGGGGAAACATTGTCAATATACTTTTTTCTATGGTTTACATGAAAGAGAAACTTACCATGGATTATTTATATGCCGGCCTTGGCATTTTGTGGGCGGTGAGTTTGGTTTGCTTATACTTACAAGCAATAAATTACCTTGGCAAAATATTCTGTTGTTGAATCATTCCACGTGATCAGATCCTTTAAGGACAAGGAAACAGAAAAAGTCTTTGTCTATGTACGTAAAAAAGCGTCGCGCGTGGCAAGCCTGCGCTTAGCGGCGATGGCTAAATCGAGCCCGCTGCCAATCAGAATCACCGATTTTACGTTTGCATTGTTTTCGAGATCGCGCAGCAAAACGGGGAGCTCCTGGTAGAAGCTCCAGTTTACAACGTTTCGGAGCGGACTTCTTAGATGGGCTATGGCAGATGATCCGCGCTGTTTAATTTCAAAATGCGAGTAGCTCACCCAAGGGCTCGTTTCATCGTGATCCCGATCTCTGCCGGGGAAGCAGCCACATGGATGCCGGCGGCTTTCATGGCTTCAATTTTTGACTGCGCTGTTCCCGACCCGCCAGAGATAATAGCACCGGCATGGCCCATGCGTTTGCCGGGAGGAGCCGTAACTCCGGCAATGAATCCCACGACCGGCTTTTTAACATGTTCTTTAATCCAGGCCGCCGCAGTTTCTTCTGCCGTTCCACCAATTTCGCCAATCATGACTATGCCGTCAGTTGCGGGATCTTCGGCGAGAAGCTTTATGGCTTCCAGATGCGGCAGGCCAATGATGGGATCCCCACCAATTCCAATCGCTGTGGATTGACCCAGCCCAACGGCAGAGAGCTGGCCAACGGCCTCATAAGTCAGCGTGCCAGAACGAGAAATGACGCCAATGTTTCCGGGCGATGTAATAAAGCCGGGCATGATTCCCATTTTGCCAATGCCGGGAGAAATTAGACCCGGGCAGTTGGGCCCCACGAGAACAGATCCGGATTTTCTCACAAAGTGAATAATGCTCTGCATGTCTTTTACGGGAATGCCTTCTGTAATGGCCACGATGAGTTCTATTCCGGCACCGGCCGCTTCCATGATGGCATCTGCCGCAAACATCGGAGGAACAAAAATCACGGACGCGTTTGCTCCAGTTTGTTCAGCGGCCTCTTTTACTGTGTTAAAAACGGGCAAGCCGTGTTCGGACTTGCTGCCGCCTTTTCCGGGAGTTACGCCAGCGACGACGGGTGCCTTTGTGTTGTATTCCAGCATTTGGGCCGCGTGGAAAGAGCCTTCTTTGCCTGTGATTCCCTGAACGAGAATTCTCGTTTTTTCGGTGATGAGTACTGCCATAATTACCTCTTTGACTCGTTAGCCAGTTCCGCTACTTTTTTAGCGCCGTCTAAAAACGATTCCGCCACGGTGAGCGTGAGACCGCTTTGCGCGAGAAGTTCGCGGCCTTCTTTTGCGTTGGTTCCCTCCAGGCGCACCACCACGGGAACATGGATGTCCACCAGTTTGGCCGCTTCTATGATCCCGTTTGCAATTCTGTCGCAGCGAACAATGCCACCAAAAATATTGACGAAAATGCCTTTAACGTTGGGATCCGAAAGAAGTAGTTTAAATCCATTGGTCACGGTTTCTACGTTGGCGCCGCCACCCACGTCGAGAAAGTTGGCAGGTTCTGCTCCCGCGTACTTTATGATGTCCATGGTGGCCATGGCCAGTCCTGCTCCATTCACCATGCAGCCCACGTTGCCATCCAGTCTAACATAGTTGAGGTTGTGCTCCGATGCTTCTACTTCGAGAGGATCTTCTTCTGTGAGGTCGCGTAGCTCCGCTTGGTCAGGGTGCCTGTACGCTGCGTTGTCGTCAAAGTTAATTTTGCAGTCCAGAGCTTTGATCTCGCCTGATGCGGTTTTTACGAGAGGATTGATTTCTATGAGAGAGCAGTCTTCGGCATTGTACACCTGCCACAATCCAGTGAGCATTTTGATGGTTTGTTTGACTTCGTCGCCAGAAAGACCGAGCGCATATGCCAGACGTGCAGCCTGCCACCGTTGTAATCCCAGAGTGGGTTCAATTGTTTCTTTTATTATTTTCTCTGGCGTGTTTTTGGCGACCGTTTCAATTTCCGTTCCACCTTCGGTAGATACCATCATGACGGGCTTGCCTTGTGCCCGGTCCAGTGTGATGCCAATGTAATATTCTTTGGCAATATCTGTGCCTTCTTCTATGAGTACTTTGAGAACCTTTTTGCCCTCTGGCCCGGTCTGGTGGGTGACAAGATTCATTCCCAAAATGGAGTTTGCGTGCTCCTGCGCCTCTGCTTTAGATTTTGCCAGTTTTACGCCGCCTCCTTTTCCGCGCCCGCCGGCATGTATCTGCGCCTTAACGACGACCACCGCCGAACCGAGTGCATCCCATGCGCCATCGGCTTCTTCTGCTTTTTCTATGACAATTCCATTTGGAACGTTGAGATTATATTTTCTGAGTATTTGTTTAGCCTGGTATTCGTGTATTTTCATAAGGCCTCCGAGAGCATGTTGAGCACAGGCGCGGCAATGTCAAATTATTTTGCCCAACCCGGGCAGGGGGCTGTAGCGTGCCAAGGTCGAGAGGATAGGATAATCATGTTAGTCTCTTGACAAGGGGGGATTTATAATATGTTTTGTTATAAGGATTTTTCTATGCCCTCTGCAACTATGTTAAAAGCTCTGGTAAAAGCCCATTTGGAATCTAATAGTGAACAATTTCATACTTTAACCTTGCAAATAGCAGCCCACGAAGCAAAGGTTGGGCATATACATTTGGCAAATGAACTTAAGCACCTTATAGACCGGGAAAAAACAAAGAAGCCCAAAATCATAAACCTTAATGCGGAGTTACAAGGTCTTATTCTCGAAAGGAAATCCAATGAACGTTTATCGGATTTAGTTTTATCTAATGATTTAATAAAGAGAATTCAGAGAATAGAAAGAGAATTTATTCAACGGGAAAAACTAAAGCTCCATGGATTGGTCAATAGAAGAAAATTTCTATTCGCTGGTCCGCCAGGAACAGGAAAAACTCTTACCGCCTCTGTAATTGCTAAAGAGCTTTCGATGCCTCTCAATATTGTCCTTATGGACAAACTGATTACTAAGTTTATGGGTGAAAGCAGCGGAAAGCTAAGACAAATATTTGAAATAATAAACGACAATACAGCAGTCTATCTATTTGATGAATTTGATGCTATTGGCGGAGAGCGATCAAAGGAAAATGACGTTGGCGAAATGAGAAGAGTCCTTAATTCATTTCTTCAGTTTATTGAGGCTGATAAATCCGATAGCATTATTATTGCAATAACAAACAATGTTTCATTATTGGACAATGCTCTTTTTAGAAGATTTGACGATGTAATTAAATATGAACTTCCTTCAGCAGAGGAAAGAAAGATCCTGTTAATGAATAAGCTTGGTTCTTTTTCGGGAGATTATAATATAAATGAAATAGTTTCTTTGCTTGAGGGACTCAGTCATGCAGACATCACCAGAGCTTGTATTGATGCAGTGAAAGAAACAATTTTATCGGACAGGAGGATTGTAGAAAAAAGCCTTCTTATTAATATGATTAAGGAAAGGCAAAGCGTTTACAATAATCTGAGGTAGTGCATGAAGCAATATGACCACCTTTTTCT
>DYPL01000010.1 GCA_020719945.1 Turneriella parva
AAATGTCAGTCGCGAGTGGTCGTCGATAAATGCAACCATGTCTCCGGGTTGCATAAAAGCCCCCCCTAAATACGCTTTACAAAAATATAAGAATTATCCACGTGTAACCATGAGAAATGCACTCATTGTATTCGCGCTTGTGATCGCGCTGCCCGCATGGCCGTCGGCACTGAGTAATTTCAGTGAAAAAACAAACGAAGAAAAAAAGAAAGATGACACAAAAGAATCTAAACAGGATTCGGATGAATCAGAAATAACGACATCAAAATCCCCAACCGCATGGAAAGATGAAACCAAGCAATCAAAAGAGGATAACATAGCCGGGAAATTCCTCGGTGCGGCCTATTCGCTCAATTTTGAAGTAGCCTACGATGCGTACCCGTTCGCCAAACGCCCTGCGTATTACTACTGGGCTTTTGAAAAAGAACCGGAAAAGGCAAGGGAAAGTATGTTTGATAACTTAGAGTATTTTCCAAAAGTAAAGAACTGGTATATTTTGCCGGAACTGGAATACTTCCACTATGACGACGCAACGTTTTCCTGGAATGGCGGAGTGCGGTCTCGTTTTTTCTCCACGATTGGCCCAGCTTTTTTCTACAAATCAATACGGGACGAAAACGACAAACTCACCATTATCGAAGGCGGGCTGGAAGTAGCCATCGCTCAGCTACATTTTTTTTCGTTCAGTCTGTATTTCGGTGGATCGCAATTCCGTGAAGCACTCGATATTTCTACGAGTATCGTCGGGATTTTTGCAGATATGACAGCTCTCAAACCATTCGTGCTCTCGTTTAGAGCAGCAAAGTACACCCACGATGACATCAGCTTTGTATTGTACGAACCAGAAATTGGAATCATGCTCACGCGCACAGAATGGTTTGTGAGCTACTCTACTCTGTTTTCTAAAACGGCAGCGCTCAATGCCTACGGCATTGGCCTGCGCGTTTGGTTTTAACATCGCCACTAAACGCGACAGCCTTCTCGACTCCGGTCCAGTCTTCTGCAGGCGAACGCACTGCTTCTTTTTTTCCCAGTTTTACCGCAAGCAGAATCATGACCTGCGGCGCATGCTTTATGCGAACCGCGTAAAAAAAAGATGATAGCGATCCGGTTTTATTATTCCCACTCTATAGGCGATCTATTCGGGAAGTCAAAACATCTTTTCGTTCACGGAAAGCTCGACTGACTAAAAAAATGGTTGTCACATTATGTCGCATTCCTAAGAGACATAATATGCTGACGAACCTGTCGACTCAAAAGAATAGCCAGATCGCTTTTCTCAAACCCACCCTTACCCGCAACGAACTTAAGTCCGTTCTCGAAACTCTCATTCTCGATGGCGTAGACAATGGCGAGGCCGTCCGCAATTACGAAAAAGAATTTGCCACAGCGTTTGATTACCAGAAAGCACTGGCCGTTACTTCCGTCACATCGGCGTATCATCTTGCTTTTCTTGCCGCAGGAGCAGAGGAAGGAAGCGAAGTAATTCTACCTTCTACAGCGCCCGTCTCTTCACTCGATGCCCTGGGCTTAACCGGTGCAACGCCCATAATCACCGATATAGGCAGAGATTCGTTTCACCCGACCATGGAGCAGATTGCAGAAAAAATAACGGCGCGCACCAGAGCCATCGTTCTGCCGTATACGTTTGGATCCTTCCGCGACTTTGAATCGCTCCGGGAAAGAATTCCGTCGTCCGATAAAAAGAATATAAAATTTATTGAAGATATTTCCTACATGGCCGGTGCAGAATACCAGAATCATTTTGCCGGTGGGAATGCAGACATAGCCATTGTAGGCCTTAACCCGGATATGATTATGACGATTGGCAAAGGAGCCATAGTGCTCACGGACCAGAATGCCACCTATGCCACCATGAAAGATCTTCGCATGCACGGTGGTTCGCGTCCCTACCGCATGCGCTTTGATTATTCCATTACAGACTACCAGGCCGCCATGGGCATGGAACAGCTTAGCCTGCTACCTACAGTTCTCGAAAGGCGCCAGAAAATAGGATCCATGTATTTAGATGCGATTCGAAACAGTCGCCTCAAGACATATTTTTTCTCACCTGGCACGGACGCCTTTGGAGCATTTCCCGTTCTTTTTGAAACAGATATGGAGCATGCCACGCGCTACTTCCAGTCTCAGGGAATGGAAATCCGAAAAATATTTGGACAGGATCCTCTCCACGTCCTGCTCGATCTCCCGGGATCAGAATTTCCCAACACGCAGAAATTGCAGGATCGGGGCCTTTTGCTCCCTCTGTATCCGTATCTCACAAAATTAAATGTTGAACGAATTACCTCTGCCATTAAAGGTTTCTACTGAACCACCCATAGGAGCCGTCTTTACACCCGCCCCCTATGTTCGTTGGGTAATCGATAAATGGCATTTATCAGAGGCATGGGCCTCTGGAGCTTCGTTTCTGGACCCGACTGCGGGTGAGGGAATTTTTCTCACAACTCTGATAGAAATGTCTCTGGAACGCGGCTTCCCCATAACAGAGTCCATGTTTGCATCTCTGTACGCGGCAGAAATTCATCCACCTTTTTTTCAGAGAATGCGAGACAGACTACAACAGTTGTTTGAACGTGCCCACCTGCTTCGTTTCCCGGAAGAAAACTTTCTCCAGGTTGATTATCTTCTGGCCAGTAATGTTCCCCGCGTTGATTATATTCTGGGTAATCCGCCGTGGAAAAGTTTTTCCGAACTGCCAGAGAAATATCTCGACAACGATCAATATAAAGAAACCGTAAAATTGGCCTTTCTGCATTACGGCATGGTAACAGAAAAATCGAATATGCTCCTGGGCAATTCGCGCATGGACATTGCCAGCCTTATCACCATGCGAGCCTTGTACGAACATTTAAAGCCATCCGGGGCGGCACTGCTGTATCTCCCCATGTCACTGTTTCTGAACTCCGGAGCACATTCCAGTGTACAACAGTGTTCCGTGCTCGGCAGAAACTATGCGGTCGAAACCTTTTACGATTTTAATAAAGAACGTGTTTTTCCGGGAGTTTCTACCCGTTATGTGCTCGCTGCTTTCCGGGCCGATGAACATTGCAGATACCCCGTAACGGCCCACTACCACAATGGGAACCATTGGGAAAAGAAGTTACTGTCTCGTTCCTTTTCCGGCAAAGGGCCACTCGTTCTCACAAATCCGCTCAGCCATACGCACACGCGCATTGGCGAACTTAAAAAAATGGATATTTACAAAGAAGAGCTTCCAAGACAGGGAGCGAACACTGCTGGTGCCAATAAAGTTTTTCATTTCTCGCATGATTTGTATGGAAATTTTGTTTCCGGAAACGGACAAATCTACCAGGGCAGCGCAAGCCTGCTGTATCTCCTTGCTCCAAATAAAATTATTCCTTTCCCTAATTGGGAAAGAAAGAAATTTATTCTTGTACCATACGACCACAGGGGAAAAGCTTTGCCCGCAGATATACTTAGCTCGCTTGGAGCCCTAGAATATTTTGAGGACAACAAAGAAATTCTTCAAAAAAGAAAAGGTGTGTACATAAGCAACCAGATACGGCGGGGCAACTACTGGGCTCTGCTTGGAGTGGGACCCTACTCTTTTTCGCACTGTAAAATATTCTGGACTGCCCTTGGAAGCAGCCGCTTCTATCCCGAACCCGTTTATCCCTCGGAAGAAGAAATCTGGCAGGGAAATCAGGCTCACCATGTGACCATGTCGTTTCAAGATGCAGAGCGCTGCGAAACAGTTCTATCCTACTTACGGTCTGACCAGGTTCGCGCGTATATGGAATCTTCTGCCATTGCCGGCTCAAGAAGTTTTGCTCAGCCGGGAAGAATCCGTGAACTGTTCCAGGTCATCCGGTAATGGTTTACGTCCTGACTCACCTGCTGCGTATTGACTCATGAAGCGTGAAGTCAATGTTGCCGTAGCCGGAGCCACAGGGGCCGTCGGAGTTGAGTTTTTGTCTGTTCTCGAACGCCTCGAGTTTCCCGTTAAAAATCTGAAACTCCTTGCATCCGCGAGATCTGCTGGAAAAAAAATGAAATTCAAGGGAACGGAGATGGTTGTAGAAGAAATGAAACCAGATTCTTTTAAGGGAATAGACATTGCTCTATTCTCTGCCGGCAGCTCCCTTTCCAAAGAATACGAGACTCACGTACACCAGGCAGGGGCCGTCATGATAGACAATTCCTCTGCTTTTCGCATGCGCGAAGGCACGCCCCTCGTCGTTCCGGAAATCAACCCGCAGGATGCCCTCCAGCATAAAGGTACCATCGCTAATCCCAATTGTTCCACCATCATCATGCTCATGGCCGTGTTTCCCCTCCACCAGAAATATCCTGTCAAAAGAATTGTCGTCTCCACATACCAGGCGGCTTCCGGTGGCGGTTATGCAGCCATGCAGGAACTTACAGAAAGCACAAAGGCCTATCTTCAGGAAATACCATTCACTCCCCAGGTTATGCCCGTCGATTATGCGTTTAATCTTTTTTCTCATAATTCAGCCATGCAGGCTTCTGGCTACAACCAGGAAGAAGAAAAAATGATCCACGAAACGCATAAGATTCTTCGCATGCCGCAAATGGAAGTGACTCCCACCTGCATCCGCGTTCCCGTCTTGAGGGCTCATGCAGAAAGTATCAGCATGGAATTCGAAGGCGACGCCCCATCTGTGGAAGAAGCAAGAGCACTGTACGAAGCCTTTCCCGGTGTAGCGGTAATCGACGACAGAGACAACAACCGCTTCCCAACGCCGCGCGAAGCAAGCGACAGCTTTGACACCTATGTAGGAAGAATCCGCCACGATCCTTTCCGCAAAAACGTGCTCAATGTATTTGCCGTTGGCGACCAGTTGCTTAAGGGTGCAGCCCTCAACGCTGTGCAGATTGCAGAACTTCTCGTGTGAATGGCTTAGCCGAGAGGGAGAGTGCACGCAGGGCCGCTGCCTAGCCCCGGCAGAAAACGTAGAACAACTTTTAGAGCGCATAAACAATCTGTAGAAACATTTCAGCGGGTTCAGGCTTCTTCCTAAGAACACAATAAATTGTGGACGGTAGTGAGTTTTTTATATATACTGTCCGCGACTCTTGGAGGAGTTAATACCAATGAAAAGAATATTTTTGTTTCTTCTGACGAACATTCTGGTCATTGCGACCATCTCTATCATTACGAGTGTATTCGGTCTGAACCGTTTCATCACCGCCCAGGGCCTTGACTATACTGCTCTGCTTGGGTTTGCGCTCGTTTGGGGTATGGCAGGTTCATTTTTCTCCCTCGCCATTTCCAAATGGATGGCCAAAACCGCCTACGGCGTAAAGGTAATTAACCCATCCCGTGCTACGGGTAACGAAGCAGAAATAGTCGAAATGGTTCATGCACTCGCACGCCGCGCTGGCTTGAGCAAAATGCCCGAAGTGGGGATCTATGATTCTCCGGAAGTCAATGCATTTGCTACCGGCCCTACCAAAAATAACTCGCTCGTTTCGGTTTCCACAGGACTTCTACAGAACATGAGACGCCATGAGGTAGAAGGCGTTCTCGCCCACGAAGTTGCACATGTTGCCAATGGCGACATGGTGACAATGGCTCTGATACAGGGCGTAGTCAACGCATTCACCATTTTTATGGCGCGGATCGTGGCTTATGCGGTTGCCCAGGCTGTACGCGGAAACAACAATGAAGGTATTTCTCATGTCGTTTTTTCGATTACAGCCTTCGTCATGGACATCATTTTCAGCATTCTCGGAAGCATAGTAGTCGCATCCTTTTCCAGATACCGCGAATACCGTGCTGATGCCGGCGGAGCAAAACTCGGAGGCAGAGAAAATATGATCGCGGCCCTGCAGAGACTGCAATCCACTATGGAGCTGGTAGACACCGAACAAAAAGCGATTGCTTCCATGAAGATTTCCAATAAGGGCGGAATCATGGCTCTGTTCTCTACGCATCCTCGTCTCGAAGACAGAATCAAAAAACTGCGCGAAGGAGCCTGATTTTTACAGAGGTTGCTTTTGCAGCCTCTCCATTTTTTAAGCCCGGCTTTGCCGGGCTTTTCACTCGACAGTCTGGCAGGTATTTTTTTTCTGCTTCTGTGCAAAACACTGACACTCAAACACCTCCATCAGACGATTTCGCATCCAGGGCCATTGGCCGACTCGTCCGCATAGTCATTCTACCTCCCATTCTCGCTGTTACTCTGCTACTTTCCATTACGATGGGAATGAAGGCTTTTACGCAGCCGGAATCCAGAAAAGTAACCGATGAAAAAGGAAAAAAACAGGTGGAAGCCGTCTCACTGCTTGAATCTTTTCAGTCGGATGGCGCAGAAATCTATTATACCTTTCGCACAGCAAAACCAGGCTTGCCTCTTCTCATTTACGTAGAAGATCCCACGTTAATGCCCGGTATCATCAACAATGTATTTTTTGCACAAAACCCCTATCTGGAATTGAAATTTACCACGGTCGTGTATGATCATCGCTACACTGGCAAATCTGTTTCTACGGCTCCCGCACCTGAAAAATATCTCGAAAAAGATCTCAAGGCACTTATACTTGCAGTGCGGAAAAAGCAGGCAGAAATCCTCAGCATTCCCGAAAATACAGTGCCTATCTATATCCACGCCCGTGGCCTCGCCGCACCTATTGTTCTACTATTACAAAAGGAGGAAAATCTGTTTACTGGAATTGCTCTGGTTTCCCCCATTTTAGATCCGCTCGCACAATTTTCCGTTCTCTACCTACGCGCTTCGGAAAAGTCTTCCCTTTCCTCTGTAAAATCGAAATATACCAATTTTTCGATGGGAGAAATGGAGAAAAATCCAGCACTGCTTCAGGAAAAGTTTTACCCCTTGCTGAGCGAACAGGGGATTACCCTTCCCCAGGATGCACCGCTGCACAAGCGAAAGCTATTTACTGCGGCATTTTTATCGCCCGAATATACCCTTCTCGATACCTTTCGAACTCCTAAAATTAACCCGGCCTCTTCTGCTGAAATATCCCGCCTTTTGCACAGCAATGTGTCGCAACCCGTTCCTCTATCCGGATGTCTCGTAGCCGTTTTTGGTGCCGAAGATCCCGTTTCTACGCCTGAACAATTTTCCCCGTTTGCTGCAGCCCAAAATCCTAACCAGTGTATGGAAACCGTGGTGTATGAAAAATCCGGTTTTTCGCCGCATTTTCAGAATTTAAGCCAATATGCCGCTTTGCTTTCTCAAAAGTTTCCGTGAGCACAGCTGCCGCGAACAGACCAAAATCTCTGGCAGTAAACTGAGATACGCATGGGATGAGTTCAGCGTTTGCGATATAATGCCGCTATCATATCTCCCCTATGGTGTGTGCGCGCCAGTGAGTCGGCATATCGTTTTAGAAAAGAATAGAATGGCCCTGCTCCCTGTCGGGAAGTAAAACCAGATCCATAGGTAAAACTGTTGATTCTTTGAAAATGCGGTTCCAGCAGAGTATCCAAAGATTTCCGGTTCCAGTAATAGATATGTTCGGGGACGTTAAGATACCGCCATTGTTTTCCGTAAAGCCGGGCAAACAAACCGGTATGCGCCGTTGTAAATACAAAGTATCCACCCGGTTTTAGATTCCGATAAATTTTTTCTATAAAATCTCGTGGATTGGATAAATGCTCCAGAGTAGCCCACATGGCTGTTAGAAAATAATGCTCCTCTGGAAATGATTCCTGCAAAAAATCTCCATGGCGAACAGATAGTCCCTTTTGCTTCGCTGCCGCAGCCATGGGTCGGGAAATTTCTATTCCTTCGGCTGTCCAGCCCCTTCCCTGCATCCATTCCAAAAAATATCCTGCTGCAGATCCAATTTCAAGGACGGTTCGGTCTTCCGGCAATAGACGAGACTCCATTTGCAGTAACCCCAAATCAGTCATATTTTTATGCAGCGTCGACAAGACAGATTTTTTTACGGTTTCTGAAGTATAATCGTTGTAGCCCCGGTCTGTTCTGGTCTCAAAATACTCTCCCTGGTAAAGAGCAGACAGTTCCTCTGCGGATGGAATTGGATCAATATGCCATAAACCGCAGCTTCTGCACTCTGCCACCGTGTACAATCCAGCGCGTCCTTCTTTACGAAAGCGTGGAAGAGACTTGCCAGAGCATAGGGGGCACTTCATGTGCTGATTGGTTCGTTATCCGTGCGCAAATGCATGGTATAAAACGGAAACTGTTCCGATGATTCCAGCAGTACGGATTTGCGGGTAGCGAGCGCAATGGGAAGCACCTCGCGGATATTGCGAACAAAATGAAAATTGAGTTTTTCGCGAACCGAAAGTGGAATTTCTTCCATATCCTTTTCATTTTCTGCCGGACAAACAATGTCCGTTACACCACCCCGAAACGCAGCGAGTGTTTTTTCCTTGAGCCCACCAATGGGCAGCACATGGCCCCTGAGCGTGATTTCTCCCGTCATGGCAATATGGCTGTGGACCGGCTCCTGGGTAACAGCAGAAATAATGGCCGTGGCAATGGCTATGCCGGCAGAGGGACCATCTTTGGGAATTGCCCCTTCGGGAACGTGCAGAAGAATATCATTCTTTTCAAAAAAATCGAAGGGCAGCCGCAGTAAATGCGCCTGAGACCGGATAAATCCCAAGGCGGTCATGGCGCTTTCTTTCATGACATCGCCAAGATTCCCTGTTAATACAAGATTTCCTTTTCCATGCGCAATGGCTACTTCAATATGAAGAATATCCCCTCCGGCAGAAGTCCATGCAAGCCCATTGATTTTTCCGACGGAGGGTTTATCCTCTTTGCGATTATACTGGTACTGTTCAGGCCCTAACAGGCGACGAATATTTTTTTTGTCAAGCTGGTAATCGGAAAGATTAAATTCTGAATTTTGCGAAATCCCCTGTTTAAATTCCAGATATTCCCTTGCTATTTTTCGGCATATCTTTTCAATTTCACGTTCTAACTGGCGCACACCGGCCTCGCGGGTATAATGGCGAATGATGTACGCAAATGTTTTTAGCGAATATTTCGCTTGAACTTCTTCGATGCCATTGTTTTCTATCTGCCTGGGCAAAAGATATTTCCTGGCGATCTGGATTTTTTCCTGCTCTGTATAGCCAGAAAGCTGTATGACTTCAAGGCGATCGAGAAGAGCTTCTGGAATAGCATGGGCTACATTGGCGGTTGCAATAAACAACACGCGGGATAAATCGTAAGGGAGCTCCAGATAATGGTCTGTAAATTCCTTGTTCTGTTCCGGATCGAGTACCTCGAGCATGGCTGCAGCCGGGTTTCCCCTGTAATCAGAAGAAAGTTTATCTATCTCGTCCAATAATATAACGGGATTCACGACTTTGGCTTTTTTCAGAGAATGCAGGATTCTTCCCGGAAGAGCGCCAATATAGGTTCTGCGGTGTCCCCGGATTTCTGCCTCGTCCCGAACCCCTCCCAGGGAAATTCGGATAAACTCTCTGTTAAGTCCTTTGGCAATGGAACGGGCCAGCGATGTTTTTCCAACACCGGGAGGCCCCACGAGACAAAGAATGGGCCCACGCGATTCTGCGCGCAGCTGGCGGACGGCGATAAATTCGAGCAGTCTGTCCTTCACCTTGGGAAGCGAATGGTGCGAGTCTTCGAGAATTTCCTGTGCCTTTAAAATGGATGTATTGTCTTCTGTCGTTTCGTTCCAGGGAAGTTCCAGAATCGTGTCGAGATAATTGCGAACAATGGTAGACTCTGCCGCCATGGGGGGCATCTTTTCGAGTTTACGCAGCTCCGATAACGCCTTATCCTTTGCTTCCTGTGGCAGCATTTTTTCTTCTATGCGCCTGCGATATTCATCGAACTCGCTCTCGGCTCCTTCTCCCATTTCTTCCCGAATGACGCGAATCTGTTCGTTGAGATAATACTGCTTCTGCATCTTGTCCATTTGATTGCGTACTTTATCATGAATGGACGACTCTAATTCGGAAATTTCGATCTGGCTTTCGAGTGAAACCCGCACTTTTTCGCTTCTCTCTACAAGCGACTCTGTTTCCAGAATATCCAGTCTTTGCGTATACGCGACGGGAAGAAGATGAGCAATCGCATCTACCACTTCTTCGGAATTTTCATTTTCACGAAGTTCACTGATAAATTCTTCCGAAACAGCCTTACCATCCCGGTTAAATTCTTCAAAAGCAGCAAACAGTTCTTGGACAGATCTCTCGAGCAGGGCTTCTTCCCGCGAACCAGACAACGGGTTTTTAGTAGTATAGGTCAGAACGTCACACTCGGCATATTCATCGAGCTCGCGCATTTCGGAAAGAGTAATGCGGTGCAAACCTTCAACGAGAACCTTGAAAGTGCCATCGGGCATTTTGAGAAGCTGGAGTATTTCTGCCAGTACGCCCGTGGAATAGAGATCTTTTTTTTCAGGAAGAACGGTTTTTGTTTCTTTTTGAGTAAACAACGCAATGAGCCTGTTGGCATCCATTGCCCGACGCATTGCCTCCATGGAGCGTTCACGGCCTACAAAAAGGGACGCAACGCTCCCTGGGAAAACGACAGTATCCCTGAGTGGAAGAAGCGGAAATGTTTTCATTTTTTCTTTAGACGGCATTACGCCATTTTTTCTCCAGTTTTATTAAGGAGAGTATCGGAGGATTCTGTCGATTCTGTGAGCTTGTTCTTTCTCGATTTAGCTTCTTTTTCGCTGATCGTAACGATGCGCGGATCTGCCTTTCCATCAATGACATCTGCTGAAATGATGACTTCCTGTACTCCTTTCATGGAGGGGATGTCATACATGAGATCAATCATGGCTTCTTCGAGAATGGCGCGTAGTCCCCTCGCACCTGTTTCGCGGGCTAGTGCGAGTTCCGCCACGCGGGCTATGGCGTCTTCTTCAAATTGAAGCTGCACGTTTTCCAGCGCAAAGATTTTCTGGTACTGGCGCACCAACGAATTTTTGGGTTCCGTAAGAATGCGTACCAGAGTTTCTGTATCTAACTGATCGAGAGTACGGATGATAGGCAGGCGACCTACAAACTCAGGGATAAGGCCATAACGCATGAGGTCATCTGCTGTTACTTCTTTCATCAGTTTATCGCGCTCGGAACGCTTTCTGGAAACAGCACTGGAGTCAAAGCCCATGGAAGTTTTTTCCACTCTGTTTTTGACGACTTCGTGGATTCCTTCAAACGCGCCGCCGACGATAAATAATACATTGCGCGTATTCATCTGCAGAAATTCCTGATGCGGATGCTTGCGCCCGCCGGCTGGAGGAACATTGGCAACGGTTCCTTCGAGTATCTTCAGTAGAGCCTGTTGCACGCCTTCACCCGACACGTCTCTAGTGATGGAAGGATTATCGCCTTTTCTGGCTATTTTGTCTATTTCGTCTATATAGATAATGCCTATTTCTGCGCGGCCCAAATCCAGATTTGCGTTCTGGTACAAACGCAAAAGAATGTTTTCTACGTCTTCACCTACATAGCCAGCCTCTGTGAGGGCTGTGGCATCGACAATGGCCATAGGAACCTGTAGAATGCGGGCAAGAGTCTGAGCGAGCAGAGTTTTGCCTGAACCGGTTGGACCAATCAGGAGGACGTTGGATTTGTCTATTTCTACCTCGTTGAGTTCATCGTTTTTGTTTTTATAGGTATCCTGCTGGATGCGCTTGTAATGATTGTACACGGCTACGGAAAGCGCTCTTTTGGCCTCGTCCTGGCCTATCACGTATTCATCGAGAATCGATTTTATTTCACGCGGAGTTGGAACAGTTCCTAAAATGCGCCCCAGAGGGTTTTTGGACGTGTCGTCTTCTGCAAGAATGTGGTTGCATAACTGCACGCACTCATCACAAATAAATACACCTGGTCCAGCAATAAGCCGTTTTACTTCGTTCTGTTCTTTGCCGCAAAAGGAGCAAAAATATTGATCTTCCGGTGGGTTCTTTTTGGTATCTACCATTTTCTCTCTCTATTTTCTTTTTTCTATTATGTTGTCAATGAGACCAAAGGCCACCGCTTCTTCTGCATTCAGATAGAAATCGCGCTGCGTATGCAATTCAATTTTTTCTACGGACTGGCCGGTGTGGCTGGTGTACAGCTGGTTTAGCCTGTCGCGCGTGCGAAGAACTTCGTTTGCTTGGATTTCAATATCCGAAGCCTGTCCCGAAGCACCGCCCAATGGTTGATGCATGTGGATGCGGGCGTTAGGAAGAGCGCTGCGCTTTCCTTTTGTTCCCGAAGCGAGAATGAGAGCGGCAATGTTACTGGCCTGTCCAAGGGCAACCGTCCGGACATCCGGACGAATGAATTGAATGGTATCGTAAATGGCGAGCCCGGAGGAAATATATCCTCCGGGAGTATTGATATAAATGTAGATGTCTTTATCGGGATCTTCTGACTCAAGAAAGAGTAACTGGGCAATGACGATATTTGCATACACATCGTCTATGGCATATCCGAGAAATATAACGCGGTCTTTTAAGAGACGGGAGTAAATATCGTACTGGCGTTCGCCACGACTTGTTTGTTCTATTACTATGGGTGCATATGGCATGAGTATTTCCTGATGTGGTGTTGTTTTTCAACATCCAGATACGGTCACGTTCGCAATGGTTTTACCTGCTGTAAAGCAGAGTGTAAAAAAATGATTGTATGGGTGTGCATAAGATAAAGATTTGCCTATGAGTCTTTCTCCTTTAATCGCCGGTCTGCCCGACTGGGTAGTAACCTCCATGATTCTCATCACATCTGTGATTGCGTTTACGATTATTTTGGAACGCGGTTATTCTCTGATGCATCGCCTTAAGCTTCTCGATCTCGACAAAGAAAAAGTTTTTCTGGCACATGTGGAAAAGGGCGAATACGATATGGCACTCTCGCTGGCTGCATCCGAAAAACATCCCGCCTATCGCATTGCTGAAACCATTCTGCTTGCCCGCGAGAGCACGGTAGACAAAAAAAGTCTGATGGACGAAGCCGTTATGAAAGAGCTTGCCGGCCTGGAGCGCTATCTGCCTACCCTTGGAACCGTATCCACCGTTGCTCCTCTTCTCGGTCTTCTTGGAACCGTTACCGGTATGATCAAATCATTCCAAGCGTTTGAAACAAGCGCGTCGAGAAGCGCCCAGCTCATGACTGGAATCGATGAAGCCCTGATAACAACGGCTCTCGGCCTTGTCGTAGGTATTCCCGCTCTGATTGCCTATAACTACTATGTAGCGCGCGCTAACAAACTCATAGACGAGGCCACCATCATGAACGAAATGGTTATTTCTGCCATGGGCAGGAAAAAAGACAAATGAAAGTTAGATCCCGACTGAACATCAAAAGTGGAATTGAAATGGCCCCCATGGTGGACGTTGTCTTTCTTCTCGTCACGTACTTTCTGATCAATTCTACTCTGGTAAAAAACCCTGCGATAAAAATTGAGCTTCCAAAATCGACGACTGCACAATCTGAAGTTCAAAAAAAAGCCATTATTCATGTGGATTCAGAAAACAAAATCTATCTGAACGATACAGAAGTGGCTTTAGCGGATCTCCCCATTGAACTCAAAAGACTCATTGCAGACTCTCCCGACCAGCAGGTTATTATCAAGGGCGACAAAGAAAGCAATTACCAGACCATAATCTCCGTCATGGATTACGTAAACCAGGCCGGAGTGAGCCATTTTAATCTGGCAACGGAAAGATGAAACCGATTGCCCTGTTGCAATCTATTCTCGCTTTTTTCTGGGGTGTATTATTCACTATCAACGTTCGGCGGCTGTATGATTATTCTTTTCCTTTCGTAAAAGAATTTCTTTCCTCTTCGTCTGTTGCCTACATAACCGGCATTCTCTTTTTATCGGCCTTTTATTTTGCTTTTCGGCATTCCTCCAGACAGAGCCCCGCAAGAATCTTTGCTACGGCACTTCTGCTAACATCGGCTGCTGCTTCCGCTTATTTCTTTTTTAAAGATGTTCGATTCCAGTTCCCGCTGGCAGTTATCCTTCTTGAGCTGCTGGTGTTCGTTTTGTTTGCAACCCGCCTGCCGCCCCTCTTTTCCAAAAAGGCCGAGCTGTTAACGGGTGCCTTTGCGGGAATTTTCATCGGAATGGCAGAATGGAAGCCGGAAATTTCGCTCTCGGCAGCGCTCCTGTTTGCCGCCATTCCGGCAGCCTTTTTTTTGACGGTCAGCGAAACCAAACCCATGCTGCACCGGTTAACAGGCATTCGTCGTATTACGGATTTTTTACGCTATTTTCTTTTGGCTTCGATAGCACAGGGAATTTTTGAAACATACAGGCATTTCTTTTTCCCTGCATTTGGTCTACTTCTCGCTGTGCATGCACTGCGCTATCTGATCGCCCGTTTTTATGCGAAGCGCGAACACATTCGCTATGGCATGTATTTTCTTCCGGTCATTATCCTGTTTTCTGGAATTGCTTTTGCCCGGCTTCCTCTTCCCGTATGGGGTGTCCTTTCCTACGGACTTTTATCTCTCTGGGAAACCATCTACTTTAAAAGAAGCGACGAGGCAGCACTTCTCCACGAGCACTTACTCCCTCTCGGAGTTCTCGCCCTGTTATTGATTCTATCTTTTCTCCCCATCGAGCAAATCACTATAGCTACGGGACTCGTATTGTCTATTGCCAGTTTTTTTCTGCTGTTTTTTACCTTTAAGAAAACCCGCGCTCTCCTTATATCTTTATTCGCCGCTTCGGGGGTTTTATATGCCGCCTTATCCTGGCAAAGCTTGGATAGATCGCTTTCTAAAAACTCAAAATCGATCGCGTCTGCTGAGCAGATTCACGCAAAACATTTAAGCATTCTGCCGGGGTCAAACCCGCTCTCAACCAATGTATTCCCCGAACCACTTGTCCGGAAGCTTCGCCAGGATGCAGGAATTCAGGTTTTTTACTTTAACCCTTCCTCCCTGTTTACCATCCAGAGCATAGGCCGCGAACTTTCCAGGGGAAGAGAAGTCTATTACAGAATTCCTATCTCTTCCCCCTACCATGCAGCAGAACTGCAGGGACAAATACATTCACACTTTTCCGGGAAAAAAGTACTGTTCGAAAAAACAAATAACGACATTTCGACAATGCCTTCAAGCACAGCCACTGAAACGACTTTGCGAGCCGGCATATATTCCCTGCAGTATTATCTTGGGAAAGCGGAATACGAAAAAGCCAGAATTCTCGCTGAAGAACTTAGACTCCTGTTTCCGGAGAATTCGGACCTCCTTCTGCTCCATGCAAGAACACTCGGTGCACTCGGAAATACGGCTGAACAAATTGGAATGCTCGAGACTTTTTTTGCCAGCAATGGAACAGGATTTCTTACAGAAAGACAAATGCTGCTCGATTTGTATCTCCTTTCTGTAAGACATTCCGAAACGATGCGGTTGGCTGCGTTGCTGGTACAGCAGGATCCCGACAATACTCTCACCTATATGCGAGCCATGTACCAGTCTTTAACTAAATTTGCAACCCCATACGAATGGCAGCAGTTCTATTACAAAGCCATGAATTTGCCCAACACCTTTCAACCGGGAAAAAACTCACTGCTCTCCGATATTCGGGAGCGGATACGGGAATCGCCTCCTATGTACGATCTTTTTAAGGAGGAACTGGAGCGGCAGGAAACCCTGGAGTTCCCCGAATGAGTCGGCTGGCAACCGATCTGCTGCGCATTTTCGCTGCGGCCTTCATTGTATTTAATCACGGTACCTGGATTTTTTTTAACTCGCTTGGCACCCATTACCAGAGCAAGTTTGCGTGGCCCGTTGCCGCGATCAACCAGTTTGGCAAGGGTGCCGTCCTCTTTTTTATTTTTCTGAGTGGACTTGCGTTTTCTTCTCATTCCGTATTTTCGAAGGCGGACAATGTTCTGTATTTTTATAGACAGCGACTGCTCCGCATCCTCCCTCCCTATATCTTTTTTTCTGTCATTTTTGGAATTTTCTGGTATGAAGGAACGGGAAATATTGTTATCGATTTTTTTACCGGCGAAACCATGTACCATCTGTATTTCCTCCCTCTGATTTCTATTCTCTATCTCTTATTTCCTTTTTTGGTAAGACTACATCCCGAACCCGGAAGTATTTTTCTTCTGGGTCTATTTATGTTTGCATTAGATTTTGCCGGGAATTATGTGGGCGACAGGGGAAATTCCATTGCATCGGACTGGCTGCTCTCTCTTGCCTATTCCTTGCCAGCCTTTGTAGCGGGAATCTGGACGGGAAAAAAACAGCACACCATAAACCTCTCCTGGTGGTTGCTCCTTCTCCTATTTGCTCTCGCGTATGGCCTGGTTATGCTGGATTTTTTCTATCTGATGCATTCTGGATTGCGACCAGATCCTGCCGGAAAAATATGGCGCCTGTCTGTTTTTCTCTACTCTGGAATCTGGATAGTAATGTTCCTGAAACTTCCTGCCATGCATTCACCTGCGACCATTCGCAACCTTGCCAGAGCGACATTTTTAGTGTATTTAATTCATCCCCTGTTTATTCGTATTGCGGAAGCTCACCAGTACAATAAAAATCCCTTTTTTTTGTTCGGACTTTATCTGAGTCTATCCTGGATTATAGTCCTTGCCATACAGTGGCTGGCACTGCGCAACCGCTGGATAGGCTTGGTCTTTGGTGAGGGCGATTTGTATTTTCGTAAGCATAAATCGGCTTTACAAATCTAACGATAATCGGAGTATCTTCGCATGAATAGATTTTTACCGGCATTTCTGTTTGCCACAGTGCTTTTTCCCCTCTTTTCTCAGGAAGCCCCAGAAACCGAAAATGAGCATGACGTAGATCCACGCAAATTGCTCATCGACGATTTCAATACGCGCCATAGTTTTCAGATCACCGGTAGACTCCAGATGAGAACATATCTTTCTTTTTTGGAAGCAACACCAAGAATATACGAACAATCCGATTTGTTAGAGACTTTAAATTCTGACTCTGCCCACTGGGGAAGTGAAGCGCGCCGCCTTCGCATGGGAATGAAGGGCAATCTGGACAAAGTGCACTGGCAACTGGATCTGCGTTCCGAGAATATGGTCTCTGTTCACGAAAATGCTTCCATGATTACCTTTGCCTATGTTGGCTATAAATTTCACAAAGATTTCCTGGACATACGCATTGGTTCCGATGAACTTCCCTTCTCGCGAGAATGGGTCACTTCATCTGCCTCTCTGGTTACCATGGAGCGGGCGCAGATTATAGACAGCATTGCCGATTTTTATGGAAACGGTTTATTTGTAGAAAGCCATCCGTTCGACAGAAAGTTGACACTCTACGCGTCCGTAACGGGAGGCGAAGGCGGCTTTTTTGCCGGCACCAACACCACCAATACGGAACATCCTCTTTTTGGTATGCGCCTCCAGTACGATCCTATCGGAGAGTATATAAACGGAGTCAGCTATATGGGACATTCTAACCTTATTTCTTTTGGCATAGGATCCCTGTTTGCAACCCGTGCGGATCCAGACGGAAAGCCATATAAAGAAGACTATAAAAATCTTGCGATTGGCACGTTTGATACAACGATCCTTCTCAATTCCTTTGAGCTTTCCGGTGCCGTTGCCTACTCTGCCGCCGAAAAATATCATTACTGGGGTTACCACATTACCCCGGCGCAGTTTGTATACAAGCGGTTTGTACAGATTTACGGCAGATACGAAATGATGAGCAATGGATCCTATATCCATACGACCAGTCTTCCCTCCGGAACTCCCCTGCCTGCTGAAAAAGATGTTTCGCAGACCAAAACTACCTCGTTTGGCATTAACTTGTATTCTATGTACCAGAATCATATCAAGTTGCAGATAGCCCATGTTTTTGGACTCAACCAGAGCTATCATGCTGATACCGGAAAATGGAAGGATCTGGGAATTTCAGATGACTGGACCGCTGTACAGGCACAGGTTTCGTTTTAATACCGATTTATTTTCTGTTGGCTAAACGACTAATCCCCGTCCATTTTTTTCCGGGCGGGTGGGCAATTAAGTATTCGCAGCGGTGGGCATACGTTTTTGGCAGAGGGTCATCCGGGGCAGAGTGTTCAGCATTCTGAAACACCGATTGAGCTTCCGAAAAATCGCCCGCTTTATAGAGAGCGACTCCAAGCGCAAAATCAGATATCACAGCATTCTTTTGTTCAATCAATTTTTTTGGATCCGCGTCAAAGCATTCATACACGACGACAGGATTCTGCTTTCCCTTTACACGGATCGAATCAATTTCTCTTAAAAAATACAGCGAAGGATTTTTTAGTTCTTTGAAGGCAGAATCCGTAATCAGCAGAGGTGTATGAAATACTTTGGTGAGGGATTCAATGCGCGCAGCAAGATTCACGTTGTCGCCTATCACCGTGGTTTGAAGGCGCTCATCCGTACCAATAGCGCCTAAAGCAACGCTTCCGCTGTGAATTCCAATCCCAATTTCAATGGGACTTTTTTCCTGGCTGATGCGATTAGCATTGTATAGAGTCAATTCCATGCGAATGGAAATGGCTGCTTTGAGAGCATCTTCTGCTCCACCCGGAAATAAAGCCATTATTGCATCGCCAATAAATTTATCCACGATTCCCTTACTTCCCTGGATAATAGGCGTCATGTGGACGAGATACTCGTTGAGAAACGAAACAGTATCCGTTGCCGACAGTTTTTCAGAAAGAGTCGAAAACTGGCGAATGTCGACAAACATAATCGTAAGGTTTCTTTCTAAACTTTTTCCAGAACGAAGGTTTTGTATGCTGTCAGTGCCTAACAGGTTAATAAATTCTCTCGGAACAAAAGGACTGATATTGGCTTCCCACTTTTTATTTTCGGTTTCTGTTTGTTCCCTACTCAGGGAAGAACGGGCAATGATGGCGAGAATCATCGAAAAAATGGCCACTATTCCAGTCGCTTTCTGGAGATTCCAGTAAGCCGGTAAAATGCCGTTAGCTGTATATTCCTGAACAGCCTGAAGCAGAGTGGCCGCTGCGAAAATCATCCAGGCCAGTTGGTACACCCGCCTTCCCGCCCCCTTGTCCCTGGAGAGAATAGAGAGGCGAATGGCGTTAACTCCAATGAGAGAAATAAGAGCTTGGCTGATAAAAATGTTGTACTGGTATGGTATTACAAGACCAGCCGTTAGATGAAGAATCACCAGAACAAATAACACTGTCTCCGACTTTCCAAAATGAACGTGGTTGCCTGGTTCTCGGAACAAATACAGCCGGGAAAAAATAAGAAGACTCACGCCGAGCAAATCGAGCAGCAGAAAATCCGCTGCATGGTTCCACTGGGGAAAATCCGGCCACAATAACAGATGAGCAAGGCCATCCATGGTAAACTGCCAGAACCCAAAAAGGACAATCACGGCAGAAAGAGAATAGGCCGATGAATTTTTTCTCTGCACACCAACTCCAAGAGATACAAGAGCAAGTAGAAACAGGCTGCCGTAAAATGCGCCCGAAATAAGGTTTAATCCCTGAGAAAGTTCGATAAGCCTGGCTTCGCTTACCACCATAGGAGTGAATCGAATTCCTCTGTCACTCTGCAGGTAGATATAAATTTCAGAACTGGTATTTGGGTTGCCAAACACGGGAAACGCATAGAACTGAGTCTGCAGCATGCGCTGCGAAAATCGCATGGAACTCCCCGTTGCGGCGAAAAGCGAACCTCTGTAAAAACGTATATTGGATATGGATGGATCCTGGATTACAAAATAATACTCGCCACGATCCGCATCCGTTCTTTCTACAAGCAGACGAATCCAGATATGATCGCGGGGAGATGCAGAAAAAATACTCTTTGCAGAAAGAGGATGAAACTGAGCTCCCGAAGCAAGAAATTCTTCCAGTGTCTGCTCACTGTCGGCATGGGCAATCTGGATAGAGTCCACAACGGAGTGGCGGGAATCTTCCGCACTATACGGCTTCAGCGGTTCGGAATATAGTAAACCGCTGAACAGGGCGGATAAAAAGAATGTAAGCATTCGCGTCCTTAGGGAGCGCCAGGGTTTTGGCCTTGCGTTTACTTTTGGGTTAAACGCAGCGCTCTTCTCTATTACGAGTAGCGCTTCCCTGGGCTGTTTTTCATTATCGGAACGGATTGCCCGGATGTTAAGACTTCTTTGGCCTTCCCGGCTTTGCTTTGGCCTGCGTTGTTTTTTCTGGCACTACCGGTTTTGCTTTCTCCACTTTTGTTTTTCTCTCTGATTTTTCCTGTTTCGATGTGAAAGAAATTGGCAAAAGAATGCGCAGCTCGCTGAGCAATGCTACGAGGTTTTCATTGATTTCGACCATTTCATCGAGATACAGAAGATAAGAAATACTGGGAGACAGCTTTGATTTGCCATCCTTAAGGCGACGGATCTGGTTGTCCTGAATTTCTTCCTTGAGCTTCATGAGCTCTTTTCCCTGCCTTGTAGAAGGCCGTGGCTTCCCTTCTTTAATGCCACTCACGAGCAGATCAAGGTTTTCGACTGCGAGAGAACCCAGAGATTCAATATCTTTGGCTTCATCTTTGGTGAGCGGATTTTCAAATGTATCCGATCTTTCCATTCCAAGCTGTCTCACTCTGTTGATGCCTTGCACAACATTGCGCGACCGAATAAAAATATTCGTCATGGCATGCAGCGTGACCATGTCTTTATCGGAAAATTCATTTTTAGCAAGCTGCACGAGCTGGGAAATCGTGTGAACATGCTCGTCCGTCATGTGGGAAACGAGCTCTTTGGTGTTTCGAAAATGTTTTTTCTTGCCCGTGACAAAGCCCTCATGGATATCTTGGAGCAGCCTTGCCGAACGCTCCAAGATATGGGAAATGGTCTGGAGTGATTTTTCGAGAATACGGGAAGGATTCTTCTGCATTTCTTCTATTTCGCGCAGTTGCTCCAGATATTCCTCTTCGCGCTTTTTATGGATTCTATTAAAGAACATAACCAGTGCCACTACGGCAATCACCATAATCAGGATTCCAGGAATTTTTCCAAGATACACAATGGTGGCCACAAAGGCTGCCGTCATTGATGCTATTACTGCCGTCATAAACCATCCTCCAATTACGGTGAGAACGCCGCTCACCCGAGAAACCGCATTCTCCTTTCCCCAGGCTCTGTCTGAAAGAGATGTCCCCATGGCAACCATAAAGGTTACAAAGGTAGTGGAAAGAGGCAGCTTCAGAGAGGTACCAAGCATAATCAACATGGCAGAGGTAAAGATATTTACGGAGCCCCGCAGAATATCGAAAGCTTCCTCTTTATCCTGCGTATATGTATGCTTAAAACGTTCGTCAATGGAGGCTAATAGTTTGTCCGGTACAAACGCGAGAAAGAATTTACCGACACCATGAAAAATCTGGACAAAGGCACGCGCCATGGGATTCGGCGAAAACATTTCTACCGTTTGTTGATGCGAAGAAAGGGAAATCTCTGTTTTGGTGACCGTTTGCGCTTTTTTGGAAAAGCGAAGTGTCAGAACCATGATAATGGCGGCAATAATCAGAAAAAACAAAGGGGTTCCAGCCTCTCCTCCGAGAGCCGCAGCAGAAGCATCGGGTCCACCATCGATAGCCATGCGCGTGTAGGCAACATAGCTGGCAATGGGCACGCCAATAAAATTCACGAGGTCATTGCCGGCAAAAGCCATGGCGAGTGCACCTGTTCCTATAAGGATGAGGTACTTAAACACATTCTGCTTTTTGAGAATGAGAAACTGCGCCACGATAAAAAACACGACGAGCATGACGACAGAAATGAGTACAAGATTGGATACGAGAGCGTCATGGAAAGCCTTTGTCATGAAAAATGCTTCCTTAAAACCTTTGAGAAAAATATAGAGAGTTATGACCGTGAGAGCAATGGATGCAAAGGCTGCCCCAAAGTACTTCATTGTATTTTCGAGATGAAACGTAAACAGAAGCCTTGCCAAGAACTGGACGATCATCCCGACGGTAAAAGCGATAATAACGGAAACCACAATTCCGGAAATAACCGTTAATGCTCCGGTTGCGTTGATCATAGCCATGGCTTCAGAACCGCTGCCGGACTTGAGCAGAGCAATGGCGATGGCTGCCCCTATCAGTTCAAACACCATGGAAACTGTTGTAGAAGTAGGAAGACCAAGCGTATTATAAAGATCGAGAAGAATAATATCCGTAATCATTACGGCGAGAAAAAGATACATGAGATCCGCAAGAGAATACATTTCCGGGTGAAAGAATGACTTGCGCGCCACTTCCATCATGCCAGAGGAACTGACAGCTCCGAGTAAAATACCTGCCGCAGCCACCCAGATGATAGTATTGCGCGTGGCCACCCGGGAACCCACAGCAGAATTGGTGAAGTTTACGGCATCGTTTGCGACCCCAACGACGAGATCCGCAGCCCCTAAAGCAAGCATTATGACGACAATGATCAGATATATTTCCATAACTATCCCCAGAGAATGTTTTTGACAACCTGTTGAATGTAGCTTAGAGCGTAAAGGAAATAATTCGAATTTTAACGAAATAACAAAACAACAAAGTGTTGCAAAAATTGACAAGGGGCTGTGTATGGGAAAACGATTGATTCTGCTGCTGGCATGTATCCTGCCGCTATTTTCTGAATCCTGGAATATGGAAACAAGGGAAGTGCGACTATCCCTTGTTCCCCGCAGAGCTGGCTCGGTCGATACAGAAAACACGCGTTGGTATTTTGCTGCGTCCGGAAACGCCATACAGATTATCACCGATGCCTTTGAGCCGCTCGGCAGCACCTCCCTGCCTTCTCGAACTGCTGCCTATTTTCTGGGAAGCCTAGATAAGCAAACTCTTTCTCTCTTTGAATTTTCCGGAACAGAATTGCGGGCGCGAGACTGGAACGGCCGCTATTTTGGGCAGCCCCGCATACTCGCTCGAAATTCTTTTGCCCCTCCGCCGAATCTGTATTACGCCGAGTGGATTGATTTCAGCTCTGATTTTGATTTAGACGGGGATCCAGACTTTATTTTACCCCACGCAGATGGAAAATATGTGATCTATGAAAATCGGGATGGCGAGCTTGTCATCCTCAAAGAAATTCCGGTCAATGCTCCCGGAACCTTCAGTGATCGCCTCTGGAAAAATTCCGAACAACGATCCAATACAATTAAAACCACGAGGGAGATACCCCGCATTCAAACTGTGGACATAAACGGAGATGGCTACATGGACCTGTCTTTTCGCGAAAAAGAAGTGTGTACCATGTACATGACGGAACCGGGCAGTTCCCGCAATCCACCGGAATATTTCAAAAACAGGACGAGCTTTGTTTTACCCGTTAATTTTTCTTCTTTATATAATCAATTCAGTGAATTGAGTGATCTCGATGGAGATGGAGATCTCGATCTTTTGCTGTCGCTGGTTAAAGGCCTTGGACTGGAAATTCGCACGGAAATTCATATTTTCTGGAATGAAGGGCATGGTCCATCGCCCTATTTTCATACATCGCAGAATTTTAAGGGCGGATTTTTTTCTGCGTTCCCAGTTCTTGGAGGAAATAAAGCGCATCTCATGCTTCCCATGGCAGATATCAACGTAAATTTCTTTGCCGGTTATATTCTACAGCGGAAAATAGGAATCAACGTTACATTTTTGTCACCGAAGATTTCTGGAATAGAACGCAGTACGGCGTATCCGTTTACTTTTTTTTCGGAGGGAATGCAGTTCCCTGCGTTTGCCATGGCCGATTTAAACCAAGACGGCAACAGCGACTTTCTGGCCGGAACCACGCCCCGGCAACTTCTTTTGTATCCCGGCAACAGCGAAATGCGCAAGGAAAAGCCCTTTGAACTCAACATTCCTTCTTACGGTTTACTCCGCCCGCTACCAGTCCGAGGAGATTATGGAGAAGTGTTAGCCTATATGCCCGAAAAAATTGCCGATCTGCCGCGAGACCGGCTATATTTGATTCGAGTGAAAAAAAAATGACACAGCCATCCCTTGGAGAGAACCGCCTTAGCGAATAATGATATCGCTGATTTGACCTAACTCTACAAGGTGGAAAATTTTGGCGATTTCTGGCCTGAGATGGCTGAAAATAATTTTCACTTTTTTGCCTTTCTCTACATTGTAATAGCGATATACGGATATAAATTCTGCAATACCAAGTGAGTTGACGTAAATGACATCGGCCATATCAAACTCAATGGACCGGGGATCGGAATACTCTGGCCTAGCCGTCAGTGCGGATAACAGCTTTGTGTCTCCTTCGAGTCTTCTCAATTGAAGCTTTACAGTGATCTCACCCGACTGAATATCTATGGACATATTTTTTTTTGCTGCGTTTTCCTGGTTAGCCGGCATACTGTTCCTCTTTATTGTTTTTGTTCTGTAAAAACCATCGTGATTTCGTTGCCCATGGCGTTAAACGACACGTCGCAAAATTTGCGGATAATATAAATCCCCCGCCCCCGTGGCGATAGCGCGCCATTGAGCTGCAACTGATCCGTCAGGTGGTCCGGATTAAAGCCGAGGCCTTCGTCTTTGAGCTTGACGACAATGTTTTCCGGATTTTCTGCGCTGCGCCGGATCGTTACAAACACATTTTTGTCAGCAATCCAGCGGTTTCCGTGCTCCATGGCATTGGTAATGGCTTCGTCTAAAACGAGATAGAGCTCATACCTGTCTATGTTCAGTTCAATTCCCTGTTGATCAAAAAAACGTATCATATCCTCTATGAGTTCAACACGCGAACCCATGGAGGATTTTTCTACCCGGGAATACGCTGAATCTTCCGTGAACCGCATAGCATCGTTTAACAAAAAGCAACAAAGCGTCAAGATGAATATTTCCTTAGTGACGTGCAATCCGTCCTCTATTTTTTGGGTAAAGGATGGACGACTCAAATAACCATATTCCCCGCGAAGAGTGCGGCATTCTGGGCCTCTACAATATTCCCGATGCCGCCAATATGGCCTACCTTGGTGCCTACGCCCTCCAGCACAGAGGACAGGAGAGTGCCGGAATTGTTACCAGCAATGGATCCCGCCTGACCCGCTATGCCGGAATGGGAAAAGTAACCGAAGTGTTTTCTACGGATATTCTGCGTGAACTCAAAGGCAATCTGGCCATAGCGCATAACCGCTATTCCACTTCGGGTGCAAGTTTTTTGGCCAATGCCCAGCCATTACGCTTTGAATCCAGGCTTGGAACGTTTGCACTGGCCCACAATGGGAATCTTACCAATGCTCATGTTCTCAGGGAACAGCTGGAGCGTGAAGGTTCCATTTTTCAAACCACTGTCGATTCCGAGGTGATCAGCCACCTCATGGTAAAATCGGGGGAGTCTGACTTTACCAATGCTCTCATTTATGCCCTGCGCAAAATCAAAGGAGCATTTTCGCTCGTCATCATGAACGAAAACTCTCTGTATGCCCTGCGCGACTCAAACGGCTTTAGACCTCTCGTAATGGGAAAAAAAGAAGACGGATATGCTTTTGCGTCGGAATCTTGTGCCCTCGACATAATTGACGCAGAATTTATTCGCGACGTAAAACCGGGGGAACTCATCCGCATCAAAGATGGAATCGTAGAATCCATCTTCCCGTTTGAAGAAGTACGCGAAAGCCTCTGTATTTTTGAGTTCATCTACTTTGCCCGGCCAGACTCTCAGATTTTCCGCAAATCTGTTTACGAAGTCAGGCTTCAGTTGGGCAGAAATCTGGCCAAAGAACACCCTTCCAATGCAGATATTGTCATAGCCGTTCCCGATTCTTCCGTGGCCGCCGCCATTGGCTTTGCTGAAGAAAGTGGAATCCCTTACCAGGCCGGACTCATTCGTTCCCACTACATTGGCCGCACGTTTATTGAACCCGACCAGAGAATACGGGATTTTGGGGCACGGATCAAATACAATCCCATTCGGTTTGTCGTCTCCGGCAAACGCGTTGTCGTCGTGGACGATTCCATTATGCGGGGAACCACGCAAAAGAAAATTGTGGGAATGCTCCGGCGTGCCGGTGCAAAAGAAATTCACGTCCGCATATCAGCCGCCCCCACGCGCCATGCCTGTTATTATGGAATCGATATTCCCAGTCCCACCGAGCTCATTGCATCCGCACACTCCGTAGAACAGATTGTTTCTTTTTTACGCGTAGATTCCCTGGGGTATCTCTCCGAAGAAGGTATGATTTCTGCAGCGGGAACAGAGAGAGTCTACTGCACGGCATGCTTCAACGGACGGTATCCGGTTCCATTAGAAGAAATGCAGGGTGTTCCCTACAGCAACAAAAAAGAGCAGGATGAATAAGCCCGAAGAAGTTCTCATAGTGGCTGGAGAAATTTCCGGAGACATGCTTGGTTCTCTTGCCATGACCCACGCACCGTCAACCCTGCATTTCTTTGGAGCAGGAGGCGAATCCATGCAGAAAGCTGGAGTAGAACTGCTGTACACCACGGAGTCGTTTGCCACCATTGGATTTCTGGAAGCTGCTCTGCGCTTCTCTTTTTTTAAGAAAGCAATCCGTCGGCTCACAGAAGAGGCGCAGATTCGGAATGTTCTCAGAGCCATTCTCGTTGATTTTCCAGGGTTTAATTTGCGGCTGGCAGCTTCGCTGAAAAAGTCTATTCCAGGAATACAGATTATGCAAATATCGTCCCCACAGATTTGGGCTTCCCGGTATCACAGAATCCACAAAATCAGATCTTCCATCGATAAAATTCTCGTTTTTTATCCTTTTGAGGAAAAACTCTACCGCCGTGAGAATATACCGGCTGTTTACACCGGGCATCCGCGAACGCAAGAACTCGACGCTGCTTTTCGCAAATATTCTGGCAAGCGAAACAAAAAATTAATTACCATTATGCCTGGTTCGCGTCGCTCGGAAATTGAACGCCACATGCCAATTCTCATAAAGTCCGTCGCGGATTTCTCTAAAAGCCATCCGGAATACAAATTTGTCATCCCCGTTGCCTCACAGTCTTCCCTGAAAATTCTGCGCAATTATAACCTGCCTCAGGGAATGGAATTATCCGAGGCAGGTGCAACCGAACTTTTGGCCCACTCTTCGGCAGCCATTGTAGCGAGCGGCACGGCAACTCTCGAGGCCGCGTGGATGGAAACACCTTTTTTTCTCGTGTACCGCACTTCGGGACTAACCTACTTTCTGGTCCGCAAAATTATTCTGATTCCGTATATAGGTCTGGTTAACGTGATTGCGGGACGATTCCTAGTTCCAGAACTAATTCAGAAAGATATGAATGCAGCCAGTGTAACGCGCCAGCTTGAGCAGGTGGTACTGAATGAGACAATGCGCCGGGAACAAAAAGTGTCGTTTCAGGAATTAAAAAACCAGATGAAATCGCGCAATATCCAAACGGGCCTTGCAAGAGAAATTGCAGAGTTTCTCCACCTCGAATAATCAATATTGCATTCCGCCAAATAACGAATTATTTATTGACAGGGCAAGCCCTCCTGTCATTATTGCGTCGCGGATGACCGCACTATTCGAAAGCAAACAGAGGATGAACGGGGAGGTTTCTCCCCGATGACTCCCAGGGACTCATAAAAAACACGCCCCCAAAAAGGGGCTTTTTTTTAGCCTTTGAAAAGTCCATTCTTAAACTTTTTATTGCGCGGCTGCGCGAACGCAAAATACGGGGGACGAAAACTTTGACATCTATCAACTGCGTCCCTTGCGTGTCAGGGAAAATTCGCCCACCCAGGACTGCTTAATCTGACTGAGAAACCGATTTTACGCAGCGAAAACCAAAATGATGCGGCGGATCGTTCTGCGGCATATAAGCCCTGCGCTTAGCCCCACGCAACCATTCCTCTCCCCAGTACCACGAGCCGCCCTTGACCACTTTTTCTGAGTAGCCCGCACAGCTGTCTTCCCCCGCGCATGGTCCTTTTGGATCTTTTCCGAGACAGTGTTCACCGCACTTTGTTCGGTCGGCTGCATACCAGTCACTCACCCACTCCTGCGCATTGCCCGCCATATCGTATAATCCGTACCGAAAACTGCCCTTGGTACCAACCGGTGCTGTATTGCCCTTTTCGTGATAGCCGCCCACACAGCCGCGCAATCCTTTTTCCAGCATCACAGCTCGGGAACAATCTGGCCGATCGTTGCCCCAGGGAAACATTTCGCCAGACTCTCCGCGCATGGCCTTCTCGAACTCTGCTTCGGTAGGAAGCCTTTTTCCCTGCGCCTCGCAGTACGCCTTTGCCTGAAACCAGTTGGCTTTAAGATGCGGTTGCGTTTCTCCCCGCATTTGCCTGTAGTTGGAAAGAGCGTGCGTGCATTTACCCGATTGAACGCACGCAAAATAATCGGCGTTGCTCACTTCGTACTTATCAATCAGAAATGTAGATACATATACTTTTGTCTCTGGGTTTTCATCCGGATAGCGGGAATCACTGCTGCCGTAAATAAACTCTCCCCCAGGAATGCAAGACATTTCTTCCGATACCGACCGGGGACAAACATCTTTCTCCTTTGACTGACACGATGCAAAGGGAAACAGGAGAATCAGAAAAAGCCAACTATTTTTACGCATTCACCAATCCTTTTGGCGCAACCAACAAGACAAGCTTTTTCAAAATTCTGGATTGATAATCCACCTATCTTGGTCAAGACCTCCCGGATACACGACGACGTTCTTGAAACGTTTATGAACGGCAACGAGATTATAGGGAGAAAATAAAAATGTGTAGGGCTGGTTCTCGTATAGAATTTCGTGGATGCGGCGAAACATGGCGTTTCTTTTTTCATCGACAGGTTCACCGCGCGCAGCTTCGATCAGCGCGTCGAGTTCGCTCGTTGTAAAACCCGTAAAATTGTGCCCCTTCTCTAACTGGGAAGAATGCCAGAGCTGGTAGGGATCTGATTCTACCGGCGTAGACCAACCTAAAACCAAAGCTTCAAAATCTCTCTGGTTTACTTTTTCAATGAGAACCTGAAATTCCAGCTTCCGAATCTCCATATCGATTCCCTGTCTAAGCAGACTTTCCCGCATTACGGCTGCCATTTGCTCGTACTCCATCACGGAAGAAGGTATCAGCAGTTCAAACCGGAACTCCTTTCCATTGCGATCCAGAATTCCGTCATTATTGGAATCTTTAAATCCTGCCTCCAGGAGAAGAGTGCGCGCCTTTTCGGGATTGTAGGGAATTGGCTGCAACGAACGATTGTATTGGGGCGAGTGCAGAAAAAAGCCGCCTGTAATGGGTTCTGCCAGATTCCAGAAAATACTCTTTCGGATTTCTTCGAGGGGCAGAGCATAAGCCATGGCCCTGCGGACGCGAACATCGCCAAAAGGTTCCCGCCGTAAATTGTACCCAATATAGCGATACACCTGAGCAAGATATTTATGCCTTTCAAAATTTTTCTGAAACTTTGGAGCAGAGGTCTGCCGTGCGTACTGGAATGGGCGCAGATTGAGAGTATCTATCTCCTGTTTTTTTAAGGCCTGTAAAGCAACAGACTCATTTTTAATAATGCGGTACTGGATTTGGTGGATATCTGGTTTTTTACCCCAGTATTTTTCGTTCCTCCCTAATACAATTTTTCTGCCCGTTTTCCATTCAGAAAGAATGTAGGGACCGCTCCCGATCGGCTTGGCTATGGAATGTTCATCTGTGACAAAATTCTTAACTTGGGAAAAAATATGTCTCGGAATAATTTCAAATCCGCCAAGCATTTCGAGAGATTTGAAGTAGGGTTTTTTGAGAGTAAACACAACCGTTTTGTCATCTGGAGCAGAAATAGTTTTAACATTTTCGTAATACACTTTTAAATGCGGATTGGGAACGGCAGGATCCATAATTTTCTGAAAGCTGAAAACGACATCCCGCGATGTAAGGCGAACTCCATCGGAAAATACTGCATCCGACCGCAGCCTGAATGTAAAGGTTATAAAATCATTCGAAATGTTCCAGGATTCGGCGAGAAGCCCCTCGAGCGCAAGAGTTTCCGGGTTTCTGCGGAGCAGACCTTCATAAATATGCGAGATGATACTACCGGAATAGGAATCCTCGGACAACACCGGATTCAGTGTGAGCGGATCGGATCCAATTGTGGCCGTAAGTGTAAAAGGATCCTGCCGAAAGTTTTTTTCTGGTGCGCAGGAATAAATAACAAATATTACCAGCAATAAGGACAGGAAATTGAAATACCGCATAAACCTGTATGTACTTTTTTTTCCGCTTGTAAATGCAATCCAGAAAAAATGTTGATGATTCGACATAATCAACCGATAGAACAGTGAGGCATAGAATGCGGAAACGGATAATTCAAATCATCGTATTATTTTCGGCAACGGCTGTATTTTCCGTTTCGCCAGACCAGACGTTTACAGAACGAGCACTTAAGGACAATCGTTATTTTCTCGAATTCATCAATAAAGGCGTATCGAACTTTGGAACAGAAAAAAACATTGAACAGCTGAAAGAAGCCAACCAGCACAATTTCAACGCCAACCTCTGGTACCTGCAGAGCGATTATGTAAGTTCTTTTAAGGAAATCAGAGCATCGCAGGAATTAATGCGAGATCTTTATCTGGATTTGCTGACAAACCGATACATAGAAGACGCTCGTTATCTACTCGACCTTTCTGCCCCGCGGATTGTTCAATCCAAAGATAAAAAAGCGGAAATGTTTTTGCGGCTGGGCTACCGCGATCTCGAAGTATCCAGACAGTATTATCTCAAAGGTTTTAACTACAATCGTTTTCTCTTTTCCAATAAAATTCGCCATTATATTGATGGAATTAAAAGGGCGCGCCGGGCAAAGCGATTTGCCTTTTTAGCGCTCATAGAATCCAAAACGCCTGTAGAAGAGAAAGACGAATACCGTACGCAAACTCTCGACGAAGCACTGCGCAAAATAGAGACAGAAGACATCAGCGATTATGAACGAGTCAAAAATCTTTTGACCAATATGATCAACCGCCAGCTTTTTAAGGATGAATACAATTTCTTTCTGCACCACTACGACAACTACGGCTACATTTCAGAAGAAAAAGAAAATATACTGAGAAAAGGTTCCGAAACCCTGAATACGGACGACGTTTCCGGTAAACTGAAACCACCTTCTTCAGAAGAAGAATCGGCAGGAGTAACAAGGAAAAAAGAAGAAACTGCAGAAACCAAAACCACTGCTGAAACTCCATGAGGTGATTCCATGCGAAAGGTACTATTAACTCTAATCGTTATAACCGGTCTGTATGCCAGCCCTTCTGCCGAAAGGACAATCGAAAAAGGAAATGAATTGATTCGCCAGATGGACGCTCTCTTAACGCAGTATCCCCATCCTCTCGCACTGCGCGAAAAAATAAGCCTGCTGCACACGAACTGGGAACAGGCCACTGAAGAATATAAACTCTCTTCCGTACCACAAAGGAGAGAGGCTGCCCGACTCGTTTCTGAATCCTACAGACAGCTCGTAGTTTCTTCCGAAGGAATTTCTGTTTCCATGCGGACCATAGCCACCGATGTACTTGCCGATCTCAACGCTGTAATTAGCGACCAGCAGAAAGATGGTGTCTATCCAGAAAAAGACAAATATGTTCCAGCCTTGGAAATAGCGCACAGAGATATTTACCGCGCAGCAGAAGCAACCAGCCGGGGACAGCACATGTATGCCGCCCTTCTGTACGATGAATCCATAGGTATTCTAAAGCGCACCTACTCTGCTTTGTCCTATCCACTGCCGCCGGTTCTCAGCGAAGCTTCCGAGGTGGTTCCGTAATCAGCGAAATAATTTCGCTGGGTGAGCCCGGCTTGTAGTTTTCTTCAAAAAAATAATCTGCGTTTTCTCCAAAGACATTTCGGGCTTCCTCCGGATTTGTAATGACCGGCTGCCCGGGAAGATTCAGCGATGGCGCAAATAAAGGCCCTGTTTTCTGGAGCAGATCCACAATGGCACCGCGCTGCGGATATCTGACTGCTATGGTCGTCTGATCCGGGGGATACCAGAATTCTGGATTTTTGGGCAATACAAAAGATACAGGATTCTCCTGGAATCCCTGCAGAAAATCGAGATTGCCCGGAGGCAGGAATTCGCTCTGTATCATCTCCTGGCATTGTGTTCCCCCGGGCATGTATTCCTTTTTCGCTGGCAGGAGCACAATGAAAGGCTTATCATCTCTCTGTCGCAGCTCCCGCAAAGAAATCAGCGTAGATGGATGCACTATGGCAAGCAAACCGTACGTGGTATCCGTAGGAAAAGCGACGAGTCTGCCCTGCAAAAGAAGACTGGCTGCCATGATAACAGCGTTCTGCACATTGTCCCGATTGAATACCTGTGTCACGAGGAAAAAGAGTTGACCAGACAGTTGCTGAAAAGTTCTTTTTTGCAAAGCTATAAAAATTGCATACAAGCATACAAAAGGAGTCTATATGAAAACGAAAAACATCAAAGAGAATAAAATACAAAAACGCAGAGGGTTCACTCTGCTTGAACTCATGATCGTCATCGTCATCCTCGGTGGCCTTATTGCCCTGCTCATGGGTTCTCTGAACAGCAGCAAAGTAAATGACAAAGCAGCACGATTAGAAATGCAGAAGGATTTTTTTGAAATTTCCACAGGTCTTCTCGAGTTTGAGCAATCCTTTGGTCGAATCCCTTCCACAGACGAAGGCCTCTTAGCCCTTGTGGAACCTCCAGCGGGAATAGATGCAGGCAGTTTCCCGGAAGGTGGCATTGTTAAAAAAGCAGTCATTACAGATCCCTTTAAGCACGCCTATTATTACGAAGAAGAAAATGGACAGTACAAAATACTTTCTTTGGGTGCTGATGGAGAAATTGGCGGCGAAGGAAAAAATGCGGACATCGATATAGCAAACCTGAATTAATATGTCTTTACTTGACAGGTTGTTGAAAAAGTCCCTCCGTGGACTTTTTGCAAAACCCAGGCAAAGCCAGTTGTTTTTCACAGACCAGAAAATCCGGAGAGGGATTTTCTGGCTGGGAACTCAAAATCTGAACAAGAATTTGACTATCTCCATTTTGCGAAAACATGCAATTTCTACGCAAAAATGCCGGTACATTTACACTGAGCGTAGTCGAAGTGTCCATCTACCGATCAAGCAACCTGTTGTTGTTCAACAGCCTGTTAAAGGTCACCGCTCCGGTTTTACCCTGATAGAACTCATGGTAGTCATAACCGTATCGGGGGCCTTGTTTTTTATTTCGCTGAAAATTCTGCAGGGCCTGCTCGGGAAAAGCGTCAGCGGTGCTACCGAAATTTCCTGGGAAGGAATTCTGTACCATGCACGGGAACTCTCCATGCAGCGTGGAGAAATACTGAGTCTGGTTATCCGAGGCGAAAAGAAAACATTTGTTCTGACAGAATTCCAGCCTGCACAGGAAGGAATCGCTGAAAATGAAATTTCTGAACCGAAAAATCCAAAAGCGGAAAATCCAGATCCCATTCTTCCGGAAAAAAATCTTCCCTTCCGGATTCGCTCGGTTCGCAATGCTGCCGGCTTTACAATCCCGGGAGAGACGCACACCATCCACTTTTACCCCGACGGATCCAACGATTCTGTCTTCATTGAAATAGACAGAGAGGAGAACCGCTTCCTCTATATTCCTCCCTACCGCAATAAGGCCATCTACCTTGAAGAACCATCTATCGAGAGGATAAAACCGTGAACAGCAAACGCGGATTTACGCTTCTGGAGATTCTGATTTCCATTGGCCTGTTTGGGGTCATCATGGGGATGCTGCTTGGATTGCTGGCATCGTCTCTTACATACCGCTCCAGGGCGGCTGTTCTGCGGCAGAGCACTTTTCTGGCGGAGAGTAAAATGAACGAACTGCTCACCCAGTCCGAAGAAAAATCAGATAAAGCGGATTTTACGGACTATCCGGGTTATTCTTTCGAGACCCAGATAAAGGAGGAGCCGCTCGACATAGAAAAGCTGTTAACGGGTGTTTCTCCGGAAGAATCAAAGGAGCCAACGGTCGCAGGCTATTACCAGGATCGCGCAAGCTCGGAATCAACGACGGGCCTCGACATTAAAATGCTCCACTACATGGTGCGAATATTCTTTAAAGAAAAACAAATGACGGAACTGGAGTATTTTCGTGGAACAAATTTCTAAACGCAGGGGATTTACGCTGCTCGAACTGCTTATCGTCATTGCCCTCCTCGGAATGCTCTTTACAGCTTTATTTGGAACTTATCTCGGCATTCAAAAATCCATATCACGGGCAGGAAAAGACAGCAACGAAAGACACAAGGCGGAAAGTGCTCTTTCTTCTGCCATTCGCGATTTTGCTAATGGGTCCTTTGATAATTACAGCAAAGAAATTCTGTTCGAGGGAAAAAAGGAAATACCAGGAGGGAGTCGCTGCGACTCGGTAGCCTTTAACACGGGAAGATATTATTCCTCTGGATCTGTGCTGACATCTTCCGTATTCTCGGTTCGCTATTTTTGTCAAATGGACAGCACGGGAAGAACTATATTATACAGGGCAGCAGCCCCCTACGCGCTCAATTCCAAAATGTCCGGATCGCTGGAGATTTTCGCAGTTCCCGTTATCGCTGTAGAAGAATGGGCCTTGTCGTACTCTTCGGATGGATCCAGTTTTTCAGATGAATGGACGCAGACTTCGTCCGGAAAAATACCAAAAGTAATTTCGATTACCATGGCTTGGCTCGATTCGGACGGAAACCGCAGGGAAATTACTACCCGCGTTCAACCCGTCCGCATGAGCTTTCGCTGAGATCAGTCTATTTTGTGCCAGGTTTGAGTTCTGCCGAGAGCAGATACACCCAGATAGCCGCGCACGCGCAATTGTTTGCCACCATTAGAGGGCTCTACTTCGCAACCATAGGTTTTTCCATTTTTGGGATCCACGATGGTCCCACTTTTCCACTTCTTTCCTTCTGGCTTAAGATCCTGCATTATCTGCATCCCTACAATTTTTTGGTCTTTTCTCCAACCTTTACATTTGTCACAAACTGGATCCTGGTTTTCCGTTGCCTTGCGGAAGAGTTTTGTGATTTTTCCATAGGCCATGCCATTCTGTGTGTAAATAACGACATGAGATTTCACTTCTCCGGTTTCGTCGTCTATGGTTTTATACGTGCCCTCAATGGCAGACTGTGCCGAAATGGCCATGGGCAAAACTGCCAGCAAAAATACGGTTATTGTTTTGATTGTTCTTTTCATAATTCCTCTGGTGAAATAGATTCAGCCGTATTGAACAGGTCAATAAAAAAATTGTCGTGAAGAGTTGAGTTGCCATTCAGTACCATGAAAAAAATCATCATTTCCCTGGCTGCCGTTCTCATGATCTCCTGCGCGCCATCCCCAAATCCCGTTGCCGTTTCGCCCGACACCGTAAAAGAAGTGATGCAGGCATTTTCGCAATACAGACTGGAATACTCTCTCCAGGGCAAATCCATGGGCAACGAAGAACTGTTGTACAATATTCTCAAAGAGCGCGGACTGCCTGCTGAAACTTTTTTTGAACAGTTAAAAGCCAACCCGGAACTCTACAAAATGCTGTTCCCTCAGTAACCGTATTCAACCGGTCACTGCTTCAGGCGAAAGCGAATATAAATTCTGCCGTTTTCGGGAAGCGCCGCATAGAGGACCCGTCCTTTATGCGGTTCAATATCGAGGGCTGTCCAGTCTGCGTTGCGGATCGTATTTTCGGTCGTCATAACCTGTAGATTTTCTGGCAGGGCGAGAAAGCAGATGCTGCGGCCCAGTTTGCGGATTCCCGATACGAGAATAGAACCGGGCTGAATCTCCAGATACAGCCTCCCGCTGGGCGTATAGAGATTCTCTATGACTGCTTCCTGGCTGAACCATTCCGGAGGAACGCCTGCAAAAAGCAGATAGCCCGTGGTGTATTCGAGAAAGAACATATTCTTAAGCAGAGAGATTACTTCGGCAAATGCCCAGCCGTGGAATCCGTCCCCCATGGTGCCACCGCGAGAGCGAGGGTGAACGGCTTCGGGAAACGAGTAGGCCTTGGAGCGCCACTGGCGCAGCCGCTTGAGAATTTCCATGGCCGTAGCAGATTCTCCCGTAGCGAGAAATCCTTCGGCTACCTGCAGGGTGAGATAAGGATTTACGCCGGAATGAATATTTTCCTGAAAGAAGCCACCTTCGTAAAAATATTTGTCTTTGATTGTATGCAGAGTCTGCAGCATTCTGGGATCGTTAAATTCGGGCAAACCAAGAGGATACACGGCAGCGACAGAGCCAATCATGCCGGCATCTTTTGCTCGGCCCAATGCGGCGGGATAATAATCGTACCCCTGTAGATACTTCTGGAGAGATTCGAAAAGCTTCTTGTAAATTCTTTCGAGATCTACCCCAAGATTTTTTTCCCAAGGAAACAAGGCGCGAAGTCCCCCTAACGCCCAGAAATTATCCCATAAATACCAGTCGGCAACTCCAAGATGCTCGGCAGAAAATCCGGGCGGGAGAACTCCTCCATGCTCGTTTATCGTTCTCTCTATCCACCGGACCATTCTGCGAATTTGTGATCTCAAGCGGGTTATCATGTAATCATCGCCACTCACGGCAACATAACGACCTATAATCCACAGAGCCTGTCCATTGGCATCCCATTCTCCCGCCTGCGACTTGAACAATCCACGGGAAGAAACCATTTTTGCCGCCTTTAGCAGTATTCTCTGAACGGGCATGATGCCCCCCATAAATAACAGAGAATTGAGAACAATGACGGCATCGCGTATCCAGAAATTGTGGTACGTAAAACTTCCCGGAGTAATCGTGTCAAAATCCCAGAGAGAAAGAATATGGTCCCTGCTGGTAGAATACCATTCGCCAAATTCACCGGGCAGTTTCATCGTCATCAGGTTGGGAAACCAGTGTTCCCATACTTTATCTGCACTGTAAGAACCATCCGGTCCGGCCAGCAGACCACGCACGAGTGAGCGGGAAATGGGAGGATCGTTGTCCCTGACATACCAGTCAATGGCAGAAACAGAAGAATAATAGAAAGCCCCCGTCACCAGACCAATTCTATCTCTGGCTTCAAATCGTTCTGCGCTTCTCGAGAATAAGTTAGCGAGAGCTCTTTTTTTCTCTTCGGTGGCGTTTCCCTGTTCAATGCGGCGGCCAATAGAATGCAAAGCATCCCCGTGCTGGAATCCGTTGACAACAGCCATATCTGGTTTGTTGCGAACGGCAATCTGAATATCTGTGCCTGCAATTTTGGCCACATCGCGAAAATACTGGAGGCGATAGATTTGAACACCGCCCTCCATATTGAAAGGGCGAATCGAAAGAATGAGATCACCGGCTCCTTCGCCAAGCAAGCGGAGTCCAAACTGTTCAGAACGCAATATCAGTTTGCGCCCTTTCCAGAGAAGCTGCAGTTCGCTGGGATTCGGTTTGCGAATTTCGAGCATATCTTCGTTGTCGTGCGGGCGCAGAATTTTTCCATTTTCATAAATGGCCATCTCTATGGTGAATCGATCCAGGCCAGGCATGACGCCGCCAGCCATATCTACCGATGTCTCAAATTTTTTACCGGGAAACGAAATAGCCACCCAGTTTCTCTGCGTCTGGTTAATGGACATGACGTTGTGAGATCGGGGAATAAAAGATCGAGAGGATGGATCGTACTGCTTAAGGGCCCAATAGGGAAAAAAATAAGAACGATGAAACTGGAAGAACGAGTAGTTCCAGACGCCGCCACTCAAGAGGCGCGACACCATGGGCGTTGTCTCATTTGGCCAGAGAGAATTCGTAGGATTGGACAACTCAAGAGCATGCCTCAATATTTTCACTGCCCGTGGATGCACATTGAGAACGCGCGTCATCCCGTGCAGAACGAGTCCAATCGCATATTTTAAGATATGTCGGAAGCGGAATGTCGGGATTTTTCCCCAGTGCAGTCCACTCGATTCGGGGCCTGTTGGCGGTATCGCTTTCATTTAGCCTGGTGGCCATCCCAAGTGTCTTCCACCAAGAATGTGAAAATGGAGATGCGGAACTGTCTGGCCGCCATGTTGTCCTATATTGGTAAGAACGCGGTATCCGTCATCTTCCAAGCCTTCTCTGTGGGCCGTTTCGCGAACAGCCTGGAGTAATCGTCCCGACAAAGCGGGATCGGATAAATCAGCAAGGGAAGAAATATGCTGTCTGGGTACCACGAGAAGATGAGTGGGAGCCTGCGGAGCAACATCGCGAAAAGCAACAAAGTCTTCCCCTTGATGAATCAGAGGTGTTGCCAGTTCTCCTGCCGCAATTCTGCAAAAAATGCAATCTGCCATACAATGCTGACTTTCCCTCTGCGCCGGTGCCTGCAAGTATTTTTTGTTTTCCCGCGTAGCAGCGTCAGTACAGTGAACTGAAAAACCGCAGCAGATACTCTAACCCCGAACGTTTAACGGCGGAGAGCGGAATTACTGCGTGGTAGGACTCTTCGTAGACAGCTGCTCGTTTTCGCACGGCACTGAGTTCTTTCTGGTTGAGCCTGTCTGTTTTGGTGAGAGCCAGAATCAGCGGAATTCTGTGGCTGCGAAAAAGTTCAGCCAGATAAGATTCTTCCTCCTCTGGTTCGCGCAGACAGTCCAACGTTAAAATGCCTGCTTTAATGGTAGAGGCCTGTTCCAGATACGACGAAATCATATCGGACAAAACATCTCTTTCCCTGCGGCTTCTTCGAGCATAGCCAAAACCGGGAGTATCAATAAAATACAGACTTCCGTAAGAATAGGCATTGAGAGTAACCGTAGAGCCAGGCTTTGAACTCGTTCTCACAATGGAGGAATTCCGAAAAAAAGATCTAAGCAGAGAAGATTTTCCACTGTTAGAGCGACCCAGAAAAACGACGGAGGGCTTGTCCGTGGGAATTTTAACAGGATCGCCGAAGGCACCCTGAAAACTCCCCTCGGGAAGCTGTTCGGTTTCAAGTGTTTTCACAGAACTGTATTATCCGGAACAATGCCATTTCGACCGATCACGAGAATACCATCGCGAATAAATATGTCTTTATCTGGAACATCGTACTCAAGCAGGCCTTTTTTGTTTTCCAGCCTTACATTTTTGCCAATCCGGGCATTCTTGTCAATGATAGCATTCTGGATAATGGAACCCTCTCCAATACCAAGCGCAATCTTTTCAGAACGGGAAAAGTCTGTCTCGTAATAATCTGCACCAAGCATGACGACATTGTTGAGCACCGTATTGATACCGACAACGGATCGGATGCCAACCACGGAATTGTGGATTCTGCCACCCTTAATGCGCGCCCCGTCAGCAATGAGAGCCTTGTCTATATCCGCTCCATCGATAAACGCGGGCGGAAGAAAGCGGGGATTGGTGTACAGGGGGTACAACACATTGGCCAGTTCAAAGCGGGGGTTTTCTCCCACGAGATCGAGGTTCGCCTGGTGAAATGCCTTAATAGTACCAATGTCTTCCCAGTAGCCATCGAACACATACGGGGCCACTTCTTTTTCGCGAATCATGCGCGGAATAATATCGTGTCCAAAATCGAGAGAGCCGTCTTTATTGAGCTCTTCTACGAGAGCATCGCGATTAAACAGATAAATGCCCATGGAGGCAAGATGGCTGCGGGAATTGTCCTTCACGCCAAATTCTTCGAGAACCTCAGGGGAAGATTTTAAGGAGGAAATCAGTTTGGGCTCTTTCGGTTTTTCTACAAAATCGAGAACGCGCATTCCACTGGAACGAGTTCCCGTTTTCATGATTCCAAACGCGGATACCTTATCTTCTTCCACTGGAATGGTGGCAATGGTCATGTCGGCATTCTGCTCTGTATGCCAGCGATGGAGTTTTCGAAAATCCATTCGATACAACTGGTCTCCCGATAAAATGAGTACATGTTCAATGTTCTTTTGATCCAGAATATAGCGCAAGTTCTGTCGAACCGCATCAGCCGTTCCCTGGTACCAGGTTGCCCGCTCGTTGGTCTGCTCGGCTGCAAGAATGTCTACAAAGCGCGAACCATAAAAATCAAAGCGATAGGCGTGATTGATATGGTGATTCAATGATTTGGAATTAAACTGCGTGATGACAAACATTTTGCGAATGTCTGAATTGATGCAGTTGGAAATGGGAATATCGATAATGCGATATTTTCCCCCGAGTGGAACGGCGGGTTTGGATCTGTCTTTCGTTAGAGGGAACAGGCGGGTCCCTTTTCCTCCGCCAAGGATCAGTGCTATTACTTTGTCCATGTGTGATTCTAATTGATCAATGCAACACGTCAACGTATTTTACGGAATTCTGACATTAATGTTTCTATATTGGGGAAAACTTTGCTTTCTGCCGGCATTCTTTATTTTTCCGCCGGAGTGGCTACTGCTCTATTGTCCATCCACATGCGGTGGGCTAATTGTTCTTATCCTATAGCGATATTTTGGGGCGTGAAAATAATCTTTATGGTAGCTGGCAGTGTACTTGGTTTTGCGCAAAGTTGTTATCCATACCTTTCAGCCCAAAAAAAACGCTCAAGGATTCCAGGATTCGTCCGAGTAGTACAATAGAGGAATATATGCCATTACCAATGGGAAATGCATCGGGTGTTGATACAGAAGAAATGATCAACAAACTCGTAGAAGTAGAAAAAGCTCCCATGTTGCACATGGAATTGCGCCAGAAAGAGCTCGAATACGAAAGCGAAGCCCTCAAAGAAATGCGCCTTAGAACCGATAAACTCCGCAAGGCATTGCAGTCTCTCACCGGATTTGAAGCCGGGTTTGAACGCAAAGTAGTACTTCCCTCTGCTGAAGGGTATATTTCTGGTATTGCCAACCGGAACGCCCGCGAAGCCACTTATAAAATTGAAATTCCCAGAATTGCCGGGCGCCTGCGAATCCGTTCGGCAGCCATTCCAGAGAACCATACTATCCCCGCCGGAGCTGTCACAATTAATGGCAAAACCCAGGAATTCTCCGGTGGTACTCCCGAAGAATTGCGCGATTTTCTCAATAAATATTTCGCAACCGAGATTAAGGCCGGGACGGTAATCCTGCGCCCGGGCGAGAAAACCGTATTCCTGGAGTCGCTTAAAACCGGTGTAAACTCCATCCCAACCATAGAAGATCCCGCCGGAATTCTCACCTCCATTGGCCTGCTCTCCCCCGGTACAGCTCCGTTTGTTAAGCCGGAAGTTGCCGGTGGCCTCGCCTCTCGAACCATCCCTTTTGAACCATCTTTGCTTTTACCTCCGGTCGCTGCTTCTTTTAAGGCAGAAAAAAATTCTCTGTCTGTTTCCCTTGGATCAGCAAAAACGCGCTCGCTGCCAATAACAACAGATAAGGAAACGCTTCGCTCTCTCTCTGTATCAATTCGCTTTTCAGAAAAACCACCCGAAGAAGACAATCTGCCAGAAACTCTTTCCGAAGGGCCGCTTCATCATCTCACCATTAAAGAGTTTGAATTATCTACCTACAATATTACGCGTATTCGGGAAAAAGAAAGCGACGAAAGCGTGGCAGAGGCAGGGATAATCTGGCATCTTGCCGATGGGCAAACGAGCCGTATTCCACTCCCAAATGGACCTTCCCTCCAGATGATTCCGCAGGGAGCCACAGCAGTGGAGTTCTTTGCCAGCAAAGGTACAGCCGACTTCAGCGATTTGACATGGAATGTCGAAGCGCCGGCAGAATCCGGGGAACAGCTGCGCCAGTCGGCTATCGATTATCAGACCAAAAGCTTTCCTTTTATTATTGAACACGCAGACGATGCCCTCGTTACCATAGATGGAGTAACGGTAGAAAGACCGGAAAACACAGGATTAACGGATATTATAGAAGGTGCAACGCTAACGCTGCACGCAAAGACAAATAACCCGATAGACCTCCAGATTGTAAATTCTACAAAAGAGGCGACGGAACAAATACAGTTGTTTGTGGAATCCTACAATGATCTTGTCGCGTTTTCGAGAGAAGCCGCCAAGTCAACCGAAGTGAAAGAAGTTGGTAAATACAACGAAATGAAACAAAACACGGGAATACTCGTGACCAATGCAAGTGTTCGGTCTTTAATATCTGGACTGAAAATGAAAGTTTCGGGGGCTTATCCTTCGATCCGCGAACCGGGTTACCATGTTCTTTCCGACATTGGTATCCATACGGGAATGCCGGGTACGGCCTGGAAGGAAATATCCGAAGGTTTTTTGAACATACACGAAGAAAAACTGGAAGAGGCTTTGCGCACACATCCAGAATCGGTGAGAAATTTCTTTGGTCTGGACAGCAACAATGACTATCGCCTCGATGATGGTTTTGCCGTCGTAACGATTGAATTTCTGGAACCCTATTCACGCGGCACCGGCGGAATTTTTACTGCTCAAATAAAATCTAACGAAGAAAAAGTCGTGAGCATTGGGAAAGATATCAAACGGGTAGAAGAACACGCAGAAACCTACCGCATTAAACTTAAGCAGAGATTCGGGTACATGGAAAGTAGCGTTTCCAAAACAAAAGCAACGGGAGATGCACTGCGCCAGCGATTTAACCAGCGCGGCGATTGATCACTGGTGAATTGCCCAGCCCGTGGTGGCTTGTGCTGCATCGCGTATCACTTCACTCATCGTGGGATGCGCATGCATGATGCGGGCAATATCCTCTGAGGCTGCCTTGTACTCCATGGCTACTGCAATTTCCTGAATCAGTTCCGATGCTCCTGCTCCAAATATGGCCGCTCCAAGAACTTCGTCGGTCTGCTCATGCGCATGGATTAAAACCATTCCCTCCCGTTCTTCGCTCGCTCTCGCACGGCCATTCGCCTTGTAAAACGATACACCGGATCGAAACGGAATCCCTATGCTTTTGAGTTCTTCTGCCGGGCTGCCTATCCAGGCTATTTCCGGATGCGTGTAGACCACAAAAGGAATCGTGTTATAATTGACATGTCCCTTTTGGCCAGCCAGAATTTCTGCCACCGCTATTCCTTCGTCCTCTGCACGGTGAGCCAGCATGGGTCCGCGAATAACGTCGCCAATGGCATATATTCCAGGCACGCTGGTTTGATAGCTATGGGATTGAACGGGAATAAATCCTCTTTCGTCCGTGGCAAGCCCCGCTTTTTCAAGGCCAAGGCCAGCCGTATAGGGCTTTCGGCCAGCTGCGACCAATAAAACGCTCCCCTCTAACTGGAATTCCTCTCCGGTCGATGACTGCGCGGTTACCAGCAACGAATCTGCCTTGTCTACCCGCGTAACCTTTGTCGATAAATGAAATGTGATTCCCAGCTTTTCGAGGCTGCGCTTTGCCGCTGTAGAAATGCGGGCATCCACTCCGGGAAGAAGACCGGGAAGCATTTCCAGAATGGTAACGCGCGATCCAAGCCTGGCATAGACAGAACCAATCTCCAGACCGATCACACCTGCCCCGAGAATCATTAAATGGTGGGGAATCTGCTGCAGCGAGAGAGCTTCGGTGGAAGAAATAATCGTCTCTCCATTGAAAGCCATTCCGGGAATTTCTACAGGCTGGGAACCGGTTGCCAGAAGAATTCGTTTGGCTTCTAAAACTTCCTCCCCTCCCTTTGCTTTCTGTACCAGCACTCTGTGAACATTCTGTGGAGGCAACAGACTTCCCGTTCCCTGATGAATTTCGATGGAGTTTTTCTTCATTAAAAAAGCAACGCCTTTGGTGACATCGGAAACAACCAATTCCTTGCGCTTTTGCATGGTGGGCCAGTCGATGGAGGCACCCTGTACGCCTATCCCATGAACAGCAAGGGATGTTAGATCGTGGTAGCGATGCGAAGAATCGAGAAGCGCTTTGGAAGGAATGCAACCAACATTGAGGCAGGTTCCACCGAGGGTTTCGCTTTTTTCTATGATAGCTGTTTTGAGGCCAAGCTGCGATGCGCGGATAGCGGCAACATAACCGCCAGGGCCGGATCCAATTACTATGAGATCATACATTATACCTCCAGGAGCAATCGGGCTGGATCTTCAATTGCATTCTTGACTTTTACGAGAAAGGTAACGGCTTCTTTTCCATCGACAATTCTGTGATCGTAAGACAAAGCAAGATACATGACAGGGCGAATTACAATCTGGCCATCGACGACGACAGGTCGATCTGTAATATTATGCATGCCGAGAATTCCGCTTTGCGGTGGATTGAGAATAGGAGTAGAAAGCATGGAGCCGTAAATTCCTCCATTAGAGATAGTGAATGTTCCACCCTGCATTTCTGCAAGCGAGATGGAACCATCGCGCACTTTGCCGGCAAGGCGTGTTATTTCCATTTCTATTTCTGCAAAAGAAAGCTGGTCTGCATTGCGCACGATGGGAACGACCAGACCTTTGGGTCCCCCAACGGCAACGCCAATATCATAGTACTTTTTATAGACAATAGAATCGCCCCGTATTTCGGCGTTGATTTCTGGCACTTCTTTCAGAGCATGCACGACTGCCTTCACAAAAAAACTCATGAATCCCGGCTTAACGCCGTACTTTTTAAGGAAAACATCTTTATACTTTTCTCTGAGATCCATGACACCTTTCATATCTGCTTCGTTAAAGGTGGTCAGAATAGCGGCAGACTGCTGGGCAGAAACCAGTCTTTCTGCTATAGCTTTGCGAAGCCGCGTCATGGGAACAATGGTCTCGCGCTCTCCAGCAGGCAGCACGGGCCTGGACTCGGCAACCGTTTTTTCCTGCGGCTTTTCCCCGCCAGGGACGGTTGAGAGTACATCTGCTTTTGTGATGCGCCCGTTTTTACCGCTGCCCTGGATGGCGGCTGTATCGGTCTTCTGTTCTGCAGCTATTTTGGAAGCAGCCGGAGACAGAACAGGTTCAGTAGGAGGTTTAGCCGGTTCGGGAATTGGCGCAGCGGGCGCGGCAGCAGGCGAGACATCGAACATGGCAATGACTTCGCCTACTCGGGCAGATTCTCCCGTATTGCGCAATATTTCCCGAATTGTCCCGAATTCCGGGGCATAGATTTCCTGGGTTACTTTGTCGGTTTCTATTTCTGCAATGGCTTCATCCCGGTTCACAAATTCACCCGGTTTTTTAAGCCAGTTTGCAACGGTACCTTCCGTAATGGACTCCCCCATCGCGGGGATTTTGATTTCTAAGACAGGCATGAAGCAATACTGTGGAAATGCAGCAGCATGGCAAGATTTGTTTTTTGATTGCCATGCGCCTTCCCCCCGATAATTAGCGTCAATGGATTCTGATATAGAGATGTCCCCGGTCAAGAGCGATACCCACGGCTATTATGTAGAACTGCACAATGAATTTGTAGAAGCAGCCGGACACATGCTCCGCTCGGCAACGGCCCTGTTACACACATCGGGGGCTCTGCTACTGCTTCGCACGTCGCAGGGAAAGCAAAAAATATTCCGCTTTCAAACTTCCGAAATCAGCGCGGTAGAAAGAAAAATCCTTCGAAAAACGTGGAGTGCAAGGGCGACTCTCAGTCTGGTGCGCGGACAAATCGTCTATGACGAAAATGGAGAAATCGCGGGAAAAACGGAGGCATCGTATCTCAGTGCTCCCATGATGGCATCATCTGCCGTTGTCTTTGGTGTTCTTCTTCTGGTTGACAATAATCCATCGCGCAGCTTTACCGCAGAAGACACATCGCTTATCAACGCATTTTCCAAAACATTCGCGCGACTCGTCTATTCCTCTACCAGTGATCCCAATAACGGTCGACTCATGGTGCAGTTCAGCAGCAATCTCGTTACTATTCTTGAAAACCTGTATCTGTACAAAAACAATCTGGAGAATAATTTTCTTCTATCAGAAATAATTAAAGTATCTAAATTAATCAACTCTACTCTCGATTTGCAGAGTCTTCTTGAATCCATTATGGATTCGGCCAAGGTGGTTTTGAAGGCAGAGGGCGCTTCCCTGATGCTCATAGACGAAAAAACAAACGAACTTTTTTTTAACACCGTGTCTGGAGAAAAAGAGAGAGGGCTCAAGGAAGTGCGCATACCCATAGGTCAGGGAATTGCTGGAATTGTAGCCAAAACCAGAAAACCGGAAATTGTAAACGATGCGCAGAACGATCCCCGTGTGTTCAAACAGGCAGATGAGACAATTAATTTTATCACCTATAACATGATTGCCTCTCCCCTTATGGTGAGAAATAAAGTGATAGGGGTCATCGAAGTAATCAATTCCATTGGACGAAAAGTATTTTCAGAAAAAGACATGGAACTCTTTAATACATTTTCTGAACAGGCGGCTCTTGCCATCCATAAACGGGAGCTCATTGATTCTCTACAGGATATCAACCGGGAACTCAAGAAAAAAGTCCACGAACTCTCGTCCCTGCACGAAGTGAGCAAAGCACTTATTTCCACAATTAAAGAAAAAGATCTGTTTGATTCCATTGTGCGGATTGTCGCAGATGAACTCGGAGCAGAGAAAGTATCTATCATGCTTTATAACAATGAGGAGCAGGCTTTGCAGATTGCCTCTCACTTTGGGCTCCATATCAATCTGCTCGATCCCGTAAATGTTTCCATTGGCAACTCCCTTTCGGGAATTGCGTTTTCAGAAAACCGCGTTATCTATTCCAATAATCTGGAGCGATCCCCCTTTGCGTCGTTTCGCAACAAAGAGCGCTACCATACGGGAGTGTGCATTATTCATCCTCTCGGACAGGGAGATAAAGTCTACGGCGTAATTAACATTTCGGATAAAACGGTGGACCTCGGTTTTACAGAAGATGACATGCGCCTGGTTTCTACCATTGCCGGACAGATTACCAAGGGAATTCAGAATTTTCGCCTCCTCGAAGAAATGCTGCAAAAACAGGCCTACGAAAAAGAGCTCGAAATTACGTCTTCCATACAGCGCTCCATTCTGCCAACGCGTAAGCTCGAGTCTTCTGTTCTTGAACTGGGAGTACTCTCTGTTCCTGCAAAAATAATGGGTGGAGATTTTTACGACTATTCCTCCACGGCAGAAGAATACACGTTTGCCGTAGCAGACGTTTCGGGGAAAAGCCTTCCGGCGGCTCTGTTCATGGCAGTATCGAGTTCCATTCTGCGAACAATTTCGCGGGAAACATTGTCTCCATCAGAAACTCTGTTTCGCGCCAATGATCTCATTTACCAGGATTCCCGCTCCGGCATGTTTGTTACTCTGTTTCTCGCTAAATACGATCCCGAAACGCGGGAGCTCAAATATTCTTCCGCCGGACACAACGAGCAGCTTATTTACAGACAAGATACGCAAACTTTTGAAACGCTGCATGCACGAGGGCGTCCGCTCGGAGTAATCGATTCGGAACTGCATGGACCCTATGGCGAAGGCTCGGCATTTTTAACTCCCGGCGATCTGTTAATTCTTTACACGGACGGCGTTGTAGAAGCCATTAACGAAAGGCAGGAAGAATTTTCACTGGAGCGCTTTATGAGCGTAATACGGGAAACGTACCTTTTGCCGGCAGAGCAGATTACCAAAAGGATATTTCGTGCTGTGACTGAATTTGCGGGCAGGGAACCACAGTTTGACGATCTTACTCTTCTGGTAATAAAAATAAAGTAGGCAAATATGAAAAGGACGAATGAGTTTCTAGCTGCCGTTTCCGAAATTCCAAACATAACGGCTTTTGCAGAGAGAATCATGATACACTGGCATCTTGACAGAAACACAGCCTACGATGTTCTGTTGGCCATAGACGAAGCCTGCACAAATCTTTCTACGCATGCTAAAACGGCATCTGGAGAACCTATTATGATTATTCTTAAAATGCGGAAATGTTTTGGCTTTCTATGCATTCGCATTGTAGATAATTCAATCTATTATGATATTGAAAATGCCCCATCACCGGATATCCAGAAAAATCTGTCCGGCGAAAAAAAGGGAGGCTTTGGAATATTCCTTATTAAAACTCTGATGGACAGGGTGAAGTATAAAAGAACAAATAATGGAAATGTGCTGACCATGGTTAAAAAAATACGCTGAAATATCTCAGGGCAAATGTAAAATTTATTTTTTGGTTGCAGGAAAGATAACTTTGAAGAAACTGGCAGAAAGGCAGGGATAGAATGATTAAAACAAAGGACACAGGCGACAATATTGTTGTATATCTTCGGGGCCGTCTCGATGTTCACATGAGCGGAGAGATAGAGAAAGATATTCAAAAACTGATCGATGAAAATCCTGAAAAAAGTCTTATCGTCAATCTTTCCGAAATTGAATATATGTCTTCAAGCGGGTTGCGCGTGCTCGTTGCCATTATGCGCATTCTCAAAACCAATGGACAAAACCTTAAACTCTGCCATCTCAATGCTGCCGTCAAAAAGATTTTTGAAGTGGTTGAGTTAATGGATATGTTCGACATTTACGAAACCGAAGAAGAAGCTCTCCGGACGTGAACTCACCTCTTTCCAAGGCAGCGAAAACTTTGCTCGCTTTAGGCCCCGAAAGGGCCGCAGAAGTATTGCGCCATTTATCTCCGGAAGAGATAGACAAACTGACGCGCGCGATTGCCAATATTGACAAGGTAGATCCCAAAGAATCCGAAAAACTGCTGCGCGAACTCGAAGAGCAAATGCGCATCGAAAAGCATTCTCTGCGCGGCGGATCGGATAAAGCCCGCAACCTTCTCGAAATGGTTCTCGGTAAAGAGAAAGCTCAAACCTATATAGATAAAATGGATCGAGCCAATCTGCGGCACGAATTCCGCGAATTTGAAGACTACGCCCCCGAAGTAATTGCACAAGCCCTCTCCCAAGAGTACAGCCAGATTGCAGCTGTAATACTGACACAGCTTTCTCCCGTCTATGCAGCGAAAGTTTTGCCTCTTTTAGAGGCAAAAGCAGATATAGCAAGGCGAATTGCAAGAATGCAGCCGGTATCGCCCGAAGTACTCGAAAGTTCCTATAAAAGTCTCTCCAAAAAACTACAGGCTATAGAGCGCGAATCAGCTTTAGAAACCGACGGCGAAGACCGCATTGCCAGAATCCTGAGTTATATGGACACGTCGTCCGAAGAAAATATCTTAGAAAATCTGCGTCGCGAAGATACAACCATGGCGGAAAGAATTCGAGACAAACTTTTTCTATTTGAAGAACTTATTTATCTTTCTAAACAGGAAATCCGTAAAATTTTTGAAATGTTTCCGGATAACCAGTTGTGGGCTAAAGCACTGAAAGGTGCAGGATCGGATTTACAGCGACATATACTTTCTTCTTTTTCTATTAACCGGGCATCGGATATCATGGACGAAATGACGGCACTTTCCCCGTTAAGGCTTAAAGAAGTCGAAGACGCTCGAAGACAAATCATGAAAACTGCAGAGGATCTCCACAAAAGATCGGAGATTTATTTGCGAAAAGACAGAGACGAACTGGTGGAATAATTTTCGGGAACCGGGAAAATTGCCGTTATCCAGTTTTCCTGAATAACGGTTTAGAAAAAGCAGGCTGTGGGAAAACCCAATGCTTATCAATAATCTTCGTTACGACGTTTACGGATGACCACCTTGCGGGGCGGTCTATCATCCCGTTCGCGGCGGAAATCTGCCTCTCCCTTCCATTTTTCAATGAGGAGCTGCTTGCCGCGGACGCGGATTTTTTTCATGTCTGCAAGCTGGGCATTGCTTAAATCAGCAGGCAGCTCTACGAGAGAGAAATCCCTCTGTATGGCAATGGAACCAACATCGTCCCGGCTCATTCCGGTTTCGTTGAGGATAGCACCGAGAATTTCTCCGGGCATGGCTCCGTCGTTTTTACCAACGGCAATTTTATAGGGAGCCATACCTTCGGATGTTCTGCGGGGACCTCTGTCGCGGCTTTCGCGCGGCTCTCTATCCCGGTCTCTTTTTTCCCTGCCTCTGTTTTCCCCGGAAGCACGATCGCGTTGTTCGTATCTGTCCTCTGGATCTTCTGTAAATTCTTCGCCGAGCATCAGCGGAGTTTCCTTTTGGGCCAGATGTGCTAACGCACCGGCAATATCAAATATATCGATTCCGGATTCCTCTGCAATTTCTTCTACAATGCCACGGATAAGCTTATGCTCTCCAATTTCAATAATCTCCAGAATGTTTTTCTTGAAACGCTCAATGCGCAGCGAGCGAATATCTAATCTTGACGGAAGATTGATCTGCTTGATTTTGGAACCGGTGGTTTTTTCTATCACCTGGAGCATGCGCATTTCACGGGGAGAGACAAATAGAATTGCCTTTCCACTGCGCCCGGCACGGCCAGTACGGCCAATGCGGTGTACATAGGCTTCCGGGTCTGTAGGAATGTCGTAATTGATGACATGGGTAACGCGCGAAACGTCAATTCCACGCGCGGCTACGTCGGTAGCAACGACAATGTCGAGCTGGCCACTTTTTAACTGATCTACAATTCTTTGTCTCTGGTTTTGCTGAATATCGCCATTAAGAGCTGCGGCTGTAAACCCACGGCTGAGAAGTTTTTCGGCAAGTTCAAGAGTATCGTTGCGCGTGCGCACAAATACGATCACGCCTTCGTATGCTTCTGCATCGAGAAAGCGATGGATGGCATCGAGTTTGTTTACTCCGGAAACTTTCCAGAAAAGCTGTTCAATGTTTTCAACTGTTTTGGTTTTGCTTTTTACGCGAACGTGGACGGGATCGCGCAGGAACTTCTGCGTAACGCGGCGGATTCCCTCTGGCATGGTTGCAGAAAAAAGAGCAACCTGTCTGTTTTCGGGAACATGTTCCAGAATATATTCTACTTCTTCCTGAAATCCCATATTGAGCATTTCGTCTGCTTCATCGAGTACAAAAGAGTGTACGCTGTCGAGTTGCAGAGTTCCGCGCCGCATGTGGTCTTGGATGCGCCCCGGAGTTCCAACGACAACGTGGACGCCCCGCTTGAGACGCTTGAGCTGTATGTCCATACCCTGGCCGCCATAGACGGGTAGAACGTGGAAGTCGCCGAGATACCGGGCAAAGGCCTGGAACGCTTCGGAGACCTGGAGGGCCAGTTCGCGCGTGGGCGCAAGGACGAGAAGCTGCGGGCTTCGTTTGTTGACATCAATGCGCTGTAACAGAGGAAGCGCAAAAGCAGCTGTTTTTCCAGTTCCCGTTTGGGCAAGGCCAAGAATGTCTTTGCCTTGAAGAATGTGCGGAATTGCTTCCTTTTGGATATCGCTGGGTGTTTCGTACCCCATTTCTGCGATTGCTTTTAAGAGTGGCTCAGATAGCCCGAGTTCGGCAAATTCTGCCGGTATGTTTGTCATAGTTTCTCCCATAAATAATTTGCGGGGAGTGAACTCGACAACCGGCTTTGTACCAGAAATTGCACAAAAGAAGCCATGTAACCCAGAAGGCTTGCGGCCTCTAAAAAGAGGCAGTCGGGTCATTCCCAACCCTTGGACAGGTTTCATAACTTGAACAGCTTGTAAAGCGGATTAACATGGGAAAGTGATCAGACGGTTTTAGCAAGCGGTAGTGGAAATCATTTTGAGCTGGCGCTTCGCGCGGGGTACTTATTGCCGGAGGGAACTATTTAGCCGCCGGAGTAGCTACCGATCTATTAATCGTTCCCCTGCTGTGGGCTGATTACCACAAGCTCACCCCATCCTCTCGATACGCTTGCCCAAAAAAGCAAGCGTATCGAGGTAAAAAAGAATCTGCAACCCCCTCCAGCGAAAAAATAACTCCCGCCGGGAACAAAGCGCCGCCCGCGTAGGGCACCCCATCAAAAAAAACTTTACACTTCAAGCATGTTTACTATACAGGAAAAGTGAACATGCAGTCAGCAAAGCGCCTTCCGTGGATTGGCAGTGGCTCCGCCGTTCTGCTCGGCAGTGATGCAAGAGAACTTGCCCATCTATCCATGTTACAGCTCGCTCTGCAAAATAAAAGCATACACGTTGTCGATGGAGCCATCCAGTTTAATCCCTTTAAGCTTGTCGATGGCGCGCGCTCCCTGGGCATACACCCCGACCTCGTTTTAGAGAGGGTTACCGTGCAACGCGCTTTTTCGCCCTATCAGGTTCTCGATGCCGCGCGGGACACGCTCCATTTTCCCGAACGCCACACTGTTTTTTTAAGCCCCTTTAAGCAGTTTCTCGATAACGATGTCCAGGAACAGGAAGCCCTGTTTCTTCTTGGAAAACTCATACGTTTATACAGAGAATTCGAGACAAATCATTTGCCCGTCGTTTTTTCTGAGAGCAATCGCGTTTCGCTCAAGGCATCTGTTTACCGGCAGGCTCTTGCCAGCCTAGTTTCGAGCGCGCGCGTGTATACGTTTCCAGACTCTGATCGCGCTTCTCTTTCTCGCGCTCACTCGTTTTTACCAAACTTTTATTCAACCGCTGGGAGTACAACATGGGAAGAACCGTAGCAGCCTATTCATGGCAAATAGAACACATAGAGCAGAGGCTTGCAGACTTCAGGCGGGCTCTGCGTCGCGAAGACCAGAAGCGTCTGGACGAGCTTTTGCGCTATGCCCGTTTTCACGTGACCTCTGGCGTCATGGCGTCTTTTCCTTCTGCCAGCGATGCCATGTTCTGGAGCATTCTTTTGGAACAGCAAAGAAAAATAGAAGAGCTCGAAAAAACAGTTTCTTCGAGAGCAGCTAAAGGTTAACAGTATTAAACCATGTCTACCGATATCCGTGGCTGGCTGTTTGATATATACCACCACGAAGATGAAATCACTCTCTGGATTCTGGACGACCAGCAGAAAGTCCATTATTTTCGAGATCATTTTTATCCCGTGATCTATGCAGCCGGAACACGCACGGCAGAAGAACATTTTATCAGAAGGCTTCGCGAGCTACAGGCGCTGCGTGAAGAACCCGTTCGAGTCATCAAAAAAGATTTTTATTCCAACCGGGAACGCGCTGTCTGGCAAATCACCATACAGCGTCCATCCGTTCTGCGCAGAATCCATCGTCGTTTATATGCATTCACAGACAAACTCGAAATTTTTCACTCGGACATTGAAATACCCGTATTCTATCTGTACGCACGAGGGATTTTTCCGCTGGCCCGAGTAAAGGTTAGCAGCCTGCCATTTAACAAAGTTGGCCACATAGAAACAGAATTTCCCAATGACACTCCTTTTCGGGAAACCGATTACCAGCTTCCTGATTTCCGCACTCTTACGATGGAGCTCAAATATGCGCACCGCATGGGACTTTCGCGCACCAATCCTCTGCTTCTTCGTTTTGGCAGTGAAACCATGGAACTCGATTTGTCGCGGCCTCAGAAATTTTTAGAAGCGCTCAACGCGGTTTTGCTGCACTGGAATCCAGATATTCTCCTGAGTTCCTATGGCGACCAGATTCTGTTTCCCACTCTATTCAATCTTTCGCACAGAGAAAAAATTCCTCTTATGTTAGACCGCGACAACATTTATCTCTACCGCAATACGGGGTTTCGTGGAACCTCTTATGAATCCTATGGAAATATTCTTTTTCGTGCTGCCTCCTACCCCACCTATGGGCGCTGGCATATAGACTCCTTTAACTCTTTTGCCTACCGCGAAACACAGCTCTATGGCGTAATAGAATTGTCTCGCACAACTCGCCTGCCCGTTCAAAAATTATCGAGAGCCTCTACGGGACAGGCACTAACAGCCATGCAGGTCTGGAATGCCTTGCAGCAGGGCTATCTGGTTCCCTGGCAAAAATCGAGAATCGAGAAACCCAAAACGGCGGCAAAACTGTTGCAGGTAGACAAAGGGGGGCTCGTGTACATGCCCGACAATCGGGAGAGCTGCGTCCACGAACATGTTCTGGAACTCGACTACTCGCAAATGTATCCCACCATTATGGTTCGCCACAATATTTCTCCCGAAACAGTTCTGTGCGATTGCTGCGAAAATAGTGAAAACGCAGAAACAGTGCCAAACAATGGAGACCATATCTGCGCGCTGCGCCGAGGAATTGTGCCGCTCACGCTGCAGCCCGTTTTGGAGCGCCGCAAACTTTTCAAGGAGATAAAAGCAAATGGCAGCCCGCAAGAAAGAGAACGCGCAGACCAGAGACAAAGCGCCCTCAAATGGATGCTCGTTACCTCGTTTGGATATCTTGGATACCGCAACGCAAAATTTGGAAGACTGGAATCCCACGAGGCTGTAACAGCCTTTGGCCGCGACATTTTGTTAACCGGAAAAGAAATTGCGGAAGACGCGGGACTTTCTCTCGTCCATGCCCTCACCGACTGCCTGTTCTTGAAATCCAATCCAGATCAGTTTGGCGAAAAAGAAGCCCGCGCTCTTGCCATTAAAATGGAAGAGGCAACGGGAGTAGAAATGAGCTACGAAGGAACGTTCTCCTGGATTGTGTTCCTGAACTCCAACACGGACAAAAAACAGCCAACGGCAACGCGCTATTTCGGGCGCTATACCAGTGGAGCCGTAAAGGCGCGCGGAATCTGGATGCGCAGAAAAGACATTCCGGCTTTTTTCAAAATTTTCCAGAAACAACTGCTCGCGATTCTATCTCTGCCCCAAAGCCTTGCCGAATTGAGCAATCAGATCCCGGAGGCAGAAGCGCTGTATCTGGAAAACCGCGCAAAAATCATCGAAAGAAAAGTCTCTGCCGAAGATCTTTTGTTTCGTCTCACAGTGGGAAAAGATCTTGCATCTTACCGGGTAGGTTCGCCCACGCATCTCATTTTGCGGCAGCTTCCCTCTTACCGCATTGCTCCGGGAGAAAAGGTGCGCTACCTTATCGCCAACCGTGCCCACAAAAATCCCCGCGAACGCTATCTTGCAGAAGAAACTCTAACAGAATACCAGCGGCAGGGCAAACCTATTCCCATCGACATTCCCGTGTATCTTGAACATCTCTCTACCGCCTATCTTGAAATTGTGGAACCTTTGGCAGAGAGCGGCTATCGCATTTCTCTGGAGCGCAGGTTACAAAAGCAGCACTATCTGTTTTAAGGAAGTGTGAGGGCGCTTCGCGCAGGGTACGTATAGCCGGCAGAAAGTATTATTCCTCCAGAGTGGCTGCAGATCTATTGTTCATTCCACTGCGGTGGGCGGTGCTACTTCCTCCAGACCTTTTTTACAAAAATGGGCAACACCTCCGGGATTCCCTGTATCAGGGCTTCCTTCTTTTGGCGGCTTTGAAGGATTTCATACCGGATTCCAGTTTACGGAAAATATTCTCCCGCACCACAATGGCATCATCTACTAAAAGTCCCACCGGCGGGAAAAGTGCCATCAGCGTCATGATGTTC
>DYPL01000045.1 GCA_020719945.1 Turneriella parva
CAATGTCTTCCCTATTCTCCAATCCCTGCTTTTCAATCTGCTTTATCCGATGCAAAAGATCCAAATGGCCACCAAGCATGGGAAAAAATCCGCATAATCCGAATATTCACCTGAATGGCATCGTCGCTGTTCAAGACAGAAGAAAGAATCGCAATGCGGTTGCGGATAAAAGCAAATGGAAGAGTTCTGGTTTTCGAAAACTTTGTGGACGCATTTTGCGACCGCAAAAAAAGAAATTCCTCCTCCGTTAAAAGAAACATAAAATCATCACCGCAACGCACCAAAACCAATCCCGGTAGAATGGCCAGCACCAACTTCCCAAATAAACTTCTGAACCTCGGGTGGGCCCTCGACAATCACAGGCAACAAATGACCAACAAGATAAATACCGTTATACTCTATACTCTTGGAAAAAGGGTGCTTCGCGCGACCCTTCTCACCCCCGTCCTTGGATTGACTCTCCCCAGTCTTCGAGCGGAGCCGACGCGAAGCGGATGCAATAGGAGCCTGGGCATACTCGCGATCAAAAGAAACCGCGCCAGCCACGGGCAAACCGGCAGCCTTCAGTTTGGAATGCAGAGCTCTCGTCAAAGCCTCATCCGCAGCAGGGTCGTCCCAAGAAAGTGTATGGCGATTTTCCCTGGATTCTTCGTGAACCGGGCGCAAAAAAATGGGAGAAGCCGCCATGTACGTCGTGCGCCCACCTTTGGGCTCGGGAGCCAAACGGATCTGAATGGAATCAATCTCCAAGTTCAAGCCGTCAAAAAGAACGCGATCCGCCATAGCGGCGCTCAATACTTTCTTGGCCAAATCGTCGTCGTAAAAGCTTATAAAGAAGGAACCACCACGCCGGTCAAATCTCAGGCCATCCTTTGCAGCATGACCACCGTTCAGAGAACTAAGCGAGTACAAACTAATGCCGTCGTGTTGGGCATTGGCCTCTCCCAACCAACGGTGAAGGCGGCCCACAAGGCGGGGCAGATAATTCCACGGCAGCACAGTTCTCGCGCCGGGCGCAGTGTCAGTGAATGTAAAAAGCAAGCGCATAAAATCCATGTACCAGCAAGTACTCATAAAGTCAATAATTTTCACGTTTTCTAAATCCATTCCGCATAATCAAAGACAAATCCATGGCCATAAATAATATGCAGCATTTTCCTGTGGGACATATCAATGTCCGAATTTAACAGGAACCTGCACGAGGAAAATATATCACAGAACAAAAGAGAGACTTTTTTAGGAATGAATTAACTTCTCGATTAAATAAGAACAAAAAGAACACGCAAGGTAAAAAGAAAATAGAATCGGATGCCGCTCTGGAGAAAAAATAAATCCTGCCGGGAAGAATGCTAAACCTCCCGAAGGATTGTTGGCTGGAGGATGGCACCTGCCATTTTAGGATGGTTCAATACCTTTATTTGTCAGGTACTTTTACCACACCCATTTTCTGTATTATGTCTCATACTTACAAGGTTTAGTACCTACTCATTGCCTCCGCATTATGTCACATCACCCTCCTCCTCTATGGGACATAATTCGACGGTGATTAGGCCGAAGAGCAGCGTACCCTGCCCTTTGGGTAGGTACCAAAAACTACTGGAATATGTCTCCTTACGGCACGCCGATCCAAAAGCTTGCCCTGAGTGGAGTGACTACGTCGCTGACCTGTACTGTCGCAAAGTCGTCACACTTGTAGGCCAAGGATAGTTTACCCCGAGCGAAGCCGAGGGGGTATCGCCACGAAGTGGATTTACCACACGCAGTCGAGACGACAAAAACCACTACTTTTTCTTAACTTTCGCGGCCAAAGGCTTTTTGGTTTGGGGATCTATCTTCTGGATAAAATCCAAAAACTTATACTCGCATTCAAAAGCTGTCTGCTCAAAAAAAGAAAGGGTCTCAAAAGCCTTCTTATACTTAGTCTTGAAAGTTGCCGAATTATTCTTCAGAGAAAAATAGGCGTTCACCAGACTCCAGCGAATCAAAAATTCAAAGTTGGTTTTGTCGAACCAGAGAACACCCTCAAAAGAATGAATCTTCAGAAACTTCTGCATAATCCCCTTGTAAATATTCTCGCGAATAAAGGGATACTTTTCTCCAATAATATCATACTCCCAATGTTTTGTCTCCATCAGGATCTCGATAAGCATGGACTCCCACTCGGCCTCGGAAGGAGAAGCGCCCAACTCCAGCAATACCTTCTGGGCAAACTTATGGAGCATCCACTCCTTAAACCAGAGAATGGAGCGCTCTTTGCGGTCTCCCGGACAAAAATGTCCCATGCTGCTAAGGAAAACGGTAATAAAAAGAATTCTCCAGAATACCGGGTTCAACGAGTCAACCTTTTCAGGAACAATCTGCCGCAGCATGGTGACTATGGGTTCTGCAAAAGCATTTCCTTCGAGATCCTGCGTAAAATTTACCATGCGCTGCATCGTTACAGAGATTTCTTCGTAGGCTATACCAGCTCCTGCCTTGTTGTTCTCCGCGTTACAGCCAGAAAACGCACCTGCTCTGGCAGCAATCTCTTCGACTTTTTCACGAAATTTATTTTTTTCAAACAAAGCAGTAATTTCTGCCACATCCTGCTTAGAGGAAAGTTTTTTAGAACCGAGCTCCTGAACCAGATGCACCGCTTCCTTAATGAAAGGAGCGTTGAGATAATTTTTTAAAGGCGCAAGAATTGGCTCAAGCTTCAGCTCGTGCAATGACTCATCCATATCGCTAACGCCATTTCCATTTAAGCGGGCGGCTAAACGGGCATATTCTCCGTTCTCGTCGGTCACCTCGCGAAAATTAATAAACGAATGCGCCTGGTATGCACCCAGAATAACAAACAATCCCTTATCTTTTATTTCATCGTTGCTGCGAATGTACTGCAGGCCGCTGCGCTGGTCCTGGAATATGCTGTATACCGCAGGGTTCGCAGAAAGCTCCAATCCCTCGAACAAAGTGCGCTGCACAATTTCGGGATTGTCGGTATTGCCCGCATTAATACCGGTGGAAGCGTGCACGTATCCATGCGTGTCGCCATACCGGTTATTGTAAATAATGAGAGCCCTCTCACCACCCGACATATTGGAATAGGCAAAAACGTTCTCGTCTATCCAGCCATTGAGAGTAAAAAAATCATAAAAGGTAAAATAAGAAACGCCGCTAAAAAGATAGCGCTTGCGGATCAGTGGGAAAATCTCTTTTTCGTGGCGCTCAACCAACCACTGGTCCGGATCCTCTTCAAAATAGGGGCGGTAATATTCCATGCCATATTTTTCAGAAAAGCCTTCTATCTGCCCGTGCGCAAACATGGGAAGACCAGGCAAGGTAACCATTAAAAGAGTAACGCCAAAATATTTGTCTCCTTTGGAAAACTGATGCACGGCTGTCTCTTCATCGGGATTGCTCATAAAATTGACATACCGCTTCAAAATTTGTGGATTAAACTCCATCGTCTCTTTAATGAGGTAACGGTATTTCTGGTTTTCCTCTTTCATCAGCATGTTCATGAAAGCAGAATTATACACGCGGTGCATGCCGAGAGTTCTTACAAAGTAACCCTCCATAAGCCAGAACGCCTCTGCGAGAAGTAGAGTATCGGGCGCTTCTTTCGCAACTCTGTCTACAACTTCGCGCCAGAACTCCACGGGCATGTGCTTCTTAAATTCATCAGGAGACATGCCCTGCTCGGCACGCGAAGGAATGGCCCCACCCGTACCCGGAGCCGGAAACCAGAGCCGCTGTATATGCTTGTTGGCCAGTGTCATCGCCGCATCAAAGCGAATAATGGGAAAACGTTTAGCCACCTCAATAATAATGCGGATAATTGCTTCGCGCGCACCCGGATTGAGATAATTGATCTGGGCTGTATCGTTCCACGGCATGGTGGTCCCGTCATTTCCGTGATAAATATACTTCTCTGCTCCCGTATGAAAATCTACCCGTTTAAAAACGACAGCCGCGTCGCTTTTATCGTAATAACCGTCTTCCAGATAAAGACCAACGCGGGGATCATGAGAAAGATTCTCCCCGTGAAAACGGTAATGAGGATAAGGAGAATAATCGAGCGATAAAAAGCGTTCCGGGTGCTCAATCACCCAGCGGGAATAAATGCCAAAATGATTTGGGACCATGTCGGCAGCCAGACGAATCCCGCGCGAAGCACATCTCAGCTTTAGCGACTGCAAAGCTTCCTCTCCGCCAAGTCTTTCCGCAATCGTGTAATCGTACAGAGAATAGGCAGATGCCATGGCATCAGAATTTCCATTAATATTCTTGATGTGGCGGGACGCGTCTGATCGCTCCCAGAGACCAATCAGCCAGAGTCCCGTAAAACCCCAGCGCGAAATCCGATCGAGCTCTTCGTCGGGAATTTGGTCCAGCCGCGTGATTTCGCGACCGTATTTTGCGGAAAGCTGGAATAGCCATACATACGTACTTTTTGCCAGCATAACGACTCGCGGCATCCAGTCTTTATCTTCGCTGAAGGCTTCATATTCGGGATATAAATCGGCATCGGAATAGTCGGGTGAGAACGTTGCTTTTTCTCCGCCCGGGCTCCCCCTTTCCAGAAATTCTTCACGCAGAATATCAAATGTTTTGAGAAGTTTGCGCAAAATCTGATCGGGCAGAATTTTAGACCACTGTTTTAGAATGTATTCTAACTGCCCAAAAATGGAATCGGGAGAATCCTGGATGGGTTCCAGAAAAAGAGAATAAAGATCCGATTCGTTTGGTCCAATGGGCTTAAGCTCTTTAAGATAATCTGTAAGACCCTGGACATACTCACGGTACCGACAGCAGGAATGCAATTCCGTGTCGTCAAAAATTTCGCGGTACGGTTTCAGGGCAGGGTTGTCAGAATTCACGGTAAGAAGGAGAAGATCTTCCGTGATGAGGTCCGAAATTGTCTCGCCGTCTTTTGTTGCTTTTTTGTACTCGGGTTCTGAAATTATCCCCTCGTAAACCGGCAAAGGTGGATACTGTTCGATGTAATAGGAAAAAATTGCAGACCTGCGCTCTGCATTATATTGAGATGCAAATTTTTTCCAAAAATCATGCTCTTCGTTTTTTTCATATTCAGAACTAATATACCGATAAATTTCTTGGATGAGACCAATAGAATGGAGCTCTGCCGGAGAATAAAATTCCTTCCCCTTCTTTTGTTTTTTCCGGGCATTGATATGGCTGCTGAACAGGCGCAGCCGCGTAATGGACGGCGCGCCCTGCATTTCTTCCATCTTCAGAAGAATTTTTTTGAGCTCATATTCATCAGAAAATTTTTTTCTGAGGCTGGTATCGAAGGGAAAATTGTCTCCTGTTATTTTCTTCATATTGTCCTTAGAACAGTTTCCTTTCACGTGCTTTTTGAGTGAGTTCTTCCCTGAAATCGGGATGCGCAATGGCAATCAGAGCTTTGGCTCTCTCCTGCAGATTGCGACCATATAAATGGGCCACTCCAAATTCGGTAACGACGTAATGAACATCGGCCCGCGTTGTTACAACGCCCGCACCCGGCAAAAGCTCTGGAACAATGCGCGACACTGTGCCGTCCTGCGCTGTAGAAGAAATTGCGATAATTGGTTTACCGCCGGGAGAATGCGACGCGCCCCGAATAAAGTCGAGCTGGCCACCAAAACCAGAGTAAATCCGCGTGCCAATGGAATCCGAGGAAACCTGCCCCGTCAAATCCACCTGAAGAGCAGAATTGATCGCTACCATTTTGTGATTCTGCGCCACAATAAACGGATCGTTTGTGTAATCTGCCGGGTGCAGTTCAAAGAGAGGGTTATCATTTACATACTCGTACAGTTTTTCGGAACCCAAAATAAAAGTCGCAATGACTTTTCCGGGATGCAGAGTTTTGCGCGCCCCGGTAATAATACCCTTGTCCACGGCTTCTACAATTCCGTCTGATATCATTTCGGTGTGTATGCCCAGATCGCGTTTGCCCTCTATAAGAGACAATACTGCGTCGGGAATTCCGCCAATGCCAAGCTGTAGTGTAGAACCGTGTTCAATTAGATTCGCAATATGTTCGCCAATTTTATATTCCGTCTCGGAGAATGGTTTTTTGTTGAGTTGCGGCAGAGCAAGAGATGTCTCGACAAATGCGTCTATTTGAGAAATATGAATAAAGGAATTTCCCAGCGTGCGTGGCATGCGCGGATTCACCTGCGCCACTACATAGTCGGCAGCTTCTACTGCAGCCTTGGACATGAGAACCTCTACTCCCAGAGAGACAAATCCGTGCTCGTCGGGTGGCGATGTCTGCACAAAGGCAGCGTTCAGTTTTATGATGCCGTCTTTTATAATTTTGGGCATCTCGTGCAAATGAGACGGAATGTATCCTGCGCGACCAGAGTTTACGGCTTCTCTGTCTCCTGGGCCTACAAACATGGCGTTGTGAAAAAAGTGTCCTACCATGTCGGGCGCAGAGAGGGGATCGTTGCCCAACAGAAGTACGTGCACCAGTTCAATATCGGTTAATTCATTTTTGCGTTGAGCGAGAGCAGCAATGAGCTCTGTCGGAACAGCCGCATTTCCAGAGAGATATACTTTGTCTCCGCTTTTAATTTTTGCGACGGCATCGCGGGCGGTCATTTTTTTGGCATTGTAGGCATCTAACAGTCGGCTCATTTTAATCCTCCAAAAGATTTTTTTCTATATTGTGCAGCGGCATGCGGGCTCCGAGCGAATGCCCCACAGCCTTCCCTTTGTAAAAATACAAACCGGGAACCAGTTCCGGAAACGATCTCAAAATATGATTAAACCCTCCGGACAGCATTTCCATAATATACGGCAAAATAATCTGGCTGAGTCCAATGCTTGCCGTGCGGGCTGCTCGAGAAGGAGCATTGGGCAGAGTCAAAAACAACAATCCATCTTGATCCCATATATCCGCTTTGGGGCCGCGATCGCGGGTGGCTGATGTAGCACCGCCCTGATCAATGCTGAAGTCAATAATGGCAGACCCGGGCTTCATGGAAAGCAGAGTGTCGCGGCTTACAATCACGGAAGGAATTTTTCCAGGAGCAAGAACGCTCGTAATGAGGACATTAGCAAAAGAGGCATATTGCGCAATATTTTCTTCTGTTGCCATGGCTGTGTGTACAGGGTGCGATGTAAAACGCGAAAGGGACTCCAGCCTGTCGCGATTGATATCGAGAACGTGAACTGTAGCACCCGTAGTAGAGAAGCTGTCTGCCGCATAGGTTCCCAGTACGCCGGCCCCAATAATGACGACATCGGCAGAAGGCAGTCCTGGAATACCACCAAGCAGAATATGCTGGCCCTTCTCGGACTGCATCATGTAGTGAGCCAGATGGGGAGAAAGCCTCCCGGCAATTTCACTCATAATCCGCAAAATGGGGCGGGCGCCAGAGGCTGTTTCAATGTTCTCATAACCGAGAACAGTGATTTCTTTTTCCTGAATGAATTGCAGAACATCGTCGTGGGCCAGGGTAAGATTGGCAAAAGACCAGATCATGGCTCCCTCGCTAAGGAACTCAATTTCTTTGCGAGAAGGCGGCGTAACCTTAAGCAGAAGGTCTGACCGCAGAATGGCTTCATTTTCGTTCCAGACGAGAGTAGCCCCCGCCTTTTCGTAGAGTGCATCGGGGTAGCCTGCAGGGAAACCTGCCCCCGGTTCGATATATACGTTTGCACCGGCGGCAACAAGCCGACGGATGGATTTGGGGGTAATGCCTACGCGCCTCTCAGGGATGCCCGGATAATTCTCATGTTCCCGGATAATTCCAATATTCATGCTTGCCATCCCAAAACCTATGGAATATAGCCTGCTCCACGTCAATAATAATCCGGAAACTTAAGTAAGTCGGCGGAATTAATGCAAAGATTGTGTCCTTACTGGAACATACTCCCCGTTTGCGCGTCTACCTCTTCGGCCATAAACTCCCGCTCCAGTAGGGCCCTGCTCTCGGCCTCTTCCATTTCTTCTAACGTTGGACCAGTCGGTTGGGGCGCAGCCGGAACAGGAGCAGAAGCCATTATAGTTTTTTCAGGGGCTGGTTCCCGTTTTTCCGGAAGAGAATTTTGGGAAGTAGGTGTTTTTTCTTCGTAGGGTATGCCAGAGGAAAGGGCGGATTCTAACCCTTTGAGGCGACTCAGCAGAGCGGATACGGATGGGCGAGTAAGTTTATCGAACAGATCGAGAAGAGCCATTTCAAAAGCTATTCGCACTTCGCTGCTGCGGGAAGAAGAATATAAAGACGGGCTGCTGTACATGGCAAACAATGTGTCAAAAAAAGCCATGAGCTCGCGCGAATCCCAAGCCTGTCCCTGTTTCACGAGCTCGTCGCGGAGAGAAGGAGAAATATTCAGTTCAGCAGTGTCCGGAATTTCTTTGAGAACGGTAATGTTTTTGATGATGGTGAGAACATCCCAGATAAAGCGACGCAGGTTCTGCCCTTCTTCGCTGAGAGTGTGGATAATGTGAAACGCTGTTTTGGTATTGCGGTTGCGGATGGAATCCAGAAATTCAAAAAACAATTCCTGCCGGGGAATCCCGAGCACTATGCCAACCATGGCAACGGTCATTTTTTCTTTGCCGGCAAAAGCCGCCACCTGGTCTAACAGAGAAATGGCGTCGCGCATGGAGCCATCGGCTTTTTCTGCAATCGGAAAAAGAGCTTCTTCCTCGTATTCTTTTTTTTCTTCTTTTAGTATATATGTAAGGCGGGCCTGGATTTCCTTGAGAGAAAACCGGCGGAAGGCAAAGGACTGGCAGCGCGATAAAATTGTTTCCGGGATTTTGTGCATCTCAGTGGTGGCCAGAATAAACACGACGTGGGACGGTGGCTCTTCGAGAGTCTTGAGCAGCGCGTTAAAAGACTCGGTAGTGAGCATGTGCACTTCGTCTATGATATAAATTTTATAACGGGCCCGCATGGGAGCAAACCGCACGTTCTCGCGAAGTTCTCGAATATGGTCAATCCCCCGGTTAGAGGCCGCATCCATTTCTATTACGTCCATGGACGTACCCTTTGATATTTCGATACAGTGGGAGCAAACGCCGCATGGTTCCGTAGTGGGACCTTTTTCGCAGTTGAGTGCTTTGGCAAGAATGCGGGCCGTAGAAGTTTTTCCCACTCCACGGGAACCGTAAAAGAGATAGGCATGGCCAATGTTTTTGAATTCAATGGCGTTCTTGAGACTCTGCGCCGCATGCACCTGGCCAACCAGGTCAGAAAAATCTCGGGGTCTGTATTTTACTGCGAGAGATGCCATATCAGTTGTCAGTGCTGTAGAAGTCTTCGTTGGAGATATTAAAATCTACGGAGGTTTTTGGCAGTTCGTCTCCCGTTATGTCTTCTGCCTCAGTGGGTTCTGTACCGGCAATGAATATTTCTGTCGTCGTTTCGGGACAGCCCGCTCCGGGAAGTTTTCCAGTCGCCTTGCAGACGGTTACCATGCGCGTTCCACCGGAAACTATATACGGCTCGTCGTCTTTAATCGCAGAAGAAACGCGATTTTGAAAATTACCCCAGAGAGGCGCAGCGATGGCACCACCAGACTGACCACTGCCAAGGCTTAGCGAAGGACGGTCGTAACCTATCCAGACGACGCTTGTATAGCGCTGGTTAAAACCGGCAAACCAGGCATCGCGAAAATTGTCGGTCGTGCCAGTTTTACCGGCGGCATAGCCAGAATAACCGTATTGTCTTACCCCGGTGGCCGTTCCGCTTTTCACGACGGTTTCCAGCAGACTCGTCATCACGGTGGCGGTTCCAGTTGAGATAATCTGCACTTCTTTTCCACGGTTTTCAAAATCGAGTATGATATTTCCGTCCTGGTCTTCTACCTTGTTGATAAGCCGCGTGTTAAGCGATTTTCCTCCGCGCGGAAACAGAGAAAAAGCGCGAGCCATCTGGAGGGGAGATATTTCATAACTGCCAAGCGCAACGCTCAGATTGCGGGGAATGATGTTTTCACGCAGGTTGAGCATTCGCTCCGCAACGGGCAGAATATTTCCTACGCCTGCCTCCCTTGCAACCGCAATGGAAACCATGTTGGCAGATTCACGAATGGCCTCGCGAAGATTGATAAATCCGCGATAGCCGCCGGAATAGTTTTCTGGAGTCCAGGCCTCGCCGTATTCATTGAGAAACAACACGGGTGAATCGGAGAAAACAGATGCCGCCGTGACTTTTCTTTTTTCGAGCGCGGCGGCGTACAGAATAGCCTTAAAGGTGGACCCCGGCTGGCGGCGCGTCTGCATGGCGCGATTGATCTGGTTCTGGGACGAGAATGGAAGACCGCCGACGAGAGCTGTCACTTCGCCGGTTTTATGATCTAACTCTACCAGAGCTCCCTGAACGTTCAGGTAGCGGTTCTGGTACGGATTGTGTATTCGGGCGCTGCGCAGCACTTCATCCATTTTTTCTTCGCCACCCATGGCCAGATTGAGAACTTCGATTTCTTCCATGAAGCGATCGTTAAACTCCATCTCGAGTTTATACTGATCGAGTGTTCGTTCCAGAGTAAATTCAGGAAGATCAAAGGCCAGCCGTATGAGATCGAGTTCTTTAGAGTGAGCGGAGGAAAGCTTGATCTGTTTTTGGAATATATAATTTCCGGAGACTTTGTTCTGGTTTTTGAGCCCATGCCACAAAGCTTTTTGAGCCGCATCCTGGTGATCGAGATCAATGCTGCCGTGAATAGTAAGCCCACCATTGTATAGTTTTTTTCGTCCTATTTCTTTTTCCAGAAACTGGCGCACGGTTTCGGAATAATACGGAGCAAGATCTTCCCTCTCGCCAAACGCCGTGGCAGAGGGCGACATGTTGAGATTAGAATAATAGCGGATGAGATCTCTGTAGGCGGTAGAGACCTGCTCTGGCGTAATAAACTTGAGATCTGTCATTTTGACGAGAACCATTTTCACGCGACCAAGCGAACGGTGCGGGTTGCGCACAGGAGAATAGAAAATGGGAGCTGCGGGGAGCGATGCAAGAATGGCGGCTTCGGCAACGCCGAGATCTTTGGCAGACTTTTTGAAGTAAAAACGGGACGCTGCTTCTATCCCATACGTGCCATGTCCAAAATAGATCTGGTTAAAGTACATGGTAAGAATTTCCTGTTTGCTGTACAGGAGTTCAATGAGCAGAGCATAGGCTGCCTCTTTTGCTTTGCGCGTGAGAGATCGTTCGCGGTTTGTTAAAATCACTTTTGCAAGCTGCTGCGTAATCGTGGAGCCGCCCTGCTTTACGGAACCCGTGAAAACGTTTACGAGGGCCGCGCGAAGGATGGCCTGCACGTCTATGCCCGGGTGGGTATAAAAATGGTTGTCCTCCATGGCAATGAACGCCTGCGAGACGACATCGGGAATATCCTGCTGGCCAACCATGATGCGCTGGTCCTGGAAGAACGTAGTGACGACGCGGCCCTTGCGGTCGAGAAGAGTGGACGGCAGCCCCGGTTTGTAATCTTTAAGACCGATAATTTTATCTGGTTCGGATAGGAGGGCTATAATGAGAACTCCGGAAAAAAAACCGGCAACGGCCAGAATCCCGGCTGCGCGAATATGGTCATTGAGAGAAAACCGTGCGGGGTATAGAAAGGAGACAAAGCGGTCAGCTGCCTGAATAAATGCACGTAAAAGAGGAAACATATTCCGGAATTGTGCACGCAGAAAGAGTGTAAAGAGGAAAAGTGATTGCCAAAAGAAAATGCTCCCTGCCTTTGGGGACAATGGAAAATAAAATGAGTGGTAAACAGGTTCACGATTCGCTCCAAGAAATGTTTGGCGGTAATGCGCCTAAGGCAGTTGGCCTCGCGTGGGAGTTGGACGAAAGCATTCTATCCGACACGGGCACAAGCCGGGCGATGAGCATTGGGAACAATAAAAACCCATTTGATGCCAAAACTTCCCGCCTTTTGTTTTTAGCAGCGGCCCTTGCCAAAGGCGACAGTGAATGCACGCGCGCACAAACCAAAATGGCTCTCAAGGCTGGTGCTTCACAGGAGGAAATTATTTTCGTCATGAAGATTGTCCGCCATGCCGCATTTAACGGCGTGCTCGGCAATTTTACTCCTGCTCTCGAAGTGCTCACCGAAACATCTAAGTAAGGTCGGAAAAAGTACACGGAGGGACTTTTTCAGATCTTATCTAAAGAATAAAATTTTTGAAAAAATATTTTCTATTGAGCGAAAGGCAATCTTAAAAGGTTACTTTTTCGAGATTTCCGCACGAATAAGTGAGGGCCGCTGCGCGCGGCTGGCTTTTCTGCCAGTTTACCACGATCGGCCTGCTGCGGCTGTAAGCACTTTAGCGTATAGCACGAATAATATGGCTGTCTGAATCTGCAACATAGAGAATTGTCCCGTCTGAAGCAAGGCCCTGTATCTCTGTGCTGAAGCGTGCCTCAGAATACGACCCATCCGCATAGCCAGAGGTTCCAGCCAAACCAGCCAGAGTTGTCACCTCGGCAGAGGAAACAACAATGCGGCGCAGCGTGCTGTTCGCTGTATCGGCAACGATAAGATCTCCCGCGTGCGCAACGATGCCATAAGGAAAATTGAACTGTGCTAAACTTCCACTGCCATCCGCGCTCCCCTTAGTGCTCTGGCCCGCCAGAGTAGTCACTGTATTATCACTGAGTTGAAGTTTGCGAATCCTGTGGTTGTACGTATCCATTATGAATAAAGATCCATCGAGCACGGCTATATCGTTAGGGCTATTAAACTTTGCGGTTGTTCCATTTCCATCTTGGTAACCAGCAGTGCCGCTGCCTGCAAGCGTGACCACGGCTCCATCACTTTTTTGGACGCGACGAATGGTATGGTTTTCACGATCTGCAACGTAGATATACGCGTTATCCACCGCTATGCCTCGGGGAAATTTAAAGCTGGTGCCCGTAGTTCCATCGGTGCTGCCCTCGGTGCCGGCAGAACCTGCCAAAGTACTCACTGTTCCGCCAGTTTCAGTGAGTTCAATTTTGCGTATCGTGTGATTATAGGTATCAGATACGTAAATTACAGAGCCGTCCACAACAATGGAATGGGGCTTGTTAAAGCGAGCGTCCAATAGATTTCCATCTTGGCTGCCAGTCGTTCCAGACGAACCTGCCAGAACTGTGACCAGATTGCTTTGCAGATCAATTTTTCGGATTACGTGATTATTCCTGTCTGCTACGTATACAAAATTTCCTGCCACCGCGACATCGTTTGGTTGGTTGAATGTTGCCTCTAAAGCATTGCCGTTAGTACTGCCAGCCTCATTCGCTTTGCCTGCCACCGTATAAACTTCATAAATAATTTCATAGGCTGCTTCTGATATTCCATTGGATTCCACGCCAGATTTCAGGGCAATTGCTTTTATTGTAACTGCACTGTGATTTTCAGAAACCGTGACTGGGGATGTATACACGCCAGAAGTTTCGTTTGGTTCGGATCCGTCCGTAGTGTAATGAATCTCTGCTCCTGGCGAGGCAGTTATAGTAATTTCTATCTGCCCTGAATACGTGCCAGACGCTGGTGAAATTACCGGCTTTGCCACAACCTCAGGTTCGGACGATGACGAATTGGATGAATCCACGCGATCCGTTCCCAGAAGAAAGGTATCGTAATCGCTACAGGCAGTCGTGAACACACCTGCGACGAATGCTATCAAAAGCCACCGAATTTGGAATAATCTTGTTTGCCTTTCCATGACTGCTTCTCCTACGGACAAATTGAGAATGCGCTCCTTGCAACACGGGCTTGCCATCTCCCAAAATTTGAGTTACCCGTATAGCCAATAACAAGTCTCTTTATACTACCTTGCCTTTGATTCAAATGGACGAAAAAATTTTAACATAGACAACATTATTTTTTTCTTCGAGAAAGCGGGGGGACTCAGGGTAAACTCGGGGAAACCTTTCGATGCGCTTGGCGAAGACAATCTAATAGAGACATAATCCTCCTAAACTATCTGTATATTTTTACAACAAAATACACGCCTCTATTCAATAAGAACAATAGGCCCACCACAAGGTGAACGAGCAATAGAACGGTTACATCCTGCGGCGAAAAGCTGCTCTGCCGTACAGAAGAGCGGCTTGCAAAAGTTTTTGCAGCGCACATAGAACGAAAAAGCCTGTATGGCTCGTAGCTCAACCTTCCACACCACCAGAAGCGGAAAAAAACAACGGAATCTGTTCGTCCATTAATTCGAGAAACGCCGCCGATAAACGTTCCGCAGCGAGACGCGCTTCTTCCTCCGCGTAATAATCGACATCGGGGTGGCCCCAGGCAGAACTTGGCCAGGCGGAATCGACTCGATACCGCGCTATCACGTGAACATGCAACTGCTTGACCATGTTACCCAGGGCGCCCGTGTTGAGCTTATCGGGATGGTACACCGTGCGCAAAACGCGGGAAGCCAGAGACAGTTCTGAGAGGAGTGCCTGCTGGTCCGCAGCGGAAAGATCTATCCACTCGGTCATGTTTTCCCTGCGGGGGACGAGAATAATCCACGGATAACTTTTTATCCGGTTGAGCAGAACGCTGCACAGCGGGAGATCGAGAACGGGAACGGTATCGCGCTCAAGGCGCTCGTCGAGTCGAAACATACTATGGATTCCCCGACAATGTTTATTCAGATTACAATCAAAAATTTTTTCAAAATTATTGATAAATAGAGCTTTGAGTATTTTTTTTGGCCACTGCGGCCTATTTTTTATTACTTGAATTTATGAACATATGTTCATAAATGGATGATGCCGGACAAGAGAAAAAGACCACGAAGCCTCTTCTTTAATGCTCTCGTTTCCTGCTTTAAGCCCTGCGGCAAAAACGTGGACGAGACAGAAAAAGTTGTGCTGCTCCCTGACGAGATTGAGGCCTTTCGGCTGATGGATCTGCTTGGCATGTACCAAGAAGACGCCGCCGCCGAGATGGACATTTCGCGCCCCACTCTTTCGAGGATAATCAAAAAGGCAAGACAAAAAATTGCTCTCGCTTTAATACACGGAAAAACTCTGGAAGTGCAGCGATCTGCCAATATTTACAAAATAGCTTTTCCGAGCGACGATGCAGAGCACGTGGCCCAGCATACCGGTATTTCCCGCTATATTGTATTCTTTACCGTTCAGGGCGAAGAGATTACAGAAAAGCGCATTGAGGATAATCCTGTCTTTACGGCACTGTTGGAAAAGGGTTACACAGAAAACGAAATTCGCACCATGCGCCTGAACAACCAGCCGTATGGCATTCACGCGACTCGCTTTTTACCGCAGATGCTCGATGGCACTAATATTTTTGTCATTCGCAATATTGGCGAAAATCTTAAAAACAGGCTGGAACTTCTTGGTATCAGCATTATTCTTACGCAAGCCGAGAGCATCGAGGATCTTTTAAAGGAGGAGGGTTTGCAGCAGGTTGTAACGGTGTGATTTGGGGGCACCTCGATACGCTTGCTCACGGCAAGCTACTCGGTGTAAACTTGGGGGGG